>NZ_JAUSTN010000001.1:0-311669 GCF_030812875.1 Peptoniphilus koenoeneniae
GGATCCACCTGTACCCATACCGAACACAGAAGTTAAGCCTTCATGCGCCGATGGTACTTGGCTGGTAACGGCCTGGGAGAGTAGGTTATTGCCGGATTTTTTAAATAAAAAAATGATCTTAGGTAGCTCAATGGTGGAGCAACCGGCTGTTAACCGGTAGGTTGTGGGTTCGAGCCCCACCCTGAGAGCCAAAAGAAGAGGTCAGGCCGGGGTGGCGGAACTGGCAGACGCACAGGACTTAAAATCCTGCGGTAGTAAAATACCGTACCGGTTCGATTCCGGTCCTCGGCACCAAACAAAAAAATGACGCGGGATGGAGCAGTTTGGTAGCTCGTCGGGCTCATAACCCGAAGGTCGAAGGTTCGAATCCTTCTCCCGCTACCATTTTTTTTAATAAGGCGGCGTAGCTCAGATGGCTAGAGCATTCGGTTCATACCCGAAGTGTCAGGAGTTCAAATCTCTTCGCCGCTACCATAAGGCCCTGTGGTCAAGCGGTTAAGACACCACCCTTTCACGGTGGTATCTCGGGTTCGATTCCCGACAGGGTCACCAAATAAGGACGCATAGCTCAGTTGGGAGAGCACCTGCCTTACAAGCAGGGGGTCATAGGTTCGAGCCCTATTGTGTCCACCAAATGGCCTGGTAGTTCAGCTGGTTAGAATGCCAGCCTGTCACGCTGGAGGTCGTCGGTTCGAGCCCGATCCAGGTCGCCAAAGAAAAGAGAATGGAACTTGCTGGTGTAGCTCAATTGGTAGAGCAACTGACTTGTAATCAGTAGGTTAGGGGTTCAAGTCCTCCCACCAGCTCCATTATTTTTTCATATGGAGGAGTACCCAAGTTGGCCAAAGGGGACGGACTGTAAATCCGTTAGCATCGCTTTCAGTGGTTCAAATCCACTCTCCTCCACCAATAAAAATTAAACAATAAAATAAAATTACTTATGCGGATGTGGCTCAGTGGTAGAGCATCGCCTTGCCAAGGCGAGGGTCGCGAGTTCGAATCTCGTCATCCGCTCCATTTTTTTATATGCGCCTTTAGCTCAGCTGGATAGAGCGTTTGACTACGGATCAAAAGGCCGGGGGTTCGAATCCTCTAAGGCGCGCCAATAGCCATAAAATTTTTATGGCTATTTTTTTTTATTTAAAATTTTAAAAATGATAAAATTAAACAAGAGATTTTTTATTTTAGATATGGTAAAATGAAATTGCAAAAAAACTAAAAAGAAATTGTAAAAAAACTAAAAAAGGAGATAATAATGAACAAAAGAATATTAAAACTTATCCTCATACCAGTACTTATATTTTCAATAATAGAAAAAACATATGGAGAAGATAATCAACAATTTAAAATTACCGTAAATAAGAATAAAATACAAATGAACCAAAACTCAGGCTATCCATATATAGCAAAGGGAAACAGAACCATGGTGCCCCTAAGAGTAGTATCAGAAAACATGGGCTTTAAAGTAGACTGGAAGAGTGAAACTCAAGAAATCACCATGACAAACTCAGGCTTAGGCAGGAATTTAAACCTACAAATAGGAAACACCAAAGCAAGCCTAAATGGAAAAGAAATAAACATAGACCAAACAGGTATAATAGCCCCAATAATAAGAGGGGACAGAACATATGTACCTTTAAGATTCATAGCAGAGAACATGGGTTATAAGGTAGATTATAAGAAGGAAAATAATTTACATCAAATAGCAATTTACCTTGCAAACCAAAGTAACCAAGCAAAAGGAGATTTAAGCGAAGACCAATTATTAAACTTAACCTTTAAGCGTATAAAAGAAAGATATGAAACTTGGGATAGACCAGGTGATAACAGTGCTATTGTAAGTGGAAGAATAGCAAGTAGACCCGTAAAAGGAGAGTATCCCGGCAAGGTTTCTGATAAGTGGGTTGCTCCTGATTTGTGGTTAAATTATTGTGACCCGTGGAATAATGACTTTTTTACAAAAACTATTGCTCCTTGGGCTTTTCAGTTAAATAATCATAATGATTTTAAAAATGCTCCTGATGATTGGCAAATGGCTATTGAGCTTATTGACCAAAGATTTTCTCCTTATATAAAACATATTGACGCTAAAAAATTAGGTCATCAATACATTAAGGATGGAAAGTGTGTTGGTAAAAGTGGAAAAATCCATGACTCAGGATTTGCTGGAGATTATTTAAAGGAATGGGCTAAGGATACTTATGCTGTAGCTGGGCTTGAAGATTTATTTGTTGGAAACCCTGAAAACTATAACTTTTTAAAGACAAAGGGTAAGGATGAACTTCTTGCTCCTGCTATGGGCGACCTTATTAGATACAAGCTTATTGTTAGGGAAGGCGAGGAAGAGCATGCTTATGAGTTTGATGTAAGATATATGTTCTTAACTACAGAAAAGACTTTAAATAGAATTACTGACCCAGCTATTAGGGCAGCTATTAAAACTCATTTCCAAGGGAATGGAAACTATAAAAATAATAACAGAGGTCTTGGATCTGAAATTTTCAATATAAAACAACTTTATTAATATTCATCTTTATTATTTTTCACTTTTTTATCTTTTTTATCTTTTTGTATACCCCCTTATGGGGG
This sequence comes from Peptoniphilus koenoeneniae, assembly GCF_030812875.1. Classification (NCBI taxonomy): domain Bacteria; kingdom Bacillati; phylum Bacillota; class Tissierellia; order Tissierellales; family Peptoniphilaceae; genus Peptoniphilus; species Peptoniphilus koenoeneniae. The sequence goes on from NZ_JAUSTN010000001.1 coordinate 2,590, forward strand.
TATTTTTTTATTGCAAAAAAACATTTCTTACAATGAATAATTTTAAAAACATATCTCTAATATATAGAGTAAGAATAATCATATTTTTTCATTAATAAGAAAGGAGACAAGGGCAGTTGCCCGAAATTTATGAAATTCAAAAGAATTACAACATTTATACTATCTTTAGTAATGTTAATAGGAATGATTCCTGTAGATTCAGTATATGCAGGTGCAGATCTTATTGATAAAAAAAACAAAGACAAAACAGAATGGGACGGCAAAACCGACTGGACCAGACCCTACGATGAAAACATGGGTATAGATCCAAAAACAGGCAAAAACGTTTACACCACAAATCCGGGTGGTCCTGGCTTTGGAGATTCCTACACCTACAGGCAGTGGATGGCTATAATGCTTAACTGGGCTGGAATCAAGTATTTGCCGGAAGAAGAAGGAAAGGGCGTTGACAAAAAGACTGGGGAAACGGCTTTTAGAGAAAGCAGAATTATGTATGACGTTTTGGTTGAGCAGCCCAACGGAGAAGTCAAAGCGTTTTCAGGCTTTGGGTTCAAGGGAAGGCCAATGTATAAACATTTGCTGAATGCAGAAAACAAGGACAAAAAAATAGAGGAGATTGATTGCAGTAAGTTCTTTAGTGTGAAAAAGATTGTGGGGTAAGGAGGGGAGTGTGAGGGGGACATAGGGGCGTTTAGCCCATTGGTCCCCCTCACAAAAAAATATTATATATGGCATTTTTATCCTAAGTACGATAAAAAACATAAAACCCAATGTAGGGTTTATTTATTCGAACAGGTTTCAAAAAAATAAACCCTTGCAAGCCAATGTAGGGACCAATTTATTGGTCCGATCGCCGTAAGGCGAATGATTTGAAACAAAATAAAAAACGAAAAATAAAAAATATAGAAAAAATTTCAATTGAAAATTTTTAAAAATAAAAATGCTTTACGTAGAGCGTAAAAAAGAGAAAATAAAATTCATTTTATTTTCATAAAAATGTGATAATCTAAAATAGGTGATAGATATGAAGATTTTAGTTGTAGAAGATGAAAAAGATTTAAATAAAATTATAGTAAAGCACCTTTTAAAACAGGATTTCATAGTTGATTATGCCTATAATGGCTTGGAAGCTTTGGATTTTGTTGCATATACAAAGTATGATTTAATTATTTTGGACATTATGATGCCTGAAATGGACGGATTTGAATTTGCAAAAAAAATAAGGGATGAAGAAAATGATACTCCTATACTTTTTTTAACTGCAAAAGATACTATTGAAGATAGGGTTAGGGGTCTTGACTTAGGTGGAGATGATTATTTAATAAAGCCCTTTGATTTTAAGGAGCTTCTTGCGAGAATAAGAGCTATTGTCAGAAGAAAAAATGGGGAAAGTTCAAATATAATAAGGGTTTTTGATTTAAGTGTGGATATAAATAAAAAGCAGGTAAAAAGAGGTTCCAAGCTTATAGATTTAACTGCAAAAGAGTACCAAGTTTTAGAGTACCTTTTAAGAAATAAAAATCAAATTCTAACAAGGGAAAATATAAGAGATGGTGTTTGGCCCTATGATTCTTCTGCGGAGTCTAATGTTATAGATGTTTTGATTAAAAATATAAGAAAAAAAATAGATATAGAAAATTCAAATAAGTTGATAACTACAAAAAGAGGACTTGGATATGGAATTTTTGACCAATAAATTAGGGGTGAAATTAAAAAAAATCCCTATTACAAAAAGGATAACTGCCTGGTATTCTTTTTTTATAATAATCTTATTTATAATTTTACTTACAAGTTCTGTCTTCATTTCAAAAAATATTTTACAGAATAGGGCTGAAAAAAAGTTAAAGAAAACTGTAGAAAGTTTACAAAATAAGAAGGGCAATTTTGAATATTTTGATAATGGGGTATTTTTTCTTTTTTACGATGAGTTTGGAGGAATAAAGGGGATAAAACCAAAAGATTTTGACACTAACCTTCCTGTGAGCTATTCGGGAATTTCAAAATATATAAGAAAAGACGGATCTTATCTTTATTATGATGTTAAATTAGATGAGAATGGCAGTTTTTTAAGGGGAATTTTGCCTGAAAATATAGTTTTTCATGAGCTAAGTAAGTTCTTTTTATTATTTTTAGTAGTAAGTCCCATATTAATTATTTTAATAATATATATAGGCTACAAAATAGCTGATAAATCCTTTAAGCCTATTAGAAATATAACCAATACTGCAAGGGAGATAAAGGAAAAAGGAGATTTGAAAAAAAGAATTTTAATTGGTGAGGGCAAAGATGAGGTTCATGATTTGGCCAGGACTTTTAATGGTATGTTGGATACTATCGAAGAGTCTTTAGACCGAGAAAAAAGGCTTACTATTGACGTTTCTCATGAGCTTAGGACTCCTCTTTCGGTTATAATGAGCGAAAGCGAATATGGCAAAGAATATATAAAAGATGAAGAGGCAAGGGAGTTATTTGAGATAATAAACAAGCAATCGGAAAAGATGAGGGCTTTGATAAATCAAATAATGGAGCTTGATAAGCTTGAAAGAGATTTTAAGGTGGATGATAAAATAGATTTTTCTCAAATGATTTTAAATAATTGTCAAATTTATGAGAGTGCCTACAAGGATATAAAATTTATAATAGATGTGGAAAAAAATTTAAAAGTATCAGGTAATAAAATAATGCTTGAAAGATTATTTGATAATTTAATTTCCAATGCAATAAAATTTAAAAAAACTTATATAGAAATAAGACTTTTCAAGGAAAAAAATAGAGTCATCCTTGAGGTAATAAATGATGGGGAAAAAATTTCTAAGGAAGATTCAAAGAAAATATTTAACAGATTTTATCAAGTTGATTCTTCAAGAAATAAAGATCTTAAAGATGGCTATGGCCTTGGACTGTCCATAGTTGATAAGATAAGCAAACTCCATGGAGGACAAGTTTCTATGGAAAGTGATGAAGAAAAAACAATCTTTAGATTATCTTTAGAAAGTAAGGAAAATTAAATGTTATAATTAAAAAAGGTGATAAGGTGAAAATTTTAATTATAGAAGACAACATTGATATAAACAATTTGTTAAGGGATATTTTAATTAAGGAAAACTATGAAGTTCGCCAATGTTTTACAGCTATGGAGGCTTTGCTGCAAAAAGATTTGGAAGAATTTGATTTGATGATTTTAGATTTAATGATGCCTGTAAAAAGTGGGGAAGAATTTATAAAAGAAATAAGAGATAAGTCAATTTCTATACCTATAATAGTTATAAGTGCAAAAATAGATGTGGATTCAAGGGTCAATGTATTAAATATAGGGGCAGATGATTTTATAAAAAAGCCCTTTGAAAAGGAAGATGTCCTTGCAAGAATTCAAGCAAATATAAGACGGTATAGAGAATTTTCAAAAATAAATTCATCTTTAAATTATAAAAATTTAAAATATAATAAACAAATGGAAAATTTTACAATAAATGGAAATGAGCTTCAACTTACAAAAACCGAACTCAACATTTTAAAACTTTTTATAAAAAATCAAAACAGGATTTTTACAAAGAAAAATTTGTACGAGGCTGTTTGGCAAGATAATTTTGCAGCTGATGAAGATACTATAAATGTTCACATTTCAAACATTAGAAACAAAATAAAAAAATTTGATTCAGAAGAGTATATAGAAACAGTTTGGGGAATAGGATACAGGCTAAGAAAATAGCCTGTTATTTTTTTAGAAAAACTTTAGAATTCCTTAAGACCTTATTAAATTAAGTGTCTGATAATAGTATCAGGAGGTAATTATTATGATTATAGAAACAAGAAATCTAAATAAAAAATTTGGAAATTTTCAAGCTTTGAAAAATTTAAATTTAAGTATTGAAGAAGGGGATATTTATGGTTTGGTAGGTCCCAATGGAGCTGGAAAGTCCACTTTATTAAAAATTCTTGCAGGCCATATAAATAAAAGTGACGGTACCTTAAAAATATTTGAAAAAGAAAGTCAAGAGAACCTTAATAAAGCAAGAAGTCAAATGGGATTTTTAATAGAAAATGCTGCTTTTTATGATTATATGACAGGAAAGCAAAATTTAATTTATATAGCAAAATTAAAAGGCTTGGATCCTAAAAATGAAGATATTTGGGATTTATGTAAAACTTTTAAAATTGATGACAGTTTAAATAAAAAGGTAAAATCCTATTCAACAGGTATGAAACAAAGACTTGGCATGGTTGCAGCAACTATGAATAGACCTAAAATTTTAGTCCTTGATGAGCCTATAAATGGCCTGGATCCTCAAGGTATAGTTGAGCTTAGAAATTTTATAAAAAAAATTAATTTGGAATGGTCCACAAGTATTATAATATCATCTCATATACTATCGGAACTTTCAGTTGTGGCAAATAAATTCGCCTTTATAAAAAAAGGAGAGTTAATTGAAGAAATAAGCCTAGAAAAATTACATGAAAAAAGCAAAAGGTATTATGAACTTGAATTTGAAGATCCTGATTTGAAAAAAGCTTTGCCAATTCTTGAAGAAAATAAGTTTATTGAAGACTATAAAGTAAAAAATGATTCTTTTGTGGAAGTTTATAATGAAGTGGACATAAAAAAATTACAGGAACTTCTTGGAAAAAACGGAATATTTTTAAAATCTTATAAAAAAAATGAAGGCAATCTTGAAGATTACTATGTAAACTTAATGGAGGAAAAATGAAAAATTTTATAAAAGCTGAGTTTTATAAAATAAAAAATAAAAAAAGTATTTGGATTTGGCTTATTTTTGTTCCTTTAATAATTTTAGTTCTATTTTTACAAATGAAGGGGGCAAATTCTTCTAACTTAAAAGATTTAAGTGTTGAAACTAACACATATCCATATATGCTTCCTTGGGTTTTGCTTTTAGTGGGAATATCGCCTCTTTTCACAATTTTTGTGGGACTTACAGTTCTGTCAGGAGAATTTAGAGAAGGGGGAAAGGTAAGGCAAGTTGAAGCAGGCTACTCAACAAATAAAACCTATTTGGCAAGATATTTTTTAATAATACTTATAGGATGCCTTTATATATTATTTTTGCTTTTAATTTTCAGCTTGGGAAATTTGCTCTTGGGCTTTAATTTTAGGCAAGTTTTAGTATTTTTTACAACTTTATTTAAAATCTTTACCCTTGGAGTATTTCCACTTTTTGCCTTGGGAGCCTTTATACAAATGGCTTTATATTTAAGCAGAAGCGAGATAGCAACTGTGTTTGCATGGCTATTTTTTACATTTTTTTATAAAGCCATAGAGGAAATTTTAAATAACTTAAATATAAATATTTTTTCAAAAATAAGCCAATATTTTCCTACAGAATTAATTGTAGATATCTTAGCAAAGGTAGGAATAAATAATTTTGAGATAGATTCAAAAACTTATATAAGAGTTATTTTAGTATCATTAATATGGATTATTTTATTTAATTTAATAGGGATGACATTTTTTAAAAGGAGGAGATTTCAATGAAAAATTATTTAAAGGGCGAATTTTATAGACTAGGGAAGGATAAATCAAACTACTTTTTATTTATTTTACCTCTTATTATTTTGCTCTTAGGAATTTTTGTAAATATAAATATTTTACCTGAAGATTATGTGGGAACGGAAAGAACGGTAAATTCTTTAGTTTTATCTTTTGCTTTAGCAATGACAATTTTAGTGGCAAATCCTTCCTTTGGCAGAGAATTTAAAGAGGGGGGACTTCAAAGGGGATTTGAATCAGGAATAAGCCCCAGGGAAATATACCTTTCTAAGATAATAGTTACTAGTATATACGGGATTATAAGCGCAGCATATGCTTCTCTTATTTTATTTATAGTCCTTGCCCTTAAAATGGAAAATATAGGAGGAGCTTTTGAAATAATAAAAAGTTCTTCCCTACATTTACTTTTAGAAATGCCAATTCTTTTTTCTGCAATTGCCCTTATAATGGCTCTAAACTGTTTGATAAAAAAAGAAGTAGTAACAGTTTTTATTTGGCTTTTTGCTATTAGCAATTTAAACTTTGTTGCTCAACTTTTAAGTTATTTATTTAAAACTGATATTTTCCTTGAGCTTAATAAAATTTCCTTTCAAAAACTGATAGGAGCTATACCTATAGGTAATGAAATTTTTCAAAATATAAAATTTTTAAATTTTGAAATAAATAATATTTTGTTTATTTTCACTGTAAGTCTTTTTTATTTCATGATTTTTCATATAATTGGATTTACAAAATTAAAAAATAAAAGGTTGGAATAATGAGCTTATTATTTCTTTTTATAATAGTAATTTTAATTTCATATATTATTTATCAAAAAAAGATAATAAAAAATTTTAAAGATAATTTTTTTTCGATTTTAAAAAATAGGTCTGTAAGCAAAGTACCTTTATCAGGCAACGATGATTTAGATTCTGTAAATGAAGAATTAAATAGCATTATTCTTGAAAATCAAAAATTAAAGATTGAAATTGAAAATCTTAATAAAAAGCATAAAGAAATACTTGCAAATTTAAGCCATGATTTAAGAACTCCTCTTACATCTATTTTAGGCTACTTAGATTTAATAGATGATAAAGAAAATTCTTATTTAAAAACTGTAAAAGAAAAAAGTCAGTTTTTATCTAAACTCATAGAGCGTTTTTACGAGTATTCTCTTGCCAGCATAAATGAAAATTTGGACTTTGAATTAATAGATCTCTATGAACTTTTAGCTCAAGCACTCTTATTTTACTATGATGACTTTAATAAGAAAAATATAGAAGTGGAATTTTGCATTGAGGAAAATGTAAAAATATTAAGCGATTTAAAATCTTTAAAAAGTGTAGTTTTCAATGCTCTTGATAATATGTTAAAATATTCAAAGAGTCATTCAAAGATAGAATATAATAAAGAAAAAAAATCTTTATATTTTATAAATGACACTGATTTAAAAGACGGAGATTACGATTATTTATTTGGCAGATCTGTTGTCATTGAAAAATCAAGAAATTCTACTGGACTAGGCCTTGCAATTATAAAGGAATATTTAACCAAAATAAAGGCAAGGGGAAAAATATATGTAAAGGATAAAAATTTTATTTTAGAAATAGATTTATGAGAAATTTTTGGGATTTAAATTATGGAGAAGCCGGATTTGAATTTTATGGAGTATATCATTTTACATGTGTACTTCTTATTATTTTTTTCGGAATACTTTTTTACAAACCATGGAAAAAAAGTAAAACTTTTAGAAAAATACTTGCAGTAACACCTATTACTTTGGAAATTTTAAGGCTTATAGCTGTGCTTTTAACGGGACATTATGACAGCTCATATTTGCCCTTTCATCTTTGCCTTTTCGGGGCAGAATTTATAGCGGTAGATGCTTTTATAAATAAGAGATTTATAAAATCCTGTCTATTTTTTCTATTTATGCCTGCAGCCTTTTTAAGTTTGTTTACGCCAGGCTGGACAGAAGTTAATAAATTATCTTATGTTGCAATTTCTTCTTGGATTATTCATGGGATAAATACTTTTTATCCTCTATACATTGTTATTTCAAAAGAATATGTGCCTAAGTTTAAGGAAATTTTATATCCGCTTATATTTTTAATAGGGATTTTACCTGTAATAAAATTTTTAAATAAAGTTTTCGATGCCAACTATTTTTATATAAGAGATCCCTATCCAGGATCTTTCTTGGAAATAATAAAAAATGTGTTTCCAAATTATATAATGGGTTTATATTTAGTAACATTTCTTGTAATGATAATGGTTTTTTTGATTTACAAGAGTGTGATTAAAGTCACAAATAAGAAAAATTAGAGCTTTTAAAAGCTCTTTTTTTTTATTTTTTGAATGACTTTTTTTCAAAATCTGTTATAATATAATTCATAGTAAATTTGTAGGATATATAGGAGGAAAAATGAAAGAAGAACTTTTAAAAATAGAAAATCTAAGTGCAGGCACTGAAGATAAATTAATTCTAAAAAATATAAATTTAAGTATAAATTATGGAGAAGTCCATGTAATTATGGGACCTAATGGAAGCGGTAAAACTACCCTTGCTAATCTTATAATGGCAAATCCAAAATACATTGTTAAAGATGGCGACATAAAAATGGACGGTAAGAGCATAATGGATCTTACTACAGATAAGAGGGCTAAAGAAGGCCTATTTATGAGTTTTCAATCTCCAATGGCAGTTTCAGGTATAAGTGTTGAAAACTTTATAAGAACTGCTATACAAGAAAGAAGTGAGGAAAATATTTCTTTTGTTAAGTTCAGAAAAAAATTATATGCTGAAATGGATGAACTTAAAATGGATCATTCTTATGCTGAGAGATATTTAAATTTAGGATTTTCAGGAGGAGAAAAGAAGAAAAATGAAATTCTTCAACTTTTAATGATAAACCCTAAACTTGCTATTCTTGATGAAACTGATTCAGGACTTGATGTTGATGCTACAAGGATAGTATCAAAGGGAATAGAGAGATTTCATAATAAGGACAATGGAGTTTTGATTATAACTCACCACCAAGAACTTGTTAGAAATGTAGTACCTGATTTTGTCCATGTTATAATTGATGGACGAATTGTTAAGACAGGAGATGCAAGTCTTGTTGAAAAAATTGAAAGAGATGGATTTAACTGGATAAGAGAAGAGGTAGAACTTGGTAAATAAAAAGAAAACTGAAATTGATGAAATGGATAGGGGTATCTATGACATCAAGAATAAATTTGAATATAGATCAAAAACTGAAAAAGGAATTTCAGAAGAAATTGTAAGACAAATTTCTAAAGAAAAAAATGAACCGGATTGGATGCTTGAAAAAAGACTTGAGGCTTTAAAAATATTTAACCAAAAGTCAAATCCTTCTTGGGGACCGGATATAAGTGAAGTTGATATGGATAAGGTTACAACTTATATAAGACCTAAGGCGGATATGAGTGATGACTGGAAAGAGGTTCCTGAAGATATAAGAAATACTTTTGACAAATTGGGAATACCTGAAGCTGAAAAAGAATCTCTTTTATCAGGGGTTGGAGCTCAATATGACAGTGAAGTTGTATATCACAGTATTCAAAAGCATCTTTTGGAACAAGGGGTTATTTATACGGACTTTGAAAGTGCCGTAAAAAAATATCCCAAAATTATTAAAGAGTATTTTGGAACTTGCATAAGACCAACTCTTCACAAATATGCAGCTCTTCACTATGCTGTATGGAGTGGAGGAAGCTTTGTATATGTGCCTAAGGGGGTAAAAGTTGATATACCTCTTCAATCTTATTTTAGGTTGAATGCACCAGGAGCAGGTCAATTTGAGCATACTTTAATAATTATTGAAGAAGATTCCTATTGTCACTTTATTGAAGGCTGTTCAGCACCTAAATATAATGTATTGAATCTTCATGCAGGGGCTGTGGAACTTTTTGTTAAGAAAAATGCAACTTTAAGATACTCAACTATTGAAAATTGGTCAAGAAATATGTACAACCTAAATACTAAAAGGGCAATAGTAGAAGAAAATGGGCTTATTCAATGGATAAGTGGTTCTTTTGGTTCAAAGGTAAGTATGCTATATCCTTGCTCTGTTCTAAAAGGAGAAAGGGCTAGCAGTGAATATACTGGCATTTCATTTGCAGGACCAGGACAAAATATAGATACAGGGGCTCAGGCAATTCACCTTGCTCCCCACACAACATCTACAGTAAATTCAAAGTCCATATCAAAGGGCGGAGGAATTGCAGTTTATAGGGGACTTGTAAAGATAAGTGAAAAGGCAAAAGATTCTAAGAGCAGTGTTTCCTGTGAGTCATTGATGCTTGATAGCAAGTCACGTTCAGATACTATTCCTGTAATAGATATAAAAACTAAGAATGTAGATTTCGGTCATGAAGCTAAGATTGGAAGAATTTCTGATGAAGTAATTTTCTATTTAATGAGTAGAGGAATTAGCGAATTGGAGGCTAAATCCATGGTTGTAAGAGGATTTGCAGAACCTGTAGCAAAAGAACTCCCTATGGAATATGCAGTTGAAATGAACAATCTTATTAACCTTGAACTTGAAGGCGCTATTGGATAAGGAGGCCCTATGAAAACACTTTATGGAAATGAACTTACTTTTAAAACTTTCAACTATTTAAAAGTAAATGAAACTGAAATAAAAATTCCTGATGTTTTCAAACAAGATTTCACTTTGCCTTCAGACAGGAAAGAAGAAATAAAAGAATTTGAAAACATTAAATATGCAACATCTGAACAAGCTATTGAAATAAATAAGGAAATAGGAAATTTATATAAGATATTTAAAACAAAAGACAAGGAACAAAAAGATTTTGGAATTTTAAATTTAGAGACTGATGACACTCATACAGAGCTTTTAGATACTATTGATGTAGTTGCTGAAAAAAATTCTGAACTTAGATTAGTTTTAGATTACAGTTCAAAAGGACAAAAAGAAAAATTTAGAAATTCTATAATAAGAATCCTTGCAAAAGAAAATTCAAAAGTGGATTTGTTTTTAATCCAAGGGGATGACGACAAAACCATAGCCAGTGAATCAATTTTAGTTTATACAAAAGAAGATTCTCTTGTAAATGTTTGTCAATATGAACTGGGAAGTAAAAATTTATACACAAATCTAACAGGAGAGCTAATTGGAGATAGAAGTTCCTTAAATGTAAATTCAATTTACTTTGGATACAAAGATCACAATTTAGATCTTTTATACAATGTTTACCACAGGGGAAAAGAAACTAAGGCTGAGATTTTAGTAAATGGAGCTTTAAAAGATAATTCTTTGAAAGTATTTAAGTCAAATCTTGATTTTAAAGAAGGATCCTCTGCATCTGTGGGAAATGAAGAAGAATATGCAATTTTATTAAGTGATGATGTAACAAATATATCAGTTCCCTTGCTCTTATGCCATGAGGATAATGTTATAGGTAATCACGCTGCCTCAGCAGGAAAAATTGATTCTGAAATATTATTTTATATAATGTCCAGGGGAATATCTAAAATAGATGCTGAATCCCTTATAATAGAATCAAAATTTTCAGGTTCTATTGACCAAATAGAAGAAGAAAAATTAAAAGAAAAGATTTGGGACAGAGTTTATAAGGTAATTAAGTAGGTGGAATATGGAAAAAAATGAAATTTTAGAAATTAGAAAAGATTTTCCCTACCTCTCTATAAATGGAGGCTCAATTGTATATTTTGACAATGCAGCCACAACTCAAAAGCCAAGACAAGTGATTGAAAGATTAGAAAAATATTATTTTTACGAAAATGGAAATCCTCATAGGGGAGCTCACTATTTGGCAATGAAGGCAACGGAAGTTTATGAAGAAGCAAGAGCCTATATAGGAAAATTTTTAAATGCAAGATCTTCAAATGAAATTGTCTTTGTGAGAAATGCAACGGAAGGCTTAAATCTTCTAACTTATTCTTATGGAAATGAAGAACTTCATGAAGGAGATGAAATTCTTATTTCAATCCTTGAACACCATTCAAATGAAGTAACCTGGCAAGAAGTTGCAAAAAAAACAGGGGCAAAACTTGTATATTTAAAAGTTGATGAAAATATGCAAATAAGCAGTGAAGAATTTAAAAATAAAATTAATGAAAATACTAAAATATTTTCTATAACTGCAGCATCTAATGTGGTTGGCACAATGCCTGATATTGAAGGAATGATTTCCTATATTAGAAAAAATTATCCTAATACTAAAATAATTTTAGATTGTGCCCAATATATTCCACACAGAAAAATAGATGTTCAAAAAACTGATTGTGATTTTTTAGTTTTTTCAGGTCATAAATTGTGTTCTCCCATGGGAATAGGAGTTTTATACGGAAAAGAAGAACTTCTAAATAAGTTAAAACCCTTCCAATATGGGGGAGATATGATTGAGTATGTCTATGAAGATTATGCAAGTTATTTAAAAAGTCCCCAAAGATTTGAAGCCGGCACGCAAAATGTAGGAGGAGCAGTATCTTTACAAGGTGCTATTGAATATATGGAAAATATAGGTTTTGATAAAATTTTGGAACAGGAAACAATTCTTACAGATTATGCCTATGAAAAAATGATAAAAATCCCCTATATTGATGTCTACACAACTAATAATAAAAGGAGAAGTCCTGTTATAAGTTTTAACTTTAAAAATGCTCATCCTCATGATGTGGCATCTATAATTGATACAAGAGGAATAGCTATAAGAAGTGGACATCACTGCGCCCAACCTCTTCACAGGTCTCTTGGAATAAATTTTTCCTGCAGGGCAAGTTTTGCTTTTTATAATACAATAGAAGAAGTTGACAAATTTATAGAAAGCTTATCTTATGTAAAAGAGGTGATGGGAATTGAATCTTAATGAAATTTATACACAACTTATATTGGAACAATCGAGAAATCAAAGAAACAGAAGGGAACTTGAAAATTATACTCATAAAGAACTTGGACACAACCCCAGTTGTGGTGATGAGATAACCCTTATGCTTAGAATAAAAGATAAAACAATTGAAGATGCTTCTTATATAGGACAAGGTTGTGCCATAAGCCAAGCTTCAACCTCAATAATGATTGATGAAATAAAAAAAATAAAAGTTGAAAAAGCCCTTGAAATGTGTAAAAAATTTATAGCCATGGTAAAGGGACAAATAAAAGATGAAGACGAGCTGGAAGAATTAGGAGATGCAATTGCTTTTGAAAGTATTCAAAATCTTCCTGCAAGGGTAAAGTGCGCAGTTCTTCCATGGTACACCTTAATGAATATTATTGAAGAAGGAAAAACTCAAGGAAGTTTTAAATCTGAATGAGGTGATTTTTTGAAATTGTCCACCAAGGGAAGGTATGGTCTTATGGCAATGTACAGACTTATGGAAAATTATGGCAAGGGACCTGTTTCCATAAGAGATATAGCAAATTCTGAAAATTTATCCGAGGCATACCTTGAACAACTTTTTATTTTATTAAAAAAAGCAAAATTAATTGAATCAAAGAGAGGGGCAAATGGAGGATATATTCTTTCAAAAGCTCCAGATCAAATAAAAATCGGTCAAATTATAAATGCTCTTGAAGGAGATATGGAATTAAGCTGCTGCACAAAAGATACTAAATGTCCAAAGCAAGTGGAATGTCCTACAAAAGATATTTTAAATGAGGTCCAAATAAAAATTCAAAATGTATTGGATTCAATGACTTTAAAGGATATGATGTAAGTATGATTTATTTTGATAATGCGGCAACTACAAAAATACATCCTCAAGTCTTGGAAGAGATGTATGAAGCCTATAAAACAATAAGTGGCAACCCTTCAAGCGTATATTCTCTAGGGCAAGAAGCTAAAGGTGCCATTGAACATGCAAGACAAACAATAGCAAATATTATGGGAGTAAAACCTAAAGAAATCTATTTTACTTCCGGTGGAACTGAATCTGATAATTGGGCCATTAGAGGTTTATTAAAGGCCTCTAAAAAAAATCATTTAATAACCAGTACTATTGAACATCATGCTGTTTTGCACACGACAGAATATTTAAGAGAAAATGGTGCAAAAGTTGATTATGTAAAAGTTGACAAAGACGGCATCATAGATCTTGAGGAACTGGAAAGTCTTATTAGTGAAGATACAGGTTTAATAAGCATTATGACTGCAAACAATGAAATCGGAACAATAGAACCTATTGAAGAAATTTCAAAAATTGCAAAAGCTCACAATGTTTTATTTCACAGTGATGCGGTTCAAGGATTTTTTAATACTGATATTGATTTTAAAAAATTAGACGCAGCTTCAATGTCAGCTCATAAAATCAGAGGTCCTAAGGGTATTGGGATAATGTATTTAAGGGATGGCATAAAAATAGATAATTTAATCTTTGGAGGCTCACAAGAAAGAGGAAAAAGACCTGGTACAGAAAATGTGCAAGGAATTATAGGTCTTAGCAAGGCCTGCCAAATAAAAAGTCAAAATGACAATAGAGCCTATGTAAAAAGTTTAAGAGACTATTTAATAAAAAATTTGGAAGATTTAAAAATAAAAATTAACGGAAGTCTTGAAAAAAGATTGGTTGGCAATGTAAACTTTATATTAGAGGGAATTCATCAAAATATAACTTTAATGAAACTTGATTTAGCAGGTATATGTGCATCGGCAGGATCTGCTTGTACAGCAGGGTCCTTAAGTCCATCTCATGTTTTAAAAGCAATAGGCCTTAGCGATGAAGATGCAGCTTCTTCTATTAGGATTTCTTTAAACGAAGAAAACACCAAAGAAGAAATAGATGTTTTAATAAACCTACTAAAAAATGAGGTAAAGAATGAATAAAATTGAAACTGTTCAAAAATTTATTACGCCTAAATTTTTAAGCAATTCACTTACAATTCTTTTGGGAGTTTTAGTTTTTTTGTGCATTTATTATTTAATTAACATCGGTAATAAATACATTGAAAGAAACAAGAGAATAAGGATAGATATTCTCCTAATTTTAAAAATTGTTTTAGCCTTTATTATAGTAGGACTTGTTGTTTTAATTTTTAACAAATATCCAATTTTAAAAAATACGGCAGGAGCAATATTTATAGCGGCTATAATGGCCTTTATTATAAATCCCATAGTAAATAAGCTTGAAAAGAAGGGAATAAAAAGAGCATACGGAGTAATAATAGTGTATGTAATTTTTGCTCTTGTTATGGCAATTTTACTTGCAATTGTAATTCCTAAAACTGTAAGCGAAATTGGAAAATTAATTTCATCAACTCCTAAAATAATTGAAACTCTTTCAGACAAGGCAGATGAAATAACAAACAACTTGCAAAAGATGATGGAAGGGAAATTTGCAAACTTTGCAAACAAAAGTGATGTTAACATTGTTGAACAATTTGGAAAGAGATTTTTAGATATTATAAAGAATTATCAAGATAAACTTTTCAGCAGCATAGGCAACATTGCCAGCGGTATAAGCGGTATGCTTTCCGCTCTTGTAAAAACCTTCCTTGTTATGATATTTACATTTTATTTTACAGTTGACAAGGAAAAGGTTAAATCTTTTATAGTCAGAAATATACCTGAAAAATATAAAAGAGATGTAATGTATGTAGCCGTAAGAATAAATGATGCCCTTCTTGAATTTGTTAAGGGAAGGCTTTTAATGGCGATTTTTGTAGGTCTTATAACTATGATTGCCCTTTTAATAGTAAGAGTGGACTTTGCAATAATTATAGGCTTTGTAACTTGCATAGCTGATATTATTCCATATATAGGACCTTTCTTAGGATTTTTGCCGGCAGTTTTATTTGCCTTTATGGATTCTCCAATGAAGGCACTTATTGTGGGAATTATATTTGTGCTGATACAATGGGCAGAAAATAATATAATTGCCCCTAAATTGTTGGGTGATAAAATTGGTTTAAATCCACTTCTAATATTAATAGCTATAATTATTGGAGGAGGAATGTTCGGCGTAATGGGAATGATTTTAGGAGTTCCACTTATTTCCGTAATAATTATTTTAATTGATTTTATAAAACTTAAATATTATGAAAGAAAAACCGGCATAAATTGACAAAGCCATTATTTAAATTTAAAATGTTAATAGTTAATTACTGTCCTCCTGTAATTGGGAGGACTTTTTAGAATAAAGGGGAATTTGTTAATGAAAAATTTAGGACTTCATGAAATAAGAAGGGAATATTTAAAATTTTTTGAATCAAAGGGACATTTAATTTTAAAGAGTTTTTCGCTTATACCGAAAAACGATAAATCCCTTCTTTTAATCGGTGCAGGCATGGCACCTATGAAAAAATATTTTACAGGAGAACTTACACCGCCAAGAAGAAGAGTTACAACATGTCAAAAATGTATTAGAACTGGTGATATTGAAAATGTAGGCCATACTGACAGACATGCTACATTTTTTGAAATGCTTGGGAATTTTTCTTTTGGAGATTATTTTAAACATGAAGCTATTAATTGGGCTTGGGAATTTTTAACTGAACATTTGGATATAAAACCGGAACAACTTTGGGCAACTGTATATTTAAATGATGATGAGGCCTTTAATATTTGGAAAAATGAAATAGGTCTTCCTGAAGATAGAATTGTAAGACTTGGAAAAGATGATAATTTCTGGGAACTTGAAGTTGGACCTTCAGGCCCCTGTAGTGAAATTTATGTAGACAGGGGAGAAAAATACGGTTGTGGTAAAGCTGATTGCAAACCGGGCTGTGATTGCGACAGATATATTGAAGTTTGGAACCTGGTATTTACACAATTTGATAAGGATGAAAAGGGAAATTATAATCCTCTTAAACATCCTAACATTGATACCGGAATGGGACTTGAAAGAATAGCAACAGTTCTTCAAGGAACAAATAACATTTTTGAAATTGATGCAATTCAAGATATCATAAAAGAAATTGAAAAAATTTCAGGATATAAATATGGAAGTGATAAGAACAAGGACATTTCCGTTAGAGTTATAACAGACCATATAAGAGCCATGACATTTATGATTTCCGATACCATAAGGCCCTCTAATGAAGGTAGAGGCTATGTATTAAGAAGACTTATAAGACGTGCTGCAAGACATGGAATTATTTTAGGCATAAAGAAATCTTTCTTGGCTGACCTGTGCGATCAAATCATAGATTCTTGGAGCGTAGAGTATGAAGAGCTTAAAGAAAATAGAGAATCTATAAAAGAAGTAATAAGAAATGAAGAAGAAAAATTTCTTGAAACTCTTGATCAAGGCATGAATATTCTTGATACTTACGTTAAAAATATAGGTAAGGAAAAAACTCTATCAGGCCAAGATGCCTTTAAATTATATGACACTTATGGATTTCCTATTGATTTAACTAAAGAAATCTTAGCTGAAAGAGGTCTTAAGGTTGATGAAGAAGGCTTTGAAGAATTAATGGAAATGCAACGTCAAAGAGCAAGACAAGCAAGGGATATGGATAATATTGGCTGGACAAACAAAGAAGATGAACACCTATATGAAAATATAGAAAGTCAATTTGTAGGTTACGAAAGCGAAAAAACTCAAAGCCAAATTATAAAAATCATAAAAGACAATGAAGAAGTAGAAGAATTAAGCCAAGGCAAAGCTGTAATTTTACTTGATAAAACACCATTTTACGGGGAAAGTGGAGGACAAATCGGAGATACAGGTTTAATTAAGGGTAAAGATTTTATCTTTAAAGTTTTAGATACTAAAAAAACTTCAAAAGGAATCCACATTCAAATAGGTGAAGTTGAAAGTGGTATAGTAAAAAAAGGTCCTGTAGAAGCTCTGGTAGACCCACAAAGACGTAGAAACATAAGACGTAACCATTCGGTAACACATTTAGTTCATAGGGCTCTTAGAGAGGTTTTAGGAGACCATGTTCATCAAGCAGGTTCTCTTGTTACAGATTCTTATATGAGATTTGACTTCACTCACTTTGAAGCTATATCAGCACAAGATCTTAAGAAAGTTGAAGAAATTGTAAATCAAAAGATTTTCCAAGGCCTTGAAGTTGAAACTATAGTTACAAGTCCTGAAGAAGCATACAAGCTTGGAGCAGTCGGTCTTTTTGAAGAAAAATACGGAGATATAGTAAGAGTTGTAAAAATGGGAGATTTTTCAATGGAACTTTGCGGAGGAACCCATGTAAGAAACACTGCTGATATTTCCATGTTTAAGATTTTATCAGAAGGCGGAGTATCTTCAGGAGTAAGACGTATTGAATGTATAACAGGACCTAAAGTTTATGAATATTTAAATGAAAATTTGAAAACTGAAGAAGAAATTTGTAGTCTTTTAAAAACTAATAAGTCGGACATAATTTCAAAAATAAAAACAAATTCCAACGAATTAAAGGCTCTTAAAAAAGAACTTGAAGACTATAAATTACAAAGTGCAAAAAATAATGTTTCTGAAATTTTAAAGGCTTCTTATGAAATTGAAGGGGCAAAGGCTATAGTTTATAAATTTGAAGGAATTGATGTAAATACTTTGAGAAATATAGCTGACGAGGTAAAAGATAAACTTGGTCAATGTGTTCTTGTATTTTCAACTGTAAATGAAGGAAAATTAAACTTTATTGCAAGTGTAAGTAAGTCCCTTACAAATAAATATAATGCAGGAAATATTGTAAGAGAAGTTGCTAAGGTTACAGGAGGATCCGGAGGAGGAAGACCTGACATGGCAACTGCCGGAGGAAAAGATATTACGAAAGTTGATCAAGCGCTTGATAAAGCAAAAGAAATGATAAAATAAAAGAATCGGGTTTATCCCGATTTTTTTAATGTAAATGATAATTTTTAATAAAAAATGATAACAATGTGTTATAATTAATAAGGAGGGATTTTATGAGCGATATACATGAAACACAAGTTTTCAAAAAGCAAGATCTTGAAACGGAAAGAATACAAAATATTTTAAAAACTGTTTACAGTGCCTTGGAAGAAAAGGGTTATAATCCTATTGATCAAATAATAGGTTATATTTTATCAGGAGACCCTACTTATATTACAGGCTTTAACAATGCAAGATCGATTATACAGGAAATTGAACGTGACGAATTATTGTCCGAATTATTAAAATCCTATTTAAGAAAAAAGATGTGAGAATTTCTCACATCTATTAAAATTTAGGAAATTATTATGGAAAGAATATTAGGACTTGATGTAGGAGATGTCTATATAGGAGTTGCCCTGTCTGATCCTTTCGGTATGATAGCCCAAAGTCTAACTACAATAAAAAGAATTTCAAAAGACCAAACATACGGGGAAATTAAAGAATTAATAGACAAATATGATGTAAAAAAAGTAGTGGCAGGCCTTCCTAAAAACATGAACAATACCCTTGGGCCTCAAAGCGAAAAAGTAATGAAATTTGCGGAAAAATTAAAAAATAAGTACAAAATAGAATTAATTTATGTGGACGAGAGAATGACAACACTTTCTGCTGAAAAAGTTTTAATAGAAGGGTCAGTAAGAAGAGAAAATAGAAAAAAATATATAGATAGGATTGCCGCAACTTATATATTACAAACTTACTTGGACACTCAAAGGAGAAACAATGGATAAACAGGTTTTTTTTGATGAAAAAGGACAAAAATTTGAATTTATAATCAGAGCAAAATTTGAAATAGATAATAAGGCTTATGTAGCTATGAGTCCTATTGAAGATGAGGAAAATCTTTATATTTTAAAAATTGCAAAAGATAAAGAGGGAAATGAGTATTTAAAAGGAATTGATGACGATGAATTAAATGAGGCTAAAGAAGCCTATGAAGAATTAATAGAAAAAGAGGAGGATATATGAAACTTGATAATGAATATGTAAAAAAAGTTTTAAAAGATAACGGATATAAGTTTACAAATCAAAGAGTAAAAATTTACAAGGTATTTGTAGACAATATGAATAAACACTTAACTACTGAGGAAGTTTTTAAAATTGTATCTAAAATTGACCCTGAAATCGGTATTGCAACTGTATATAGGACAGTTCTTTTATTTAACGAGTTGGGTCTTATAAGCCAAATTTCCTTTGGAGATAATATAACGAGATATGAAATAAAATTAAATAACAACGGCCACAATCACCACCATTTAATTTGCTTGGGATGTGGAAAGGTTCAGGAAGTAAAAATAGACTTACTTGACGATATAGAAAAAGAAGTTGAAAAAAATGAAGAATTTAAAATCATCGATCATCAATTAAAATTTACCGGCTACTGTAAAGATTGTTATAAAAAATTAGCCAAGGTGAAAAAATGAAAAACAATAACAAACTTAAACTTATTCCCCTTGGAGGTCTTCACGAAATAGGAAAGAACATGACCGTTCTTGAGTACAGAGACAATATAATTATTGTAGACTGCGGTATGACTTTTCCTGAAGATGAAATGCTTGGTATTGATGTAGTTATTCCTGATATAACTTATCTTATTAACAACAAGGAAAAAATAAAGGGACTTGTACTGACTCACGGTCATGAAGACCATATAGGTGCCATTCCTTATGCCCTTAAACAAGTGAATTTTCCAATTTACGGAACACCACTTACTATGGGACTTTTAGAAAACAAGTTAAAAGAACACAGACTTCCTAATGTAGATTTAAATGTAGTTCACCAAGGAGATACAATTAAGCTTGGTAAGTTTGAGATTGAATTTATAAGAGTAAATCACTCTATTCCAGATGCCTGTGCATTGGCGATAAAATCACCAATAGGAACGGTATTTTTTACAGGAGATTTTAAAGTAGATTTTACACCGATTTCTGGAGAACCTATAGATTTACAAAGACTTGGAGAAATAGGAAAGCGTGGGGTTCTTGCAATGGTAGGAGAATCTACAAATGTTTTGAGAAAGGGCTATTCTCTTTCAGAAAGCAATGTAGGAGAAACCTTTAACAGAATTTTTCAAGGGGCAACACCTCACAGAATAATTGTTGCAACATTTGCAAGCAATGTTCATAGAGTCCAACAAATAATTAATGCGGCAGAGCATTTTGGAAGAAAAGTTGTCCTTTCAGGTCGCAGTATGGAAACAATGATGGAAACTGCAAGAAGACTGGGCTATGTCCGTGTAAAAAAAGATACCATCATAGATATTAATTCTATGAAAAAATACAATGATGAAGAACTTGTTCTTATCACAACAGGTTCTCAAGGAGAGCCTATGAGTGCTCTTACAAGGATTGCTTTTGGAGAGCATAAAAAAATTCAGCTTACACCTAATGATATGATAATACTTTCAGCAACACCTATTCCAGGAAATGAAAACAGTGTTGCCAAGGTAATAAATAAATTACTTGAAAGTGGAGCACAGGTTGTATATGAAGCTCTAAGTGAAATTCACGTTTCGGGTCATGCTTGTCAAGAAGAATTAAAGATGATGTTATCATTAATAAAGCCTAAATATTTTATTCCGGCTCATGGAGAAGTAAGACACCTTTTAAAACACGCTACAATTGCAGAAAAAATGGGAATAAATGCCTCTAATATATTTATAATGGAAAATGGAAATTGCTTGGAATTTAATAATAAATCGGCAAGTATTATAGGTGATGTTCCATCGGGAAATATACTTGTAGACGGCTTAGGCATAGGCGATGTAGGAAATATTGTTTTAAGAGATAGAAAGCATCTTTCAGAAGATGGACTTATTGCAGTCGTTGTTACAATATCAAAACAAGAGGGAAAAGTTGTTTCAGGACCAGACATTATTTCAAGAGGATTTGTATATGTTAGAGAATCTGGAGATTTAATGGACGATGCAAGAGATGTCGTTAAGAGAACCTTAGATAGATGCACTAAAAAATCAATAAGTGATTGGTCAACTTTAAAGACAAGTATAAGAGAAGATTTAAGAAGTTATCTATACCATCAAACTAAGAGAAACCCAATGATTTTACCAATAATAATGGAAATATAATGAGCAATGTAACTTACGAATTTACAGAAGACTATATAAGAAGTCTGATTAAAGAAAAAGATGAACTTTTAATTGCAATGAGAGTTTATGCAGAAAAAAATCATGTTCCTATAATTGAAAAAGAATGTGAAGATTTCTATAAATTTTTGCTTAATATCCTTAAACCTGAAAAAATCTTGGAGCTTGGCACTGCTATAGGATATTCTGCCATAGTCTTTGCAAAAACAAGTGGAGCTTTTATTAAAAGTGTTGAAATTTCTGAGGATATGATAAAGCTCGCAGAAGAAAACATTAAAAATGCCAATTTGGAAAATAATATAAAAGTTATAAATAAAGATGCTCTGGAATTTTTGCTGGAAACAAAAGATTCTTATGACTTAATTTTTATTGATGCTGCAAAGGGTCAATATGAAAAATATTTTGATGAAGCTGTAAAACATTTAAATAGAGGCGGAACAATTATTTGTGACAATGTCTTATTTAGGGGAATGATTGCAAATCAAAATCTTGTAAAGAGAAGAAAAATAACAATTGTAAAAAGATTAAGAAAATTTTTAAATAGAATAAAAGATGATGGAAGCTACTCATCTACAATAGTTCCTATTGGAGATGGAGTATTGTTGGTTAGGAGGATTAGTGAATAAAATAGAATTACTTGCTCCTGCGGGAGATTTAAATAAACTGAAAACTGCAATAGATTATGGCGCCGATGCAGTTTATTTAGGCGGAGAAAGTTTTGGACTTAGAAAGGCTTCAAAAAATTTTTCCTTAGATCAAATAGAAGAAGGGGTTAAATATGCTCATGAAAGAAATAAAAATGTCCATGTAACTCTTAATATAGTACCCCACAACAAAGATATTTCAGGAATTGAAGAATATGCAAAAGCCTTACAAGATATAGGAGTTGATGCTGTAATTGTGTCAGATCCGGGTATGTTTATGAGAATTAAAAATGCTGCGGATAAATTAGATATACACATTTCAACACAAGGTTCAGTAACAAATTCATCTACAGTTCAATTTTGGCAACAAATGGGAGCCAAAAGAGTTGTCCTTGCAAGAGAACTATCCCTTGAAGAAATAAAGGAAATAATAAGGGAAACTCACGATATAGAAATAGAAACTTTTGCCCATGGAGCAATGTGTATGTCTTATTCAGGCAGATGCCTTTTATCAAATTATATGACAGGAAGAGATGCAAACATGGGAGATTGTGCTCAACCTTGCAGATATAAATATTATCTTGTAGAAGAAAAAAGACCGGGGGAATATTTTCCCATAGAAGAACATGAAGAAGGGTCTTTTATTATGAATTCTAAAGATCTTTGCATGATAGACCATATAGATGATTTAATTGAAGCCGGAATCAGATCTTTGAAAATTGAGGGAAGAGTAAAAAGTGAATATTACCTTGCCACAACTATAAGGTCTTATAGGATGGCTATTGATGAATATTATAAAGATCCTAAAAATTATAAATATGATCCCTATCTTATGGAAGAACTTAAAAAAGTTTCTCACAGAGATTGGACAAAGGGATTTTTTTATGGAAAAGTTAAAAGCGATTCACAAGTTTATACTGACAATTCCTATATTAGAGGCTACGATTTCATAGGAATTGTATTGGATTATGATGAAGAAAGTAAAATGGCAACAGTGGAAATGAGAAACAGAGTTTTTGATGGAGATACTGTTGAAATTTTTGGACCTGGCAAAAAACATTTTACTCAAAAAATTGAGGGTATGTTCGATAAGAATAATAAGCCAATTGACCTTGCAAATAAGGTTCAAATGATTTTTAAATTTAAAATAAAAGAGCCGGTCGCTTATAATTATATGATAAGAAGGAAGAATGAGGAATGAAAAAACCTGTAGTAATTGGAATAGCTGGAGGAAGCGGAAGCGGAAAATCAACTGTAACAAAAGAACTTATAAAATTAATTGACAAAGATTCAGTTACAGTTATTGAACAAGACTCCTATTATAAAGATCAATCAGATAAACCCTTCGAAGAAAGAATAAAGACAAACTACGATCACCCCTTTGCTTTTGACAATGATCTTTTAATTTCTCAACTTAAGGATTTAATAGATGGCAAAACAATTGAAAAACCAATTTATGATTTTGAAGTTCACAACAGAAAAAAAGAAAGGGAAAATGTAAGCCCATCAGATGTAATAATCCTTGAAGGAATTTTAATTTTAACAGAAGAAAAAATAAGAGAACTTCTTGATATAAAAGTATTTGTGGATACAGATAGTGATGTTAGGATTATAAGAAGAATTTTAAGGGACTTAAAAGAAAGAGGCAGGACTTTAGATTCTGTAATTTTACAGTATATGTCCAGTGTAAGACCTGCCCATTTGCAATTTGTAGAGCCTTCAAAAAGATATGCGGATATAATTATCCCAGAAGGAGGCTACAACAAAGTTGCCATTGATTTAATAAATACAAAAATTCAACAAGTTTTAAATTCTTAAGAAATAGAATTAATAAGTTCAATAATTTTATTAATTCCTT
Source organism: Peptoniphilus koenoeneniae (assembly GCF_030812875.1). NCBI lineage: Bacteria > Bacillati > Bacillota > Tissierellia > Tissierellales > Peptoniphilaceae > Peptoniphilus > Peptoniphilus koenoeneniae. Next base: position 26,530 of record NZ_JAUSTN010000001.1, read on the forward strand.
CTTCAAGAGAAGTTTTTGACATGTTACCGAAGCCGAGTATTAATCTCGGCTTTTTGTATTTTATAGGTCTGCTTAAAAAATTTGAAATTCCCTGAATAAAAATAGAATTATCTCTTAAATATTTTATAAGCTCCTCTTCACTAATAGAAGTATCAACCTCTAAAATAAAATGAAGGCCGGCTTTTTTATCAAAGACTTTAAATTTTTTTTGGTTTTTAAAAAGAGAAAGGGCAAACTTTCGCCTTTCATCGTATAATTTTCTCATTTTATTTAAATGTCTTTCAAAAAAGCCTCCGTCTATAAATTTAGAAAGAGAAATTTGAATAAGGTTCGGAACAGGGCAATTTAAAAAAGGTTTTAAATCTTCATATTTTTTTAAAAGGTCCTTTGGCAAAATCATATAGCTTACACGAAGAGTAGGTGAAATTGATTTTGAAAAATTGGAAATATAAATAACCCTATCAATTTTATCCAAACTTTTTAAAGCGGGGATAGGTCTTCCGTAATATTTAAACTCACTGTCATAGTCATCTTCAATAATGAAACCGGAAACTTTATTTGAAAAATTTAAAAGCTTTATTCTTCTGTCAATGGGAAGTATTGAGCCGACAGGAAATTGGTGAGATGGGGTAACCAAAAAAATATTTGAATTTTTTGGAATTTTTGATGGATTTATTCCATAATCGTCTACATCGGTAAAATCATATTTAAAGCCATTAAGATCAAATAATTTTAAAAGATTTTTATAACCGGGATTTTCTAAAGTAAATTTTGAATTTTTAGGCAAAATATAAAAAAGAGCCTGAAATAAATATTCTATACCGGAACTTACAATTATACTCTGAGGATTAGTTTTAATGCCTCTTGCAGACAACAAATAATTTGCAATGGAATTTCTAAGTTCATAAAGACCTTTGGGATCTCTTGTATTTAAGAGATTTTCTAAAGATAGGGATTCATTAATTAATTTTTTAAAATTAGTGTTTGGAAAATTAAAAGTTGAATTTTTATTTAAATCAAAATCATACTTATAATTTAAAAATTTTTTGGAGATTAAATTTTTTTCTTCTTTTTTTATATTAATAAGGTTATCAATATCGGCAACAAAAAAGCCTACTCTTTCCTTTGAATAAATGTAGCCCTCATCCATTAAAGTTTCATAAGCGGAAGTAACTGTATTAACGGAAACTCCAAGATGATTTGACAAATTTCTCTTAGAAGGCAAGGGAGTACCGCTTTTTAAATTTCCAAAAATAATTTCATTTCTTATGTGATTGTAAAGTTGTAAAAATAAAGGTTCATCTTTATTAAAATTTAAAGTTATCATCTGGTACCTCGAAAATAAATAGTTTTGATACTTTTGATGATATCAAAAAACGCTTATAATGTCATTAAAATAATAAATGAGAGGTAAAATATGAATAAAAAATTTATTGAACTTACAAACTCCTTAAAGGGTGGAGTAATTATGGATGTAACAAGCCCTGAACAAGCAAAAATTGCAGAAGAAGCTGGAGCAGTTGCAGTTATGGCTCTCGAAAGAATTCCTGCCGACATTAGAGCTGTGGGAGGAGTATCAAGAATGAGTGATCCTAAGATGATTAAAGAAATTAAAAAAACAGTAAAAATTCCTGTAATGGCAAAATGCAGAATAGGACATTTTGTTGAAGCATCAATCCTTGAAGCTATAGGAATAGACTACATAGATGAATCTGAAGTCTTAACTCCGGCAGACAACGATAACCACATTGATAAGAAAAACTTTAAAACACCTTTTGTATGTGGCGCAAGAGATTTAGGAGAAGCTTTGAGAAGAATTGAAGAAGGGGCTTCTATGATCAGAACAAAAGGTGAAGCAGGAACAGGAGATGTTTCTCAAGCTGTAAATCATTTAAGAAAAATCATAGGTCAAATGTCTTTTGTAGCAAGTTTAAAAGAAGACGAATTATATAAAACAGCAAAAGAAATGCAAGTAAGTTATGAACTTTTAAAATATGTTCATGACAATAAAAAACTTCCAGTTGCAAACTTTAGTGCTGGCGGAGTGGCAACACCAGCAGACGCAGCTCTTATGAGAAGATTAGGAGCTGAAGGAGTATTTGTAGGATCAGGAATTTTTAAATCAAATAATCCAGAAAAAAGAGCTAAAGCAATTGTAAAGGCAGTTGAAAATTACATGGATGACAAAATAATTGCTGAAGTATCTGAAGATCTTGGAGAAGCAATGGTTGGCATAAATGAAGAAGAAATAAAAATAATAATGGCTAACAGATAGAATTTCATAATTTATCTAACTCCTATAAACCCATCGATTAAGTCGATGGGATTTTTTTATTTAAACAAAAATAAAATGCTTCACATAGAGCATAAAAAATATTTAAAAAAATTGGTTTTGATTTCTCGCACAGATATTTATGAAAAATATAGAGACCAATTTTATTGGTTCGGCGGCCTTAGCCAAATGAAATAAAATAAAAAATAATGCTTCACATATGGCATAAAAAATAAAAAACAAAAAATGTTTCAAATAAATCATAAAAAATTAAAAAATTTTTTTAAAATATTGAAAATAACTAAAATTACAGTAGATTTACCTGATGAGATGGTGTAAAATATAAGCAAATGGAGTAATATGGTTTAAAATGGAGTAAAAGGGAGAAAAAAATGCTTATAGGCCAATACAATCTCACCCTCGATGAAAGAGGAAGAATAACAATTCCATCTAAATTTCGTGATTCAATTTTAGGAGATTTTGTACTTACTAAAGGCTTAGATAATTGTGTCTTTTTATATCCTAAAAATGAATGGGAGAGAATAACCTCCAAACTTAAAGAACTACCACTTTCAAATAAAAATGCCAGAGCATTTCTTAGGAACTTTTACTCCGGAGCCGTTACTTCATCTATTGATAAACAGGGTAGAGTTTTGCTCCCTCAAAATCTTAGAGACCATGCTGAAATGGGAAAAGAACTTGTGATTATAGGTCTTGATACGAGGGCTGAAATATGGGCACAAGACAAGTGGGAAGAATTTAATTCTCAAGAAGGATTAAGTTACGAAGAACAAGCCCAAACTTTAGATCAGTTAGGTATATAAATGAAATTTGAACACACTCCGGTTTTATTTGATGAAACCATAAATTTATTAAATATAAGAAAAAATAAAATATATGTAGACGGAACTTTAGGCGGAGCGGGACATTCATCGGAAATACTTAGAAGACTTGAAGGAACAGGTCTATTAATAGGCATTGATCAGGATAAGATAGCTTTAGAAGCGTCAGAGAAGAGATTATCTAAAATTAATCAAAACTATAAATTGTTTCACAACAATTATGGAAATTTTGAAGAAGTTTTAAATTCATTAGATATAGATAAGGTTGACGGAATTTTACTTGATCTTGGAGTAAGCTCATATCAATTTGACCAGGGAGACAGAGGTTTTTCTTATAAATATGACGGGCCTCTTGATATGAGAATGGACGATTCCATGGAAATAAGTGCTAAAGATATTGTCAATGACTATTCTAAGGAAGATTTAATCAGAATTTTCAGGCAATATGGTGAAGAAAAGTGGTCTCAAAGAATTGCGGAATTTATTGTAGAAAAAAGAAATGAGAAAAAAATTGAAACTACTTTCGAGCTGGTTGATATTATAAAAGCTGCAATTCCTATGAAATTCAGAGCAAAAGGTCCCCATCCTGCAAAAAGAGTTTTCCAAGCTTTAAGAATAGAAACTAACAATGAGATAGGTGTGTTGAGAAAAAGCCTTGGAAAAATGATAGAGAGACTTAATGTGGGTGGGAGAATATGTGTAATATCTTTTCATTCTCTTGAAGACAGGATAGTTAAAGAAACTTTTAAATATTACTACCTTGATTGTATTTGTCCACCGGAAATGCCCTACTGCAATTGCGATAAAAAAAGGGAAATAGAAATTATTACAAGAAAACCTATAGTAGCTTCAAAAGAAGAGCTTGAAGAAAATAACAGAGCGCACTCAGCAAAATTAAGATGTGCGGAAAAAATTGGAGATAGCCATGAAGGGTAAGTTAAAAAGGCAAAAAAGCCTTATAAGAAAAAGAAAAATTAAAATGTCTAACATGCCACTTGTACTTACTTGTATACTTGTTATAATATTATCTATAGTTGTAACAGCTCTTCAAGCACAAATTTCAAATTTAGATAGAGCATTGATAAAACAAGAAAGCGAAATAAAAGATCTTGAAAATACAAAATTGTCTCTTGAAGGAGAAATAAAAGGAATTATAAGTTCTCAAGAAATTCAAGATGCAGCAATGTATAAACTTGGAATGGTTCATCCGGATGAAAAACAAATTGTTTACATAGATGTCAAGGAAGATAAAAAACAAAAAGATGTTAACAACAACGTATTTTTAAGTCCCATAGTTTCAGTTATTAAATCATTTACTAAAAATTAACTGGGGAGGCAGTTTTGAAATTAAACAACCGTAAAGATAAAACCGGGGAAAAAGTAAAAAAAACAATTGTGAGTTCTAACAAGAGGATTTTTTTTACATTAACAGTCCTGGTTTTTTTATTTATTTTAATTGCCGTAAGGCTATTATATATACAAGCTTTTGAATCTGAAGAACTTACAAAAGCAGCTTTAAGACAACTTACAAAACAAGAAAGTATTCAATCCAATAGAGGATTAATTTATGACAGAAATAAAAAGGTTATGGCATTAAATGTTTCTAAATCTACTATTTATTACGATTCAAGCCTAATAATTCCTCGTGGGGGAAAAAACAAGGGCAAGAGAGAATCTGATCAGCAATATGAAGACAGAATGGCAAAATTTAACATTGACAGGAAAAAAACCTTAGAAGAAGATGCAACAAGTCTTGCTAATATTTTAAATTTAAATAGGGAAGATTTACTTTTGCAAATAAGTCAAGATAAAATGGTGAGAATTGCCAGAGATGTTGATAGAAAAGTTGCCTTAAAAATAAGAGAATTAAATAATCCCAGAATAAGTAATGAAGACTATATAAAAAGATTTTATCCTTTCGGAAAATCAGCAGCCCATGTCTTAGGATTTTTAAATAATGAAAACTTCGGAATTTATGGTCTTGAATCTTATTATGATGATGAATTGTCAGGAATCGCGGGAAAATCAATAAAAATAAAAAGTGAACAGCAGCAACAAATACCAATGACAAAAGAAGAAAACTATGCCCCAAAAAACGGTTTTAATTTAGTATCTTCAATAGATGTAAACATTCAAAATTTTGCTGATGAAGCTGCTCAAAAAGCCTATAATTTATATGAACCAGATAAGGTTTCAATTATAGTTCAGGATACAAAAACTGCACAAATTCTTGCCATGGTAAATTTAGATGAATATGATCCAAATGAGCCGAGAAATCCTATAAATAAAAAACAAGAAGAGGAATGGAAAGGACTAAAAGATAGTGATAAAGTTGATCTTTGGGCAGAAAACTGGAAAAATTTTTCAGTTGAATCTCAATATGAACCAGGATCAACATTTAAACTTATAACTGCTGCTGCTGCCATTGAAGAAGCGACTACAAATCCAAGTAGAGTTTATACCTGCCCAGGAGTTTTAACTGACATGAAGGGAGTTAAAATTTCATGTACTTCAAAAAACAGGGGACCCAGAACTTTTTTAGAGGCAATGGAAGAATCTTGCAACATAACCCTTGTAAAAGTAGGAAGAGAATTGGGGCCTGAAAGATTTTTAAAATATATAAGAGCTTTCGGATTTGGAGATAAGACGGGAATTGATCTTAAAGGAGAAGTAAATGGTACAATACCTAAAGATCCTAAACATATATCAAAAGTAAGTATTTCTACAATGAGCTATGGCCATGGTATAGCTGTTACTCCAATCCAATTAATCAATGCTGTTTCCGCCATAGGAAACGGGGGATTTTTAAATGAACCCAGGATTATAAAAGAAGTTGTAGATAATGATGGAAATATAATTGAAAAATTTAAAACCAATACTTTAAGAAGGGTTATTTCTCAAGAAACTTCAAAAACTCTTAAAGACATAATGGCAAAAGTTGTTGAAGAAGGAACAGGTAAGAAGGCGCAAGTTCCAGGATATAAAATAGGGGGAAAAACAGGGACAGCCTATATAGCATCTGCTAATGGTTATGAAGATGAATATAACTCCTCTTTTATAGGACTTGCACCGGCAATGGATCCTCAAATAACAGTTTTAGTAGTAATAAATAGACCGAAGGGAGATTTTTATGGAGCAACTGTAGCTGCTCCCATTGCCCAAGAAGTTATGGCTAAATCTCTTGAGTATTTAAAAGTACCTAAAACTGAAAAAGTTGATGAAAATGCCTTAAAAGAAGATATTGAAGTTCCTGATGTAACAAATAGACTTGTAATTGATGCGGGAAAAATTTTGGTCGATGCAGGACTTAGATTTAATACTCCAAATAAAAACACAAAGGACTCATCTGTTGTAATTTCACAAAACCCAAAAGCGGGAAGTATTGTAAAAAACGGAACAATTATTGATGTTGAGTTAAATGATCCTGACGAAGAAAAAATAATGCCTCTTATGACAGGAATGAAAGACCAGCAAGCAGAATCTATTTTAAAAGCTCTTAACATAGAGTATAATATTGTAGGCAACGGTTCTATAGTATCTCAAAAACCTCTTCCTGGTACGAGACTGACTGAAGAATCAAAAATTCTATTAAAATGTGACAATTTAACTAATTATGATGAAAATAAATCTGAAGATGAAAATTCTTTTGAAGAAAAAAACAGTCACAAAGAAAATGGAAAAAACAATAATGAAAATAATAATAAAAAAAATAGATGAAAGAGAGATAAATAATGTTTAGATATATAGCTTCTTTTATGGCAGGCTTGGTTTTTTCTTTAATTTTAGGGCCGATAATAATACCTCTTTTACACAGGCTTAATGCAGGGCAAAGTATTAGAGAAGAAGGTCCTTTAAGCCATTTAGTTAAGGGTGGAACTCCTACAATAGGAGGACTTATATTTTTAATTTCCTTACTTGGATCTACGATTATTACTTTTAATTTTAACTTAGATTCTATGGTTATATTAATATCAACTTTTATATTTGGATCAGTAGGTTTTATTGATGACTATATTAAAGTTGTAAAAAAAAGAAATTTAGGGCTTACGGCGCTTCAAAAACTTTTGCTTCAAATTTTTGGTGCTGTAATACTTCTTATTTTTCAATATAATTCAAAAGATTTATCAACCAATGTCTATTTGCCTCTAGTAAAAAATATGGTTAATTTCGGGATATTTTATATTCCCTTTATAATTTTTGTAATTGTGGGAACGGTAAATTCTGTAAATTTAACTGACGGATTAGATGGACTGGCAAGCGGAGTTACAATTATATGTCTTTTATTTTTTTCAATCTGCGCTTATAAATTTCAAAGACCAGGTATATTAATTTTATGTCTTTCAATGGTTGGAGCTCTAATAGGGTATTTAAAATTCAACAAATACCCTGCAAAAGTTTTTATGGGGGATACAGGGTCTCTTGCCCTTGGAGGAATTGTAAGTGCAGTTGCAGTTATGCTTAATTTGCCTCTTATACTTCCAATTGCAGGGGGGATTTATTTTATAGAAACATTATCTGTTATACTACAAGTTTTGTCTTTTAAGTTAAGAGGAAAAAGAATATTTTTAATGAGCCCCTTGCATCATCATTTTGAGCAACTTGGCTGGAAAGAAACAAAAGTTGTTAAATTATTTTGTTTAGTAGAGCTTATTTTATGTATAATAGCTTATTTTATGATTTTTTAAGGATATATTATGAAAAACATTTTATTAATAGGAACGGGAATAACCGGCAAATCTTTATACGATTATTATAAAGATAAGGATGTAAACTTATACATCTATGATGACAAAGATTTTTCAGGATTTGAAAAAGCAAAAAAATTTGATGGGAATTTTAATAATATAGATTTTCTTGTTAAAAGTCCGGGCATAAAACCTAATCACAGATTAATAGAAGAAGCGGAAAAATTAGGAATAAAAGTTTATTCTGACTTGGAACTTGCTTTTTCTTTACTTAAAACAAAAAATACAGTTGCAGTTACAGGCACAAATGGAAAAACTACAGTTACAATGCTTATAGGTAAGATTTTGGAAAATATGGGAAAGACTTACCTTGTTGGAAATATAGGCAATGGAATCTTTGATTGCTTAGATGAAATTTCAGAAAAAGATTATTTAGTAGTTGAGTGCAGTTCTTTTCAGTTAGCCTTTACAAATAAATTTCATCCCCATGTTGGAGTAATTACAAACATTACAAGTGATCATTTAGATTGGCATGGTAGCCTTTATAATTATCAGGAAGCGAAAAAAAATATTTATAAAAATATGACAAATGAGGACTACCTTATAATTAATTTTGATGATCCATTTTTAAAAACAATGGAAGGGCCAAAGACAAATCTTTTAGCCTATGCCATGGAATACCCACACTTAAATGGAGCCTTTATAAAAGATAATGCTTTTTATACTCTTATTGAAGGAAAACTTGAAAAAATTATGGATACGGATAAAGTTTTACTAAAAGGGGACCACAACAAGGGAAATATCCTTGGAGCAATCCTTGCAGCTAAAGTTTATGGAGTAAAAAATGAAATCATTGAGAAAACTTTAATGGAATTTAAAGGAGCTCCTCATAGAATTGAATTTGTAAGAAAAATAAATGGAGTGGAATATTATAATGACTCAAAGGGTACCAACCCTGATTCTACAGATGTTGCTTTAAAGGCTTTTAAAAATATAATTTTAATTGCTGGAGGCTATGATAAAAAATCAGATTTTTATGAAATGCTGAAAAACAATAAAGATGCAATTAAAAAAATGATTTTATTAGGAGCAACAAAAGATAAATTAAAGAATGAAGGGGAAAAATTAAACATTCCATATCATGTTGTTGATGATTTGGAAGAAGCTGTAAATTTTGCTTATAAAACTGCAAAAAAAGATGATGTTGTGTTATTGTCTCCTGCTTGTGCTTCTTGGGATATGTTTAAAAATTATGAAGAAAGAGGAGACAAATTTAAAGAATTAGTTAGGAATTTATAATGATAAAAAAAACACTTAAAGATGTTGATATGACCTTATTTTTTGTTATTTGCGTAATGCTTTTAATAAGTATTATTTGCATAACAAGCGCATCATATCCTCAAGCGGTAAAATATCATAAAAATGATGCTTTTTTTTATACAAAAAGACATATTTTGAGCATGATTATAGGACTTATCATAATGCTTTTTGCCATTAATTTGCCAAGAACTTTTATTAAAAAGTGGGCACTGGCAGGATTTGTTGCATCAATATTTTTAGGACTTTTATTGTTTACACCAATTGGAGTTAATGAACATGGGCAAGTAAGATCCATTTTAATTCCTATTATAAATAGAAAAATCCAACCTTCAGATTTAATAAAAATTTCATCTATAATATTTTTTGCCGAATATCTTGAAAAAAATAGGCGGAATTTAGATAAAAATGAAGTCTTTATTACTATTTTGGTAATTTTTGCCTTTTCAGCAGGAATTATATTTTTTAAAGACTTATCTACAGCCATAGTAATAGGACTTTCGCTGTTTATTATGTATATAATTGCAGGTATAAGACCCCATCAACTTGTAATTATTTTAGCCATAGGTCTTGTAGCAGTTTTTATTTTTATAAAAATTTTCAGCTATCGTATTGATAGGCTTGTAGGTTTTACCGGTAGTGAAATGAATAAATTTACTTACCACCAATTTCAAAGTTTATATGCCATTGCAATGGGAGGCTTTGCAGGAGTTGGTTTATTTCATTCCAGACAAAGGTACAATGTTTTTGCAGCTCATTCAGATTTCATCTTTTCAATTATATGTGAAGAGTTCGGTCTTTTAGGAGCCATGATAATTTTAGTTTTATTTGTGATATTTATTATTAGAGGTTATACTATAGCTAATAAAGCGTCAAATTACTTTGATAAATTTATGGCTGCCGGAATTACCAGTTATATAGGTTTACAAGCTATATTTAATATTGGAGTAACTTGTAAATTATTTCCTGTAACAGGAATTACTTTACCCTTTATTTCTTATGGTGGAACTTCAATTATTGTTACATTATTTGCTGCAGGATTAGTTCTTGGAATATCAAAAAGAGGAAACAGATGAAATATATATTATCAGGCGGAGGCACAGGAGGTCATATTTATCCGGCCCTTGCTATAGCAAATGAAATTAAGAATAGAGATAAAAATGCGGACATACTTTATATAGGCACAAAAAATGGCCTTGAAGCTGAAATAGTTCCCAAGGCCGGTTTTAATTTTAAAGCCATTGATGTAAAAGGTCTCCCAAGGAAAAAGGTAAATGTTGAAACTGTAAAAACTTTACTTGCTTTATATAAGGGCTTGAGGCAATGTGAAAAAATAATATCAGAATTTAAACCGGATATAGTAATAGGCACAGGGGGTTATGTTTGTGCTCCAATTGTTTTAAAAGCACAACAAAAGCATATACCAACAGTTATTCAGGAACAAAATGCCTATCCGGGTAAAACAAATAAATATCTTGCAAAAAGAGCCTCTTTGATTGCTCTAAACTTTAAAGAAGCAAAAAAATATTTTAATGAAAAAAATGTTATTTTTACAGGGAATCCTATTAGAAGTAATTTTGAACATATTTCTAAAGAAGAAGCTTTAAAAAAGTTGTCTTATGAAGGTAATATAAAAACAGTTTTATCTTTTGGAGGATCAGGAGGTCAGGAATCTACAAATGAAGCAGTTATTGAAATCATAAAAAGCAAAAAAAATTTAGATTTCAGATTTATTCATATAACAGGAAAAGTCCACTATGAGAGTTTTATGAATGCAATAAAAGATATTGAATTACCAAAAAATATAATTATAAAAGATTATTCCTTTGAGATACCGGACTTACTTATGATAAGCGATCTTGTAGTGGCAAGTTCAAGTGCCATGACTCTTGCTGAAATTTCAGCGGTGGGTCTTCCCAGCATTTTGATTCCAAAAGCATACACTGCAGGAAATCATCAAGTTTTTAATGCAAAAAGCTATGCTGAAAAAGGTGCGAGTCAAATTATTTATGAAGACAAATTAAATGGTGAATTGTTATTTGAAAAGATCACCGCTCTTTTAAAAGATGATGATAAATTAAAAGAAATGAGTAAAAATGCTAAAAGCTTAGGTAATATAAGTGCTGTAAAGGAATTAGTGGATAATATTTTAAAAGTAGTTGATTAGATGCAACAAAGAACGAATAAAAAAATAAAAAAGCGAAAAGCTAAGAGAAAATTAAAAAAAATAATGTTTTTATTAGTATTTATAATACTGGGTATTTTTCTTGTTTTGAAAGCTGGTCTTTTTAGAATAAAATCCATAGATATAAGAGGAAACAGCCAAGTTAAATCTGAAGAGATACTTAAAGCTGCTGGGCTTAGTCAAGGTCAAAATTATAATTTTACTGAAAAAAATAAAATTATTTTAAACTTAAAAAAACTTTCCTTTGTAAAAGATGCAAATATTAAATTTTCTTTAAGGGGAAATCTTAAAATTTTCATTACAGAAAGGCACCCTATAGGAGAAGTAAAGGGTTTAACCAGCTATATTATTGACGATGAATTTAGAATTTTAAAAACTTCAGATAATTTTAATGACAAACTAATTGATATAGAAGGTATAGATACAAACAAGTATGAAATAGGTGCCTTCATATTTAGAAATGACAAAAATTTAAGAAGTGTTTCTTTAAAACTTTTAAATAGTAAATATAAAGATGAAATCAAGAAAATAAGCTATGATAAAGAAAATTTAAGTTTTACTTTAAAAAATGATATTGAAATCATATTTGGTGGAGATGAAAAATATGATTATAAGATGAAACTTCTTGACAAAGTTTTTAAAGATGTAGAAGAAACTGGCAAAAATATTGTTTCTATTGACCTTGTTTCAGGAGACGACGTAATAGTTGTTTTACAAGATGACACAAATTATGAAAATAATTGAGATAATTATATAGAAAATGACTAAATATAGCATTTTTATTGACTAATTAGAAATTTACTAATAAAATAAAGATAGATTATTATACTTAAAATAAAGAGGAGGAAGTTTATGTTAGATTTTGATATGGATCATGATGATTTCGCCAAAATTAAAATTGTGGGCGTAGGCGGCGGTGGAAATAATGCAGTTAACAGAATGATAAATGCCGGCGTTAAGGGAGTTGAATATTTTGCATTAAATACAGATAGGCAAGCTCTTAAAAATACATTAGCTGAAAATAAAATCCAAATAGGCGAAAAAGTTACAAAGGGTCTTGGAGCAGGAGCTAATCCTGACGTTGGCGAACAAGCAGCGGAAGAATCTAAAGACGAAATCAGAGACGCTCTTGAAGGAGCAGATATGGTGTTTATTACTGCAGGAATGGGAGGCGGAACCGGAACGGGTGCTGCACCGATTGTTGCTGAAGTTGCCCAAGAACTTGGACTATTAACTGTAGGTGTTGTTACAAAACCATTTACTTTTGAAGGATTGAAGAGATCTAAATCAGCAGAACGTGGAATAAATGCATTAAAGGATAAAGTTGATACTCTTGTTATAATTCCTAACGACAGACTTCTTTCTATTTCTGATAAAAAGACAAGTTTTTCTAAAGCTTTTGAAATGGCTGATGAAATATTAAAACAAGGTATACAAGGAATATCCGATTTAATTTCTATACCAAATCTAATTAATCTTGACTTTGCCGATGTTAAGACAATTATGGAGAAAAAAGGCATAGCTCATATGGGTATAGGTATTGCAAATGGAGATGATAGAGCTACAGAAGCAGCAAAACTTGCAATTAATTCACCTCTTCTTGAAACATCAATTGAAGGAGCAAAATCAGTTTTAATTAATATAACAGCAGGAAATGATCTTGGTATTTTTGAAGTTAATGAAGCTGCAGATTTAATTAGAAATTACGTTTCCGATGATGCAAATATTATATTTGGCGCAGGAATAGATGATACATTAAAAGATAGTGTAAAAATTACAGTTATAGCAACAGAATTTGATGAAGAAGAAAATGAAGGTAAAGCAAGACCGACAATTGATAAAATAGGAAATACTGAAATTAATAGGGACAATGGAGAACTGAATATTCCTGATTTTTTGAGAAAAAGAAAATGATTGTTGATTTTTTTAAGGGTGTCATATGATACCCTTTTTTTTATATAAAGGAGATTAAAAAATGAAATGTCCATATTGTGGATATGAAGATTCAAAGGTAACTGACACAAGGCCCACAGATGAGGGAGCTATTATTAGAAGAAGAAGAGAGTGCCCAAAATGTAAATCAAGATGGACAACCTATGAAAGAATGGAAGAAACTCCCATTATAGTAATAAAAAAAGACGGAAATAGACAAAGTTTCGACAGAAGTAAAATTGAAAAGGGAATTATTAAATCTTGTGAAAAAAGACCTGTTCAAATTGATGAAATAGATAGGGCAGTAGACAATATAGAAAAGAGAATTAGAAACTCCATGAAAAGAGAAATTAGCTCCCATGAAATAGGAGAGCTTGTAATGGATGAATTAAAAGATCTTGATGAAGTAAGTTATGTGAGATTTGCTTCGGTCTATAGACAATTTAAAGATACGGAAAGTTTTTTAAATGAACTTGTAAAAATTTTGGAGAAGAAAAAAGAATGAATTTTTTTGAAATGAATCTTGAAAAACAAGTTAATAAAAGCGCCCCTCTTGCAGATAGATTAAGACCAAAAACAATTGAAGAATTTGTGGGTCAAGATGAAATAATAGGTCCAGGAAAATATATAAACAGACTTTTAAAAGCAAATAAAATTTTTTCCATTATTTTTTATGGTCCACCAGGAGTTGGAAAAACAACTCTTGCGGAGATAATAGCAAATACACTTAATATAAATTTTATAAGACTTTCAGCAGTCACCTCAAATTTAAAAGAATTAAGAGAAGCTCTGAAAGAAGCTGAAGATAATTTAAAATTTAACTCAAAAAAAACAATACTCTTCATAGATGAAATTCATAGATTTAATAAAACCCAACAAGATGGACTTTTACCTTTTGTAGAAAAAGGAATAGTTACCTTAATAGGGGCCACAACGGAAAATCCATATTTTGAAGTAAATGGAGCCCTCTTATCAAGAATGCAGGTTATAAATTTAAAGCCTTTAAAAGAAAAAGATTTGCTCATATTATTAAGCAGGGCCCTTGAAAGCGAAGATGGATTTAAAAATTTAAAAATAGAAATAAGTGAAGGGGCAAAAAGCTTTTTAATTAATAATGCAAATGGAGATGGAAGAGCTCTTTTAAATGCCCTGGAAATAGTTGTTCTCTCTACAGATTCAGATGAAAAAGGACTTATAAAAATAGATACGGAAGATGTGGAAAATTCCATTTTAAAGAAAAACGTAAAATATGATAAAAATGGAAATAACCATTACGATACAATCTCTGCATTTATAAAATCCATAAGAGGAAGTGATCCTGATGCAGGGCTATTTTACCTTGCAAAAATGCTTGATTCTGGAGAAGATCCTAAATTTATTGCAAGAAGATTAATTATTTCCGCATCGGAAGATATAGGAAATGCCGACCCTAATGCATTAAAAGTAGCAGTAAGTGCCTTTGAAGGTCTAAATATTGTAGGAATGCCTGAAGGAAGAATAATACTTGCTCAGTGCGTAACATATCTATCAAGTGCAAAAAAAAGCAATGCATCATATATGGGCATAGGCATGGCATTAGAAGATATAAAAAGAGGAAAAAACTTTGAAATACCCATGTATTTAAGAGATCCTCACAATCCCTCATTTAATAAAAATTCAAAGTATTTATATCCTCACGACTATCCAAATTCATATGTAAAGCAACAATATTTGCCCGATGAATTTAAAGAGAAAAAATATTATCAACCTAAAGATTCGGGTTATGAAAAAATTATAAAAGAAAACCTCAAAAATATAGATAAATAGACCTTTTATGCTATAATAAAATAATGATTAAGGAGGAAATTATGGTTTTAGATATTAAAGAAGTTCTTACAAACAAGGAATTAATTGATAAAGAAGTGGAAATTGAAGGTTGGATAAAAACATCAAGAGCATCAAAAAACTTTGGATTCATTGAATTAAATGATGGCTCATGTTTTAAATCAATTCAAGTTGTTTATGACAATGAACTTGAAAATTTTGAACAAGTTCAAAAATTTCAATTACCAAGTTCTTTAAAGGTAAAGGGAATAGTTGTAGAAAGTCCGGGAGCAAAACAAAATATTGAAATTCACGGAAAAAGCATTGAACTTATGGGAGTTTCAAATAATGATTATCCCCTTCAAAAGAAAAGACACACAATGGAATATTTAAGGACAAAAGCTCATTTAAGACCAAGGACAAACACCTTTAATGCAGTTTTTAGAGTCAGAAGTTTAATAGCTTTTGCAATTCATAAATTTTTCCAAGAAAATGGTTTTATATACGTTCACACTCCAGTTATTACAGGCTCTGATGCTGAAGGAGCAGGAGAAATGTTTCAGGTTACAACTTTAGATTTAAATGAAGTTCCAAAAGAAAATGGAAAAATAGATTATTCCAAAGACTTTTTCGGCAAAGAAACAAATCTTACAGTTTCTGGTCAACTTGAAGCAGAAGCCTTTGCCCATGCTTTTAAAAATGTATATACATTCGGACCTACATTTAGAGCAGAAAATTCAAACACTACAAGACATGCTGCAGAATTTTGGATGATAGAACCGGAAATGGCTTTTGCAGATTTAAATGACAATATGGAAAACGCTGAATCTATGCTTAAATATGTTATAAATTATGTTCTTGAGAATGCACCAGATGAAATGAATTTCTTTAACAGTTTTGTAGACAAAAATCTTTTAGAAAGACTTCAAAATATTGTTTCAAACGACTTTGGAAGAGTAACTTATACTGAAGCAATTGAACTACTTGAAAAATCAAAAGAAGAATTTAAATATCCTGTAAAATGGGGAATAGACCTTCAAACGGAACATGAAAGATATTTAACTGAAAAGATTTTTAAAAAGCCTATATTTGTAACAAACTATCCAAAGGAAATTAAAGCCTTTTATATGACTTTAAATGAAGACGGCAAAACTGTTGCAGCTTGCGACCTTTTAGTTCCTGGAATTGGAGAAATAATAGGTGGTTCTCAAAGAGAGCACAGACTTGATGTTTTAAAACAAAGAATTCTTGATAACGGTATGGATTTGGAAACTTATGAATGGTATTTGGATTTAAGAAGATACGGTTCAGTAATAACTTCAGGTTACGGTCTTGGATTTGAAAGAGCAGTTATGTATATAACAGGAATGGGAAATATAAGAGATGTCATTCCATTTCCAAGAACAGTAGGATCTGCAGAATTTTAAGGAGAAAAAATGAGAGAATATAATCCTTCAAAAATAGAAAAAAAATGGCAAAAATTTTGGGAAGAAAATAAAACTTTTAAAGCCCAAGATGATAGTTCAAAGAAAAAATTTTATGCTTTAGTAGAATTTCCTTATCCATCAGGACAAGGACTTCACGTTGGACACCCAAGACCTTATACAGCTCTTGATATAGTTGCAAGAAAAAGAAGACTTGAAGGTCAAAATGTTCTTTTTCCAATGGGCTGGGATGCCTTCGGTCTGCCAACGGAAAACTATGCAATAAAGCATAAAATTCATCCTGAAATTGTAACAAAAGAAAATGTAAAAAGGTTTAAAGAGCAATTACAATCAATAGGATTTTCCTTTGATTGGGATAGAGAGATAAACACAACGGATCCTGAATACTATAAATGGACTCAGTGGATATTTTTAAAATTATTGGAAAATGGTCTTGCTTATAAATCTGAAATGCCTATTAATTGGTGCCCTTCATGTAAGGTCGGTCTTGCAAATGAAGAAGTTGTAGGGGGCAAATGCGAAAGATGTGGAACAGAAGTTGTTCAAAAGGTAAAAAGCCAATGGATGCTTAAAATCACAGACTATGCTGAAAAACTAATTCAAGGATTAGATGAAGTTGATTTTATAGATAGAGTAAAATTACAACAAAAAAATTGGATTGGGAAAAGTATAGGAGCACAAGTATTTTTCAATTTAAAAAATTCGGATGAAAAAATAGAAATATTTACAACAAGACCAGACACAATTTTCGGTGCAACTTACATGGTTCTTTCACCGGAACATCCAATTGTAAAAAATCATAAAGAGCAGATCGAAAATTATGAAGAAGTAGAAAAATATGTAAATGAAGTATCCAAAAAAAGCGACTTTGAAAGAAGCGAGTTAAATACTAATAAAACGGGAGTGGAACTAAAAGGACTAAAAGCTATTAATCCTTTAACCAATGAAGAAATACCTATATGGATTTCAGATTATGTCCTTATGTCCTACGGAACAGGAGCAATTATGGCAGTTCCTGGTCATGACACAAGAGATCATGAGTTTGCAAAAAAATTTGGTTTAAAAATAGTTAAAGTAATAGATGGTCCTGATGTTGATGAAAAGCCAAACATTGAAACATCTGAAGGAAAACTTGTAAATTCAGGATTTTTAAATGGTTTAAGTGTAAAAGAAGCAATGGAAAAAATAATTGCTTGGCTTGAAGAAAATAATATTGGAGCAAAAAAGACTAATTATAAATTAAGAGATTGGGTATTTTCAAGACAAAGGTATTGGGGAGAACCAATTCCTGTAGTTTACTGTGAAAAACACGGCTGGGTAGGAATTGATGAAAATGAACTTCCTTTAAAATTACCTAAAGTTGAAGATTATGAGCCATCTCACGATGGAGAATCACCCTTATCAAAAATGACTGATTGGGTAAATACAACTTGTCCAATTTGTGGCGGACCAGCAAAAAGAGAAACAGATACAATGCCTAACTGGGCAGGAAGCTCATGGTATTATCTTCGTTATATAGATCCTCACAATAAAAAAGAATTTGCAGATCAAAACAAATTAAAATATTGGTTAAATGTTGATTGGTATAACGGAGGAATGGAACACACAACTCTTCACTTATTGTACTCCAGATTTTGGCACAGATTTTTATACGACTTAGGACTTGTCCCAACAAAAGAACCCTATCAAAAGAGAACTTCTCACGGAATGATTCTTGGTAAAAACGGAGAAAAGATGTCCAAATCAAGAGGTAATGTAGTAAATCCTGATGATGTTGTAAAAGAATTTGGAGCAGATACTTTAAGAACCTATGAAATGTTTATAGGAGATTTCGAAAAATCAGCACCTTGGAGTGAAGAAGGTGTTAAAGGATGCAGAAGATTTCTTGAAAGAGTTTATAAAGCATTTGAATTAGTTGATGAAAATCTTAAAGAAAGTAAACTTGAACAATCAATTCACAAAACAATAAAAAAAGTTTCCTTTGACTATGAAAATTTAAAATACAACACGGCAATAGCTTCCCTTATGTCACTTTTAAACGAATTCTATGATGCAGGAAAAATAACAAAAGAAGATTATAAAATATTTTTAATTTTGTTAAATCCCGTAGCTCCACATATAACAGAAGAACTTTGGGAAGAAGGAAAATTCGGCGGATATATCCATGAACAAAAATGGCCAGAATACGAAGAAGAAAAAACAATTTCTTCAATCATAGAAATGCCTGTACAATTTAATGGTAAAGTAAGATTCACCATAGAAATAAATAGACAAGCAGATAAAGAAGAAGTTTTAAAAATTGCAAGAGAAAACGAAAACTATAAGACCTGGACGGAAAATAAAAAAATAGTAAAAGAAATTTATGTTCCGGGAAAAATACTAAATATAGTAGTTAAATAGAAATAAAAAAAGAAAAACTCATCTGTAAAAAGGTGAGTTTTTTTATTTTGCAAAAAAAGCTATATAAAAAATGATGTGATATAATAATTTCATAGAATCCAATACGAAAAAAGAGGTTAATATGACTATAGGATTTTCAGAATTTTTAGGAGAAGTTTTTACAAACCCTATTTTATTAATAACAATCATTTTAATAATAGGCGGGATGGTAGTAAACGGAATTACAGACGCATCAAACGCAATAGTAACTTGCGTTTCAACAAGAGCGATAAATGTTGACTATGCCATAGCCATAGCAGGATTTATGAACTTTTTAGGAGTTCTCACAATAATGATGTCAAACACAAGAGTGGAAAAAACAATTTACGGTTTAGTAAACTTTGGGAATAAAAGTGATATTGTTTTTATTGGAATAATCTCAGCCCTAATATCAGTAATTATTTGGTCTATAGGGGCCTGGCATTTTGACATACCAAGCTCCGAATCCCACGCCCTGGTATCAGGACTTATAGGGTCGAGTCTTGCAGTATCAGGATTTGCAGGAATAGGAATAAAAGAATTTTTAAAAGTTTTTATAGGATTTTTTCTCGCAATTATTTTGAGTTTTTTATTTGGATACTTAATAGTAAATATAATAAAAAAATTTTGTAAGAATAAAGACAGAAGAAAACTTCAGGAACCCTTTAAAAAAGCTCAAATATTTTCAGGAGCCTTTCTTGCCTTTATGAACGGAGTCCAAAATGGACAAAAATATTTGGGAGTTCTTTTCATAGTTCTATCAGCCTTTAAAGACAAAGAAATCATAAATAAAATACCCATATACCTACTTTTAATATTCGGTCTTGCAATGGGACTTGGAACAGCAATAGGGGGCAAAAAAATTATAAAATCAATAGGAATGAATCTTGTAAGGATTGAAAACTTTGAAGGTTTTTCCTCCGACATGGGAGGGTCTCTTGCAATCTTAGGAGCAAGTATTTTTGGACTTCCAGTATCCACAACTCACGCCTCTACAAGCGCTCTAATGGGAGTGGGGGCATCAAAAAGATTTTCAAATGTTAACTGGTCATTTGTTTTTAAAATGATAATAACTTGGTTTTTAACTTTTCCAGTTAATATATTCCTGGGATTTTTATTTACAAAACTTATCTTAATAATATGGTGATAATATGGAAAAAATAGAATTTAATTATTTTAAAATACTAAGAGAAATGGTAGAAGGATCCATGGCGGCGGCAACCCTTTTAAATGAAATACTAAATGATTATAAGCCTTCAGAATTAATAGCCAGAATGAGCGAGATGCACGAAATAGAACATTCAAACGACGGCCTAATTCATATAACCCAAAGTCATTTAATAAAAGAATTTTTAACTCCTATAGATAGAGAAGACATACAAGTTCTCATTGAAGAACTGGACGAGCCTACAGACTCAATAGAAGACGTTTTGTTTGCCCTTTATATGTATAACATTCATGAAATAAAACCGGAAGCTTTAAAATTTTCCCAATTAATTTGTAGTGCAACAGACGCGCTTTATGAAGCAATAATTGAATTTCAAAACTACAATAAAAACTCAGAAATTAGAGATAAAATTATAGAAGTAAACAGACTTGAAGAAGAAGGAGATAACCTCCACCTAAATGCTATAAGAAACCTTTATATTAAAGAAAAAGATGCAAAAGAACTTTTAATTTGGACAAGAACCTTTGACAAATTGGAAAGATGTTTGGACGACATTGAAAAATCAGCAAATCTTTTGCAATCAATAATATTAAAAAACTTTTAAAAAAATATAAAAAGAGACTTAAAAATTTTAAGTCTTTTTTTAAAATATTTAAAAAAAATGGTAAAAAATCTTTTGATTTGTTATTGGATAAAAAATAATTAAAAATTAACTTCATATGGGAAAGGTTTTAAAAGGGCCTGTTAAATCAAAGGAATTTAAAATAAATTATAAGTATATTTTACAAAACCTTGTTATAAATCCTGTGTAAAGGTATAATTAATTTATAATTTGAGGTGAAATATGAAAATTGCTATAATCCTTGCGGCAGGCGAAGGAACAAGGATGAAATCAAACCTTCCAAAAGTAATGCATAAAGTGGGAGGTTTTTCTCTTGTAGACCATGTAATCAATTCTTGTTCAGATAAAGTTGATAAAATTATTTTAGTTTTAGGTCATAAAAAAGAAATTGTAAAAGAACATTTTAAAAACAGTAATATTACTATTGTAGAACAACCTATAGGTGGAGAAAATCCTTATGGGACAGGTTTTGCAGTTCTTTGTGCAAAAGATGAGTTTAAAGATGAGGATTCGGTTCTTATTTTAAATGGAGATACTCCACTTATTGAAGCTAAGACCATTGAGGATTTTTTAACTTATCATAAAAAAAATAATTTTGATTGCAGCGTTTTGTCCGCCCATTTGGAAAATCCCAAGGGCTACGGAAGAATAATAAGACATGGAGATCAAGTTTTAAAAATCGTTGAGGAAAAAGATGCTGATGATTCCGAAAAGCAAATAAAAGAAATTAATTCTGGTATTTTTGCTTTTAAGGGTGGTTTACTAAAGGAATATTTAGGAAAATTAAATACAAATAATGCTCAAGGAGAGCTATATTTAACTGATGTTTTAGGAAACTTAAAAAAAGATAATAAAAATGTAGGCGCCTATACTATTTATGATGAAATTCAGATCCTTGGAGTTAATTCCAGAAGACAATTATGTGAACTTCAAAAAATTCTTAATGAAAAAATAATTAATTTTCATCTTGATAATGGTGTTACCTTTATAGATCCTAAGTCAAGTTATGTTGAAAAGAATGTTAAAATATCTAAGGATACAATTATATTCCCAGGAGTTTACTTAGAAGGAAATACTGTAATTGGAGAAAATGTAATAATTAGAGGAAACACCAGAATTGTAGATTCTACTATAGGTGATAATGTGGAAATAGAATCATCTCTTATTGAAAGTTCTATTGTTTCAAATGGAGTTAAAATAGGTCCATTTTCTCATTTAAGACCAAATTCAAATATTGGTGATAATTGTAAAATAGGAAATTTCGTTGAAATAAAAAATTCAAGTTTAGGAAAGGGCACAAAAGCTTCCCATCTGGCATATGTTGGAGATGCAGATGTTGGGAAAAATGTAAATATAGGTTGTGGTGCTATTTTCGTCAATTATGACGGCAAAAATAAATTCAGAACAATTGTTGGCGATAACGCTTTTATAGGCAGCAATTCAAACTTAGTGGCTCCTCTTGTTGTGGAAGATTATGGCTATGTTGCAGCAGGCTCCACTATTACAAAGAAAGTTTCTAAGGGAGAACTTGCTCTTGAAAGATCAAAGCAATTGAGCTTTAAGGATTGGGTTGAAAAGAAAGGTTTATTAGGAGGAAAAGAATGAATTCATGTAATGGACACTTAGGTAAAATACAAATTTTTACTGGTAATTCCAACCGCGAACTTGTACAAAAGATTTGCGAAAATTTAGGCATTGAAATGGCTAAATGCGAAGTTAAAAAATTTTCAGATGGAGAAATTCAACTTGATATTGGGGAAACTGCAAGAGGAAAAGATGTTTACATCATTCAATCAACTTCAAGTCCTGTAAATGATAATTTAATGGAACTTTTAATTTTACTTGATGCTCTTAAACGTGCTTCTGCCGGTCGAATTAATGTTGTTATACCTTACTATGGATATGCAAGACAAGATAGGAAGACTAAGGCGAGAGAGCCTATAACTTCTAAATTAGTAGCAGACCTTTTAGAAACTGCAGGAGCTGACAGAGTGGTTGCCATGGATTTACATGCCGGACAAATTCAAGGTTATTTTAATATTCCCGTTGATCATCTTTCAGCAATACCTTATCTATCAAATTATTTTGAAAAGATAGTAAAGGACTCAAGTGAAGATTTTGTAGTTGTTTCTCCAGACCTGGGAGGAGTAACTCGTGCAAGAACTTTTGCCAATAGATTGAATCTTCCTATTGCAATTATTGAAAAGAGAAGACCTAAGCCTAATGTTTCTGAAGTAATGAATATTATAGGAGATATTGAAGGAAAGGATTGTATTTTAATTGATGATATAGTTGACACTGCAGGAACTATTTGCCAAGCTGCCAAAGCTCTAAAAGACAATGGGGCAAAAAAAGTTTACGGTTGTGCAACTCATGCAGTTCTTTCCGGTCCTGCTTATGATAGGATTGAATCTTCTGTAATGGAAGAATTTGTAGTTACGGATACAATTAAGGTAGGGGAAGATAAATTAAAGGGAAAGTTAAGTCAAATAAGCGTCGCTCCAATTTTTGCCTCTGCTATAAGAAGAATAAATGCCAATACATCTGTAAGTCAGATGTTTGATAAATAATGCATATAATAGTAGGTCTTGGAAATCCCGGCAATAGATATGAAAATACAAGACATAATATGGGATTTTTAACTATAGACAGATTGGCAAAAAAATATAATGTAAGAGTTGATAAAATAAAATTTAAATCTTTAATAGGTGAATTTTATCTAAACGGTGAAAAGATTATACTTGTAAAGCCTCAAACTTTTATGAATAATAGTGGAGAGGCAGTAAGAGAAGTTATGAACTTTTACAAGGAGGACATAAAAAATCTTTTAGTTGTAGTTGATGACATAGATATTGAATTTGCAACAATTAAGATTAAGAAAAAAGGATCAGCAGGCACTCATAATGGCCTCAAATCAATTATTTATCAGCTCCAATCAGATGAATTTCCAAGACTTAAAATCGGAGTCGGAAAAAATAATTTACCTGATTTAGCGGATTTTGTTTTATCAGGATTTGCAGAAAATGAAAAAAAATCTATAAGAGAAACTATTGACTCTGCTGTAGAAGCAATTACAACTTACATTGTAAATGGAATTGATACGGCAATGAATAATTTTAATAACAAGCTGTCTAAATGACAGCTTTTTTGTGGTGGATATGGAAATACTATTAGATAATTTAAAAAATTTAAAATCTTACAAGGACACATTAGAGGCTTTAAAAAAAGAAAGTGCAAAAGTTGGAGCTTTCGGAACAATAGAAGGTTTCACAAGCATCATATCTTATGCTTTATCTTTTAATTATAATGAAATAATTTTACTTACAAGTGATGAGATTCGTGCAAAAAAAATAAATGAGGATTTAAATTCTTTAGGTAAAAAAGCATCTTATTATCCAGCTAAGGATATTTTTCTCTATGAAAGAGATTATAGAAGCATGGATAACATCAAAAACAGGATTAATGCCTTAAAAGAAATAAGTTTAAATAAAGAAAAGATCCTTGTAACAACTTTTAAAGGATTAAAAGATAAAATTACAAGCCCCGATATTTTTAAAAATAATTTTCTTGTAATTTCTATTGGTGCCACATTTGACCTTAATGAACTTGGAAAAATTTTTTATAAAATGGGTTATGAAAGAGTTTTTCAAGTGGAAAGCATGGGGGAATATTGCATAAGAGGAGGAATTGTAGATATATATACTCCTGACGGTCCCATGCGTTTGGAATTTTTTGACAATGAAGTTGATTCAATAAGAAGTTTTGAAATTGAAAGTCAAAGATCAATTGAAAATTTAGAAAATGTTTTAATAAGCCCTGCAAAAGAAATAATTATTCCTGATGAAGAAAGAAAAAAAGCGGCTGAAAAAATTGAAAAATCTCTTAAAAAAACAAGGTTAAAGGGAAGAGATTTAGAGAGATTAAAGGAAAAATTCAATCTTTATATTGAAAGGTTAGGTGGCGATTTTCAAGTAAACAATTGGGATTTGCTTCTTCCTTTTATTGATGAAAAATATTTAAGTTCAATTTTTGATTATTTTTCAAAACCATTAATAATTATTGAAGATCCAAGAAAAATTCTTGAAAGAGATAATTCAGACTTAAGAACTTATTTGGAAAATTTAAAAGAATTAATTTTAAATGGAGAAGCTTTAAAAGAACACGAAAATGTTTCTTTTAAAAGTCAGGCTTTAATTGAAAAATTAAATGAAGACAAAGTTTTAACCTTAAACACTCTCTTAAATCCACCAAGTGACTTTACTCCTAAGGATATAGTTAATTTTAAATTAAAATCCATTGTAAATTACAGGGGTCGTTTAAAAATATTTAAAGAAGATATTAATTCGTACTTGTATAAGGGATATAAAATTCTTCTTATGGCAGGGTCTGAAAAAAGAGCTCAAAGACTTTTAATAACTTTAAAAGAACTTGATTTAAAAGGCAGAATAAATAAAGAAAGAAAATCAATTTCTTCAGGAGAAATTGTAATAAGCACAAACAATTTAAGCCAGGGCATTGAAATTGTTGATTCCAAGTTAATAATTTTAAATCAAGGAGATATTTATGAGCAAAATATTAAAAGAAAAAAGAGAAAAAAATCCGACATAAAGCTTTCCGATTTAAAAATAGGAGATTATGTTGTTCATGAAACTCATGGGATTGCCCAATATGTAGGCAATAACATAATGGAAATTCAAGGAATAAAAAGAGATTATTTAACTTTACAATACAGTGGAGGAGATAGGGTTTTTATTCCAATTGAATCTTTGGATATAATTCATAAATATATAGGAAGTGAAGGGGTAAGACCTAAACTTAATAAGTTAAATTCTACAGATTGGCAAAAACAAAAAAGTAAAGCCAAAAAAGCTGTGGAAGAAATGGCTGATTATTTAATAGAGCTTTATGCAAACAGGGAAAATTCCAAAGGTTATCAATATAGTCCTGACACTGAATGGCAAAGGGAATTTGAAAATTCTTTTATTTATGAGGAAACGGAAGGCCAGCTAAGAGCAAGCCAAGAAATAAAAGATGATATGGAAAAACAAAAACCTATGGATAGACTTCTTTGTGCCGATGTAGGCTATGGGAAGACGGAAGTTGCCATAAGGGCAGCCTTTAAAGCTGTTATGGATTCAAAACAAGTTGCTTTTTTAGTTCCTACAACAATTTTAGCCCAGCAGCATTACAATACTCTTGTTGAAAGATTTAGGGATTTTCCAATAAAAATTGCCATGCTTTCAAGATTTAGAAGTCTCAAAGAACAAAAGGAAGATATAAAAGATTTAAAAAATGGATTTGTGGATATTGTAATCGGTACTCACAGGCTTTTGTCAAAAGATATTAAATTTAAAGATTTGGGACTTTTAATTGTTGATGAGGAGCAGAGGTTTGGAGTTAAACATAAAGAATCATTAAAACTTCTCAAAGAAAATGTGGACACCCTTACTTTAACTGCAACACCTATTCCACGAACACTGCAAATGTCCATGATAGGTATAAGAGATATGTCTGTAATAGATGAGCCTCCTGAAGAAAGATTTCCAACTCAAACCTATGTCCTTGAATATAACGACATGATGATAAGAGAGGCAATTTTAAAAGAAATTGAAAGAGACGGTCAAGTGTATTTTGTCTACAACAGGGTTTCAAATATGGAAAACAAATTGGCCGAGCTTAGAAAATTAGTTCCTGAGGCAAGTTTTGCCATGGCAAACGGTCAAATGAAAGATAAAGTCCTTGAGGAAACCATGATGTCTTTTTTAAATCATGAGGTGGATGTTCTCTTATGTTCAACTATTATTGAAACCGGTATGGATGTGCAAAATGCAAACACAATGATTGTAACAGAAGCTAACAGACTTGGTCTTTCACAGCTTTATCAGTTAAGAGGAAGAATAGGTAGGTCAAACAGACTTTCCTATGCATATTTTACCTATGATAAAAGAATTTCCATGTCAGAAATAGCTGAAAAAAGATTAAAATCAATTAAAGAATTTACAGAATTCGGCTCCGGCTATAAAATTGCCATGAGAGATCTTGAAATAAGAGGTTCAGGCTCAATTTTAGGAGAAAAACAAAGCGGGCATATTGAAACCATAGGTTATGATTTATACATTAAATATTTACAAGATGCAATTAAGAAGAAAAAGGGTTTGGAAAGTGAAGAAGAGGTAGAAACCACAATAGATATAAAAATTGATTCTTATATACCTAAGACTTATATAAATAATGAAGAAATAACAATTGAGATATACAAAAAAATTGCAGGAATTTCAAACAATGAAGATTATAGGGATCTTCTTGATGAATTATTTGACAGGTTTGGAAATATTCCAAGAGAAGTTTCCAATTTAATGGATATTTCATTAATTAGACAAACTGCGAAAAAACTTGGTATAATATCAATCGTTGAAATAAATAAAGCTTATGAAATTTCATTTATAAAGGAAAAATTAACCTTACCTTTAATAAATGAAATCAGATTTACTTTTAAAGATCTGGATTTTAATTTAAGAGGACTTCCTAAAATAAGAGTGAGAAATTTAAAAAATCCTCTTGAGGATATAAAAAGTATACTTGCTATTATAGGAAGCCATAAATACTGACAGATATTTTAATTTGTAGTATAATAAGAAAGCTAATAATAAGAGAGGAAGTTTATATGAATATTAAAAAAATAATTAAAGTATGCGCAATAGGAATTACACTTACATCTATGCTCACAGCTTGTGGAGAAAAAGCTCCTCAAGGAGTGGCTGCCACTGTAAATGGAGTTGACATTACAACAGATAAATTTGATATGGAATATGCAGCCCAAAGAAATTCAATTGTTTTACAATATGGAGAAGATTATTTAAAAGAAGATATGGGCAACGGAAAAGGAACAGTTGACCAAGGAATAAGACAATATGTTTTAAATAATTTAGTTCAAATGGAAATTGTAAAGCAAGACGGGGAAGCAAAGGGTATTAAAGCTGACATTAAAAATGTTGAAGAACAACTGAATGCTTTGTATAAACAAGAAGGCGGTCAAGATAAATTTAAAGAAGCATTAAAGAAACAAGGCTTAACTGAAGAATTCTTTAAGAATTATTTGGAAACAAAAGAATTTTTATCTGAATATACAAAAAAAATGCTTGAAGATTTAAAAGCAACAGATGAAGATGTTAAGAAAGAATATGATGCTCACAAGGATGAATACTTTACAGCAAATGCAGCTCATATTTTAGTTGCTGATGAAAAAGAAGCAAAAGAAATTAAAAAGCAACTTGATGAAGGCACAGATTTTGCAAAACTTGCAAAAGAAAAGTCTACTGATCCAGGTTCAAAAGACAATGGTGGAGAGCTTGGAGATTTTTCAAATGGAGTAATGGATCCAGATTTTGAAAAGGCTGTAAAAAGTTTAAAAGTAGGAGAAATTTCTTCACCAGTAAAGACAACCTACGGATATCATATAATAAAACTTAACAGCTTCAATAATCTTGAATTTGATAAAGTTAAAGACCAAATATCTAAAAAATTAACTGATGAAAAATTCACAAAATATCTAAACGATCTTGAAAAGAAAGCAAAAGTTAAAAAATATATAGATCCTAAAAAAGACTATGAATTAAAAGAAGAGTACAAGGTTGTAGTTCCTAAAAAAGAAAATGAAGAACAAACTAAAAAAGATGACAAAAAAAATAATTCTTCAAATAAAAACACACAAAACCAAAATAAGAACGAAAACAAAAAAAACAATAAATAAAAATAGTTTTTATAAATCAGCTGAGAGTCGGCTGATTTATTTTTTTTAAATTATTTACTTCTTAAATTAATATCATTTTTGAAAATTTAAATAGTTGATAAAGATTAACACCTATGGTAAAATAGCTTAGGTATGAAATGACACACATCTTTTGACGATTTTACGTTGCCTATATGGTTTATAAATCGGGTGATGAAGATGGAGGAAATAAAAACGGAGGTGCAAAATGTCAGTTATATCAATGAAAGCTCTTCTTGAAGCCGGAGTTCATTTCGGTCATCAAACAAGAAGATGGAACCCTAAAATGGGAAGATTTATTTTTACAGAAAGAAATGGAATCTATATAATAGATCTTCAAAAAACTGTAAAGAAAATCGAAGAAGCTTATGAGTTTGTTAAAAATCTTACTGCCGATGGCGGAGTTGTTCTATTTGTAGGAACAAAAAAACAAGCTCAAGATGCTATTGAAAAAGAAGCTAATAAGTGCGAAATGCCTTTTATCAACCAAAGATGGTTGGGAGGTCTTTTAACTAACTTTAAAACTATTAAAAGAAGAGTTGAAAGATTACATGCTCTTAATTTAATGGAAGAAGATGGAACTTTTGACTTACTTCCAAAGAAAGAAGTTATAAAGCTTAAACACGAAAGAGACAGACTTGAAAAGTTTCTTGGCGGAATAAAGGATATGAATAAACTACCTGATTGTGTTTTTGTAGTTGATCCTAAAAAAGAAAATATTGCTGTTAAAGAAGCACATATCCTTGGAATCCCGGTTGTAGGAATTATTGACACAAACTGTGACCCTGATGAAATTGATTTTCCAATTCCGGGCAACGATGATGCAATAAGAGCGGTAAAACTTATTACCGAAACAATTGCAAATGCAGTTTTGGAAGGAAAACAAGGGACTCAAATAACTGATTTGAATGATGAAGATTCTGAAGATTCTATGGAAGAAATGGAAATATTTGAAGAAGATTCAGAAGAAGCTATAGAAGAAATTTCAGAAGAAACTATAGAAGAAACTTCAAACGAAGAAGAATAATTAAAAGAGAGTTCTAAAGCCTTGCTTTGAACTCTTTTTTTAAAGTAACAGGAGGTAAAAATGAATATTACTGCACAAATGATCAAAGAGCTTAGAGAAATTACTCAAGCGGGAATGATGGACTGTAAAAAAGCCCTTCAAGAAACTGAAGGAGATATGGAAAAAGCAATTGACTTTTTAAGAGAAAAAGGTCTTGCAAAGGCAGCTAAAAAATCTTCAAGAATTGCATCTGAAGGAATTGTTGCATCTTATATCCACGGTGGAAGAATTGGAGTTTTAATTGAAGTTAACTCTGAAACCGATTTTGTTTCTAAAAATGAAGAGTTTAAAGCTTTTGTTAAAGACATGGCTATGCAAGTTGCAGCTCAAAATCCTAAATATGTTTCAAGAGAAGAAGTTCCTCAAGAAGAATTAGAACATGAAAAAACCGTTTTAAAGGAACAAGCTCTTAACGAAGGAAAACCTGAAAAAATTATTGAAAAAATGGTTGAAGGTAGACTTGAAAAATTCTATGAAGAAATTTGTCTATTAGACCAAAAATTTATTAAGGATCCTGATGTAAAGGTAAAAGATCTTCTTTCAAATCTTGTTGCAAAGATTGGTGAAAATATAAAAATCAGAAGATTTGTAAGATATGAAGTTGGAGAAGGCTTAGAAAAAAGAGAAGAAAATTTCGCTGAAGAAGTAGCAAAACAAATGGGAAACTGAGGTGAGTTTCTTGTCTCCTAAGTATAAAAGAATAATTCTTAAATTAAGCGGCGAAGCTATGGCAGGTGAGAGGGGTATAGGAATAGACCCTGAAACCATAAAAGTTATTGCAAAAGAAGTCGTAAAAATTCATGATTTGAATGTTGAAATAGGTATAGTAGTTGGTGGAGGAAACTTTTGGCGAGGTAGAAGTGCCTCCACAATGGATAGGGCAACCTCAGACTATATGGGTATGCTTGGTACCGTTATGAATGCTCTTGCTCTTCAAGATGCTCTTGAAAGTCTTGAAGTTGATACAAGGGTTCAAACAGCAATAGAAATGAAAGAAGTTGCTGAACCTTATATAAGAAGAAGAGCCATTCGTCATCTTGAAAAAGGCAGAATAGTAATATTTTCAGCTGGTATAGGAAACCCATATTTTTCAACAGATACCACAGCGGCATTAAGGGCTGCAGAAATAAATGCAGATGTTATTTTGCTTGCTAAAAAAGGTGTTGATGGAATATATGATTCAGATCCTAAGATTAATCATGAAGCTGTTAAATATACAGACTTAGACTATAAAGAGATATTGAATAAAGAACTTAAAATCATGGATGCAACTGCAACATCTCTTTGCATGGACAATGATATACCTTTAATTGTGTTTGGCATAGACACTCCATCTAATATGTTGGATGTGGTAATGGGCAAAGACATTGGAACTAAAGTAAAATAGGAGGATGTTATGTTTTCTGATATTAAACGCGACACTGAAAATAAAATGAAAAGAACTATAGAAGTTTTTAGAGAAGATTTAAAAAATATAAGAGCAGGCCGTGCTAATCCTTCGATTCTTGATAAGATAACCGTAGATTATTACGGACAACAAACACCGCTTAATCAGGTGGCGGGAATTTCCGCACCGGAAGCAAGACTTCTTGCTATTCAACCTTGGGAAGCAAAAATGATACCTTTAATTGAAAAAGAAATTTTAAAATCAGATCTTGGATTAAATCCTTCAAATGATGGTAAAATCATAAGACTTGTTATACCCCAACTTACGGAAGAAAGAAGAAAAGACCTTGTTAGGGTTGTTAAAAAGAATGGCGAAGATTCTAAAATAGCTGTAAGAAATATTAGAAGATTGGCTGTAGACGAAGTTAAAAAACTTGAAAAAAATAAAGAAATTTCAGAAGATGATTTGAGAGATTACGAAAAGCAAATTCAAGATTTAACAGACAAATATATTGAAGAAATTGATGAAATAGCTAAGCTTAAAGAAAATGAACTTATGGAGATATAATTAAAGGCCGAAAGGCCTTTTTTTAGGAGGTTTTATGACTTCAAATTTAGAAAAAATCGACCTTTTAAAAGTTCCTAAACATATAGGCATAATAATGGATGGAAACGGAAGATGGGCAAAAAAAAGATTTATGCCAAGACCTATGGGCCATAGGGAAGGGGCAAAAAGAGTTATAGATATTGTTGAAGCGGCTTACAATATAAATGTCAAAAGTTTAAGTTTATATGCTTTTTCAACTGAAAATTGGAAAAGACCTGAAGATGAGATAAATGCTTTAGAAGATTTACTTATAAAATATATAAAAAGCCAATTAGACAGGATTGTTAAAAATGGAGTTAGAATTAATCTTTGTGGAGATTATAAAGCTTTTCCAATTCCTGTTCAAAAAGAAATAGAACGTGCATTGAAGGAAACTGAGCAAAATGATAAAATGATATTAAATATTGCCTTGAATTATGGATCTCATATGGAAATAATAAATGCCTGTAAAAACATTTCTCAAGATGTTTTAAGGGACAAAATTTCTGTTTCAAGTATTGAAGAAAGATTATTTGAAAAATATTTATACACCAATGATCAGGCACCTATCGACCTACTAATAAGGCCAGGTGGAGAAAAAAGAATTTCTAATTTTATGTTATATCAACTTGCTTATGCTGAATTTTATTTTACAGATATTTTGTGGCCGGACTTTACAAAAGAAAAATTTTATGAAGCTATAGTTGAATATCAAAACAGAAATCGCAGATATGGAGGACTTTAGTTGTCGCAACTTTCTAAAAGGACATTAACAGCAGTATTTGGGATTATAGCCTTATATTTTGTCTTAACAAGAGGAGGAATAATCTTAAGAAGTGCTATTTTTATTTTATCAATAATAGGTGTTTTTGAACTTAAAAACGCCTTTAAAAATATTGGCATAAATTTAATAATGCCAAGCATAATTTTACCTACAATTTTATTGTTTTTACTTAGAATTTCAGATATGTATTTTAAAGAAATAAACTTGAATTATTCAGCATCTATATTTTTATCCCTTATAATTGCATTTATATTTGTTTTTAGGGAAAAAAATACAAGTCAAGATGCCATATATTCAATTTTTTCTTTTTTTTACCTTCCATTTATTTTTAATTTAATAAATGATTTGGAAGGAACTTATTATATTTATTTAGTCTTTGTAATTGCCTTTGCAACGGACACTTTTGCCTATATTGTAGGTGTTACTATGGGCAGACATAAATTAATTGAAAGAGTAAGTCCAAATAAGAGTGTGGAAGGGGCTATAGGAGGACTCTTGGGAAGCCTTTTATCTTCATTAGCCCTACTTACCTTTTTGGGAATAAGTTTTAATGTTTACATGATTTTATTTTTAATACTTGCTTCAATAGTATCTCAAATTGGTGATTTAATTGCCTCTAAAATAAAAAGAGACTGCAAAATAAAGGACTATGGAAAAATATTTCCAGGTCACGGAGGAGTATTGGACAGATTTGACAGCATATTAGTTGTTATTTTTATGGTTCATATTCTTTTTTCAATTGTAAAATAAAGGAGGAAACATGGCAACGATATTAGGTTCAATAATAGTTTTTCTTTTGGTTGTATTACTGCATGAAGGAGGACATTTTATGGCGGCAAAAGCTTCCGACATAAAAGTTAACGAGTTTGCAGTGGGCATGGGTCCCAAAATATTTCAAAAGAAAAAAGGAGAAACTTTATACACTTTAAGAGCGATTCCTATGGGAGGATATTGTGCAATGGAAGGCGAAGATTCCCATAGCCAAGATTCCAGATCTTTTGGAAGTGCCCCTGTTTATAAGAGAATGATAGTTGTAGTTGCAGGTGCTTTTATGAATTTTGTCTTAGCTATTGTAATTTTTACAATAACAAGTTTATTTTTAGGAGTTCAAACCACGCAAGTTGCAAGTCTTATGGATAATATGCCTGCAAAATCTGCAGGAATTATGCCGGGAGATAGGATTGTAAGCATAGACAACAAAGAAACGAAAACTTTTGCGGAGATAATCGACGCTATAAATGATTCAAAAAATGATCAGGTGGAAGTTAAAGTCCTTAGTGATGGTATAGATAAAGAATTTAAAGTTAATACTTTTAAAGACAAAGAAGGAAGAAAGTTAATAGGTTTTACGCCAATTATTAAAAGAAGTTTATTAACTTCTATTTCTGCAGGTTTTAAAACTACTTTTCAAGTGGTTGAGGGTGTTTTCAAGGCACTTGCTATGTTAATTACAGGAAAAGCTGGACTTAATAATTTATCAGGACCCATTGGAGTTATAAAAACTATAGGAAAAAGCACTAAACAAGGTATTATATCCCTTTTATTTATAACGGGACTTATAAGTGCAAACTTAGGAGTTATAAATTTGCTTCCAATACCGGCTCTTGACGGAGGAAAGTTTGTTTTATTACTTGTAGAAGCCATAAGAAAAAAACCGGTAAATGAAAAATTTGAAACTTTTATAAATTTAGCAGGTTTTGTATTTTTAATCGGTCTTATGATTTTTATTACAGTATTTGTAGATTTAAGAAGGTAAAAAATGTTTGAAAGAAAAAAGACGAGATTGATTCACGTAGGCAATGTTCCGATTGGAAATAAAAGCCCTATATCAATTCAATCAATGACAAATACAGATACTAAAAATGTAGAAGAAACTGTAAAACAAATACTTGAACTTGAAGAGGCAGGTTGTGACATAATAAGATTTGCAATTAATGACCTTGAAGATGCTCAAGCAATACCTAAAATAAAAGAAAAAATACACATTCCAACAATAGCGGATATTCAATATGACTATAAACTTGCTCTTTTAGCGGCGAAATTTGGAATTGACGGAATGAGAATAAATCCAGGTAATATAGGAGAAAAGTGGAAGGTAAAAGAAGTTGTTGAATCCTGTAAGGATAAAGGAATTTCTATAAGAGTAGGAGTAAATTCAGGTTCTATAAAACAAAAATTTTTAGACGACTTTAAAGGAGTTAATGAAAATTCAATTTGTTACAGTGCCCTTGAAGAAGTTAATGAATTGGAAAGTTTGGGTTTTAAAGATATAAAAGTTTCTTTAAAAGCATCAAATGTAAAACTTATGATTGATTCTTACAGAAAATTTTCAAAACTTATTGATACTCCGCTACATTTAGGAGTAACAGAGGCGGGACCACCCAAGACAGGGTCGATAAAATCTGCAATTGGCATAGGAACTTTACTTGCAGAAGGAATAGGGGACACAATTCGTGTTTCGTTAACCTCAGATCCTATAGAAGAAGTTTATCTTGCAAAAGAAATTTTAAAATCTTTAGATCTTAGAAGAGACGGAATAGAAATAATTTCTTGCCCAACTTGTGGAAGAACTAAAATAGATTTAATTTCTCTTGTAAATGAAGCTGAAAAAAATTTTGGCAAAATAAATAAAAATATAAAAGTTGCCTTAATGGGTTGCAGAGTAAATGGACCGGGAGAGGCAAGAGAAGCAGATTTAGGAATTGCCGGAGGAAATGGAAAGGGAGTAATTTTTAAAAAAGGTCAAATTGTAAGAACAGTTGATGAAAATAAATTATTAGAAGCCCTTTTAGAAGAAATAGAAAAATTAAATTGAAATAAAATATATGCAGTGTCTTTTGATATAATATAGATAAAGACGCTGTATTTTTTTATGAAAATTTAGAATAAGGAGAAACTGTGGTTAATTTAAAAAATATTTTAAATAAATTAAATTTAAAATTAAATATAGATGCTGAAGAAATAAAGTTAGGATCAATTAAATTTAATGAAGAAAAAATGGATTTAAACCTTGTTTTTTTTACAGGCTATGAATTGGATGAGAAAATAAAAAATGAAATAAGGGAAGCCTTAAAAGATTACTTAAAAGAAATACTAGTAAATGTTTATTTTGAAGTAAAAGAAATAAAAGAAATTGAAGATAAGGTATTTTCATTTTTAATTAAGAATTGCCCATCAATTCAAAGTTGGTTAAAAAAAGAAGATTTGAAAATTGATGAAGATTTAAAAACAATAAATTTAGAGGCTCCGGATAAAATTACTTATAAAGCTATCTTAAATAATGATGCTTTAAAAAGGCTTAATGATGAAGTTTTAAAAGATAATTATAAATTTCAATTAACTTTTAATGAAGAATTTAAAGAAGCTGAAGACTTATTAAATGATTATTATAAAGAATTGGAAAATATGGAAAAAGAGGCTTGCAAAAGTGTACAAGCAGCAAACCAAAATCTATCATTTAAAAAAACTGATAAGGAAATAATAAATACTTACGGCAAAAAAACATCTGGTGAAGAAGTTTCAATTAATGATTTGTCATCTGAATTTACAAATGTAAAAATAAAAGGTTATATTTTCAAATTAGACAGTAAGGAAACAAAAAGTGGAAAAATTTTAGCAATGATTTATCTTACGGATTATTCCAATTCCATTGAATGTAAAGTATTTATTTCAAATAAAAAAGCTCAATCATTTTTTAATAGTTTTAAAGTAAATGATTATGTGGAAGTTTGTGGTAAATTTACTTTTGATAGCTTTTCAAAAACTGATGTAATAATGGTAAATTATATAAAAAAGCTTGAAAAGATTGAAAAGGAAGATAAATATAATAAAAAACGTGTTGAACTAAGACTTCATTCAAAAATGACCACTATGAGCGGAGTAACGGAATTTTCAAAATTTGCAAAAAAAGCTCAAGAATGGGGTCATCCTGCCATTGCCATAACAGATTTAACAGACGTTCAGGCCTTTCCAGAAGCAAGCGAGTTTGCAGAAAAAAACAATATAAAAATTTTATATGGATTAGATGGAAGAATGATAGAAGATGAAGGAAATATAGTTGATTATTACGAAAATCATGATTTTAACAATTCTTATGTTGTCTTTGACATTGAAACTACAGGTCTTTCGCCTTATAGGGATAAGATAACTGAAATAGGAGCTGTAAAAGTTGTAGATGGAGAAATTGTTGACAGATTTTCTCAGCTAATAAACCCTGAAAGAGAGATTCCTTTGACGGTTCAAAATTTAACAGGCCTTAGTAATGCTATGCTTGCTGATGAGCCCACAATAGATAAGGTAATTTATGATTTTAAAAATTTTATTGAAGGATCAACTTTAGTAGCTCATAATGCTCAATTTGATATTTCTTTTATAAGAAGAGAGATGAATGATAAAAATTTAAATTTTGATTATCCTGTTTTAGATACCTTATTTCTTTCAAGAGCGCTTTTAAAAGGCCAAAAAAGATTTAATCTATCTGCGATATCAAAAGTCCTCGGAGTTAGCCTTATAGGGGCGCACAGGGCCGTAAATGATGCTGAAGCAACAGCTCATGTGTTTATAAAATTATTAAGTCTTGCAGGAAATCCTAAAAGTTTTGAGGAAATAAATCTATTATTTAAAGATATAAAAAAAGGAGTTTTATTTCCTACATCAATGACAATTCTTATTAAAGATAAAGTAGGACTTAAAAATTTATATAAACTTGTAAGTCAATCTCATTTAAACTACTTTTCCAAAGAAGCGAAAATTCCAAAATCTCTTCTTAAATCTATGAGGCAAGGACTTTTATACGGTAGCGGAAATTCAGAATCTGATTTATGGCAGGCAATTTATTTTAAAAAGCCGCAAGAAGAAATTTTAAAAATAGCAGAATTTTATGATTACTTGGAAATTCAACCTATAGATAACAATATTAACTACATTGTTCAGGATAAACTTACAAAGGATGATTTAATAAATATAAATAAAGAAATTGTCCGAATAGGTAAAAAATTAAATAAAATTGTGGTTGCAGACAGCGATTCTTATTATTTAGATCAACATGAAGACTTAATCAGAAGAATTGTTTTAAATGGCAAACAAGGTCCAACCAGGGAAGAAGAAAAAATTCCTCAAAAGCTATATTTTAGAACAAGCGATGAGATGATGGAGGAATTTAATTACTTGGGTGAGGAAAAAGAAAAAATAGTTATAGATAACACCATAGAAATAGCAAACATGTGCCAAGAAATAAAACCTCTTCCTGATGGAAAATTTCCACCATATATAGAGGGCTCTGAACATGATTTAAGAGAAATGACTTATAAAAAAGCTCACGAAATCTATGGAGATAATTTACCAAAAATTGTTGAAGAAAGATTGGAAAAGGAACTTAGTTCAATAATCGGGAACGGATATGCAGTTTTATATATCATTGCTCAAAAACTTGTAACAAAGTCAAATAAAGATGGTTACCTTGTAGGATCAAGGGGATCGGTTGGTTCGTCCTTTGCAGCTACAATGGCAGGGATTACAGAAGTAAATCCTCTTCCGCCTCATTATGTGTGTCCTAAGTGTAAACATTCAGAATTTGTAGATGAAAAATCAGTTGGGTCCGGGATAGATTTACCGGTGAAAAATTGCCCTCTTTGTGGAGAAGAAATGAGAAGAGATGGCCATAATATTCCCTTTGAAGTTTTTTTAGGTTTTGAAGGAGATAAGGAGCCTGATATAGACCTTAACTTTGCCGGTGAGTATCAACCAGTAGCTCATAAATACACAGAAGAATTATTTGGAGAGGGGTATGTTTTTAGGGCAGGAACAATAGGAACAATTGCAGAAAAAACAGCCTACGGTTATATAAATGATTTTTATGAAAATAAGATGATAAGACAAGCGGAAAAAGATAGGCTTGCTGGTTCAATTGTAGGAATAAAAAGAACCACAGGTCAGCATCCCGGCGGAGTTATGATTGTTCCAAAGACAAGTGATATTTTTGATTTTTCACCAATTCAGCATCCTGCAGACAAGGCTAGCACAAATGTTATAACAACACATTTTGACTATAATTTTCTCCATGGAAAAATTTTAAAACTTGATATATTAGGTCATGATGGCCCAACTATTATTAAAATGCTTGAAGATTTAACAAAAGTTAACTCTTCAACTATTGAGCTTAATGATGAAAGGACAATGAAGTTGTTTTCTTCAACTGAAGGCTTGGGAATAGATGAAAAAATTTGTTCAACTCCTACGGGAACCTTAGGCATACCTGAATTTGGAACGGATTTTGTAAAGCGCATGCTCATAAAAACAAAACCAAAAACTTTTTCAGAGCTTGTAAGAATTTCTGGACTGTCCCATGGAACTGACGTGTGGACAAATAATGCAGAAATATTAGTGGACGAAAAAAGAGCAGAGCTAAGTCAAGTTATTTCAACTCGTGAGGATATTATGATTTATTTAATTCAAGCGGGAGCAGAAAATAAAATGGCATTTTTTACTATGGAAAAAGTTCGTAAGGGAAAGGGACTGACAGAAGAGCAAATGGAAATAATGAAAAAACTTCCTCTTCCTGATTGGTATATCGATGCTTGTTTAAAAATTAAGTATATGTTTCCTAAGGCCCATGCGGTTGCTTATGTTATGTTATCTTTTAGAGTTGCCTGGTATAAATTAAATTACCCCTTGGCTTTTTATACAACTTATTTTACTAATAAATTATCGGATTTTTCTTTAGAATACATTTTAGCAGGGCAAAAATCTATAAAGGAAAGAATTCAAGAAATATCCAACGATCCTAAGCCTACACAAAAGGACAAGGACCAAAAAACGGTTTTGGAACTTGCTCTTGAAATGATTTCAAGAGGTTATAATTTCTTGGGAGTTGATATTTATAAATCAGATGCCAAAAAATTTAAAATTGAAGGAAATAATATAAGGGTCCCTTTAATGTCTTTGCCAGGGCTTGGAGAAAACATTGCAAATGAAATTGTTAAATCTAGTGAAAATTATAAATATATTTCAGTAGAGGACTTTATTGAAAAGACTAAGGCCACAAAATCAATTGTTGAAATGCTAAAAAATCAAGGCTGCTTTGATAATATGGATACTACAAATCAAATTTCAATATTTAATTTTTTATAATCACCATTTCATAAGCCTAAGAGGCAAAAACTTGTTAAATTTCATATTTATGTTATAATTTATTATGAACGATAATAAACATCCTAAGAGTGGGCCATCCCACTCTTTGTTTTTTGATAGGAGGGCATATGGACAAAAAAATCTTAAAAGAAAAAATATGGCCTATGGCAGAAAATGCTGCAAGAGAACTTGGTTATGAAATAGTTGATATTGAATACAAGGTCGGCTCTAAACATGATTTACTTTCAATTTATATTTATAAAAAAGAAGGGATTGATTTAGAAGACTGCAGTAACATGACAAGAAAGATAGACAAAGAAATAGAAGATCTGGACTTAATAAATAAGCCCTACTATCTTGAGATTTCTTCTCCCGGTCTTGATAGACCAATTAAAACCAGGGATGATTATAGAAGAAATTTAGATAATTTAGTTGAAGCAAAATTGTACGCTCCTTTAGATGGTAAAAAAATTTATGAAGGAAGTCTAAAGGATTATGATGGGGAATTCGTATATTTAGAAAACGATGGAAACATTATAAAATTACCCATTAAATCAATTTCACACATGGAACAGAAAATAGTTTTTTAGAGAGGAATTATGAACGAAGAATTTATATTGGCATTAAATCAACTTGAAAATGAAAAAGGAGTTAAAAAAGACATCATATTTGATGCACTTGAATCTGCTTTGCTTACAAGTTACAAAAAAAATTTCGGAACAAACCAAAATGTAGAAGTAAAGATAAATAGAGAAGATGGTCATATAGATGTATTTGCAAACAGAGAAGTTGTTGAAGAAGTAGAAGACGAACTTCTTCAAATTTCAATAGATGATGCAAAAAAAATAAATCACAGATATGAACTTGGGGATATTTATAAGGAAACGATAAACCCTAAAGATTTTGGAAGAATCGCAGCTCAAACAGCAAAGCAAGTTGTAATTCAAAAAATTAAGGATGCAGAAAGAGATATTATCTATGATGAATTTTTAGATAGGGAAAATGAATTAATAACAGGTCTTATCCAAAGATCATCTAAGGGATATGTTTATGTTGAACTTGGAAACACTGAGGGAATATTGCCTCCAGGAGAACAGATAAAGGGAGAAGATTACTCTCACGGAAACAGGTATAAAATGCTTTTGCTTGAAGTTAAAAAAACAAGCAAAGGACCTCAAATAATACTTTCCAGATCTCATCCAAATTTAATAAAAAGGCTTTTTGAAATAGAAGTTCCAGAAATTCATGACGGTATTGTTGAAATTTATTCAATAGCAAGAGAAGCAGGCTCAAGAACAAAAATTGCAGTTTTTTCTAAAAATGAAGAAGTTGATGCTTTAGGTGCTTGTGTTGGATATAAAGGTCAAAGGGTAAAGGCTATTGTTGATGACTTACATGATGAAAAAATAGACATAGTAATATGGGAAAAAGAAATTGATCATTTTATTGCAAATTCATTAAGCCCTTCAAGTGTAGAGAAAGTATTTGTTGACGATAAAGAAAAATCAGCTTTAGTAGTTGTGCCGGATTATCAACTTTCTCTTGCTATAGGAAAAGAAGGACAAAATGCAAGACTTGCTGCAAAACTTACAAATTGGAAAATTGATATTAAAAGTGAATCACAGTTTGAAGAATATCTTGAAGAAAATAATATGACAGAAGATGACTTATATGAAAAACTGGGATATGAAAGCGAAGAAGATTATGAAATGAGAAAGGGCAATGAAGTTGAAGAAAATGAAGAATCAAATGATGAATTGTCAGACTTTCAAGGAGAATAGTCTTATATGAAAAAAGAAAGAAAGATTCCTATGCGTAAGTGCATAGGATGCGGACAGCAAAAACCTAAAAAAGATTTAATAAGAGTAGTGAAGACTAAAGAAAATGAGGTTTTTGTAGATAGAACGGGAAAAGCAAATGGTAGAGGTGCTTATATTTGTGATAATTTGGAATGTCTTAATGGGGCTATAAAAACAAGAGCACTTAATAGAGCTTTTGAGATGGAAATAAAAAATGAGCAATATGAAGACTTGAAGAATTCCATAAGTAAGTAAAAGCACCAGGGAGGTGTTGTATGGCAAACATTAGAGTACATGCTCTTGCTAAAGAAATTGGGGTTAGCAGTAAAGAACTTTTAGAAAAACTTAACAATTTAAATATAGAAGTCAAAAATCATTTTTCAACCTTAACTGATGCAGAAGAAAAAAAAATTAGAGATTCTTATAATAAAAAAAATCAAAAAAACTCACCTACAAATAATAAGGTTAAGGAAAATAAAACTAACAAAAAGCAAAATTTTAATAAAAAGACAGAGGGTAATACTATAGAAGCTAAAGATCAGAAGAGTTCAAGAGAACCTAAAAAAAGATTTGATCCCAACAAGAATAGATTTAATAATAGGGACACTAAAGATAGAAAAGACAATATAGATAGCGGCAGAAACAATAAAAATACAAGTCAAAAAAACTTTAAAAAAGATAGAAATAATAAAGCAGATTATTCTGAAAATAAATTTAATAATAAAAGAAATGACAATAATAAAGACCAAAATAGAGAAAAAAATCATAACTTCAAAACTAAAGAGAGGTCTTTTAAAGATTCAAATAGAGAAAATGGAGACTACAAGCAAGATAGAAAGGTTAAAAGTCGTTCGTTTAATAAAATGAGCGAGGTTTTAACTGAAAAAGATGCAAAAAAACAAGAATACTCAAAGAAAAAAAGCTCCAAAAATAAAAATTATAAAAATAATAAAGTTGATAGATTTGAGCTTCAAGAAGAGTATAAGCAAAGAGATTTATCAAAGAAAGCTCCTAAGAAAAAAGTAAAAAAACAATTAAAAAAAGAAGTTGAAGTTGAGGAAAATGTTGTAATCCAAGTTCAAGCACCTCTTATGGTAAAAGATTTTGCCAAGGCACTGGATGTAAGTGTTTCAACTATTATTACAAAACTTATAGGCTTGGGAATTATGGCAAGTCAAAATGAGTCAATAGATTCTGATGTTTGCGAACTTTTAGCTGATGATTTAGGAATCGAAATTGAGATTTCAGCTCCTGGAGTTGAAGAATCAATTGAAGAAAGTTTTGAACTTGATTTTGAAGATCCTGAAAAATCTTTGAAGGCAAGACCTCCTGTTGTAACTGTAATGGGTCACGTTGACCATGGTAAGACTTCAATACTTGATGCTATAAAAGAGTCACATGTAACTTCAACTGAAGCAGGTGGGATTACACAACACATAGGTGCTCATACAGTTACATCTAAGGGAAAGAAAATAACATTTTTAGATACACCGGGCCACGAAGCATTTACCGCTATGCGTTTAAGAGGAGCACAAATTACAGATGTGGCTATCCTCGTAGTAGCAGCTGATGATGGAGTTATGCCTCAAACAATTGAAGCTATTTCCCATGCCAGATCAGCCCACGTTCCTATAATTGTAGCTATTAATAAAATTGACAAGGAAAGTGCAAATATAGACAGGGTAAAACAAGAGTTAAGTGAGCAAAACCTTATTGCTGAAGATTGGGGCGGAGATACAATTATGGTTCCTGTTTCAGCTCGAACAAAAGAAGGAATTGACGATTTACTTGAAATGATTTTACTTGTAGCTGAAATGGGAGAATTAAAAGCAAATCCTAACAGAATGGCAATAGGAACAATAATCGAGGCAAAACTTGATAAGGGTAAGGGACCTATGGCAACTGTTCTTGTACAAAAAGGTACTTTAAAGGCAAATGACTTTGTTGTTTCAGGTATTGCTAGCGGCAGAATAAGAGCAATGAATGATGACAAGGGTAAAAGGATAAAAAAAGCAGGCCCAAGCATGCCAGCTGTGATTTTAGGTTTATCTGATGTGCCTAATGCAGGAGATCTTATTTATGCAGTGAAAGACGATAAGACTGCCAAGACAATTGCAGATAAAAATAAAGAAATTTTAAGGGAAAATAAATTAAATAACGCTAATAAAGTTTCTCTTGAAAACTTGTTTGATAAAATTAAAGAAGGAGAGATGAAGGAACTTGATTTAATTGTCAAGGGAGATGTAAAGGGCTCAGTTGAAGCTTTGTGTCAATCTCTTCTTAAAATTTCAAATGACGAAGTAAAAATTTCAATAGTTCACTCAGGAGTTGGAGGAATTAATGAATCCGATATAACTCTTGCATCAGCATCAAATGCTATTGTAATAGGCTTTAACGTAAGACCTAATATTAATGCAATTGAACTTGCAAAAGCTGAAGAAGTTGATGTAAGAACTTATAGAGTTATTTACGATATTATAAATGATATTGAAGCAGCTGCAAAAGGAATGCTTGAACCTGAATTTGTTGAAGAAGTACAAGGAAGGTGTCAAGTAAGACAAACCTTTAAACTTCCAAATAACAATATTGTTGCAGGAGTTTATGTTTTATCCGGAAAGATTACAAGAAATTCTACAATAAGAGTTTTAAGAGATGATAAAGTAATATTTGAAGGCGGAATTTCTTCCTTAAAAAGATTTAAAGATGACGTTAAAGAACTTCAAACCGGTTTTGAAGGCGGAATGGTTCTTGACGGATTTAACGATATTAAAGAAGAAGATTCTTTTGAAGCTTTCATTATGAAGGAAGTAGAAAGAAAATGAACAATAGAAGATTAAGTCAGATTTCTGAAGAAATGAGAAGAGTCATTTCAGATATAGTGCAAAATAAAATAAAAGATCCAAGGATACCTGAAATTATAAGTATTTCCCATACTGAAGTTACAAGAGATTTGTCTTATGCAAAAGTTTATGTTCAAATAATGGGTGATGAAAAAATTAAAGAAGATGCAATTGAAGGTTTAAATTCGGCAAAGGGATTTATAAAAAAAGAAATTTCCAAAAGTCTTAAACTTCGTGCAATGCCTGATTTAATTTTTATAAACGATGAATCCCTTGATATAAACATGAAAATGGAAGAACTTATAAAAGAGGTAAACCATGGACAAGTTCAATAAGTTTATTAGTGAGGCGAGGACT
This sequence comes from Peptoniphilus koenoeneniae, assembly GCF_030812875.1. Lineage (NCBI taxonomy): Bacteria > Bacillati > Bacillota > Tissierellia > Tissierellales > Peptoniphilaceae > Peptoniphilus > Peptoniphilus koenoeneniae. Next base: position 70,933 of record NZ_JAUSTN010000001.1, read on the forward strand.
GTAGTCCTCGCTTCTCATTTAAATCCTGATGGTGACAATCTGGGTTCTCTATTAGGTATGTATTCTTTTTTTAAAGATAAAAAAGAAGTTTACGCAATAGAAGATGATATTTTACCAGAAAATTTAAAATTTTTACCAAATATAAAATTTTTGAAAAAATCAGATGAAATTAAAATTAAACCAGATCTATTTATAACTCTTGACTGTGGAGATGAAGACAGAATAGGAGAAAGTGCTAAAAAAATATTTAAAAGTGCTAAAAAAACTGTAAATATTGATCATCATAGGACAAATACAAATTTTGCAGATTTAAATATAGTGGACCCTAAAGCACCTGCAACAGGGGAAATTTTATATGAATTATTATCTCAAATGGGAAGTTTGGATATTGATACGGCAACTTGCCTATTTACAGCCATATCTTCGGATACAGGAAGTTTTAAGTATGATTCCGTAAGAGAAAGGACCTTTGAAGTAGCTGGAAAGCTTTTAAGTTTAGGAATAGATTTAAACCAAATAACTATAAATTTATTTCAATCAAGAAGTGTTGAAAAGACATCACTTTTAGTTTTAAGTGTAAAAAATATTTTGTATTTACAAAACGGAAAAGCTGCCATTGTTAAGGTAACTGATGAAGATATGTTAAATACTGGAGCAAAAAAATCAGATGCTGATGGAATTGTCGAATTTGTAAGAGATATAGAAGGGGTCGAATTGGCTGTGCTTTTAAAAGAAAAGGGAAAAGACACAAGGATTTCAACTCGTTCAAAAAAATATATAGATTGCACAAAAATAGTAGGACACTTTGAAGGCGGTGGACATATAAGAGCTGCAGGAGGAACAATTAGATTTCCAATCATAGAGGCTGAAAAAGAAGTTATAAAAGTAATAGATGAGGAATTTAAATGCTTGGAATTTTAGTTATAAACAAAAGCAAGGGAATGACGTCCCATGACGTTGTATATCATTTACGAAACAAACTTAAAATAAAAAAAATAGGACATACAGGCACCCTTGATCCAATGGCTGAGGGTGTTCTTCCTATGTGTATTAATAAAGCAACTAAAGTTGCAAGCTATATCTCAAATGATTCTAAAGAATATATTGCAGGCTTAGAATTTGGATATGAAACTGATACCCAGGATTCAACGGGGAAAATTTTAAATAAAACTCAAAATATTCCAAGGATAGAGGAAATAAAAAAAGTTTTAAAAGAATTTCAAGGGAAAATATTGCAGACTCCTCCAATGTTTTCGGCAATTAAAATCAATGGTCAAAAACTATATAATTTGGCAAGAAAAGGTCAAGTTATTGAAAGGCCTAAAAGACAAGTTGAAATTTATAACTTGGAACTTATTGATGAAAAAAATTTAAAACTTAAAGTTTCATGTTCAAGTGGCACTTATATTAGGACCTTAGTTCATGACATAGGAATAAGTCTTAATTCTTTTTGTGTAATGACAAGCTTAGTCAGGACCAGGGTAGGAAGATTTACCATCAATGAAGCTATAACTTTAGAAGAGCTAAAAAATTTAAGTCTTGAAGAAATAAATTCAAAGCTTTATTCTATGGAAGAAGCTTTATATTATTTGCCTAAATATAATATAAAAGATTCTTTTTATGATAAACTCTTAAATGGCATTAAATATTATGATGAAAATGCAGATTCTTCTATGAAAAGGATATACTGTAAAAACCAATTTATAGGAATTGGAAATTTTATTGACGGAAGGTTAAAAATTAGAATATTAATATGAAAATTTTAAAAATAGACATGAATTTTAAAGCTGAAGAAAATTCTATAATTGCTCTTGGAAATTTTGACGGAGTTCACACAGGACATCAAAAATTAATAAAACAAGCAATTAAAAGGGCAAAAGAAAAAAATATTAAGGCAAGTATTTTAATTTTTAAAGAAAATACTGAAAAAACCATTAATGGTGAAAATTCAAATAAAAAATTACTAACATCAAACCCTTATAAATATGAAATTTTACAAAGTTTGGGAATTGATCTAATATACGAAATTGAATTTGATGAAGCTTTTATGAAACTTGATCCTCTAGTTTTTCTTAATGACTTTTTGTATAAAAATCTTAAAGTTATGGGTATTGTAGTTGGTTATGATTACAGGTTTGGATATAAAGCAAAGGGAGATTTAGAAAGTTTAAAAAGTTTTGCTCATGAAAAAAATATAAGTCTTGATATCATTGAAGCTTATAAGAAAAATGGGAAAATAGTATCTTCCACCCTTATAAGAAGTCTTGTTGAAAATGGTTCTGTAGAAGAAGCAGGAGACCTTTTAGGTAGGCCATTTGCAATAATAGGCAAAGTAAGTCATGGAAAAAACTTAGGAAAGAAAATGGGATTTCCAACTGCAAATATAATTCCCAAAAAGCAATATATACTTCCCAAGTATGGAGTTTATGATACAGATGTAATTATAGACAATAAAAGATATAAGGCAGCAACAAGTGTTGGAAATAACCCCACATTTAAAAATGAAGGGGTAAAAATAGAAGCAAATATTTTAGATTTTAACCAAGATATTTACGGAAAAGTTATACGGGTTGATTTTATTAAAAGATTGAGAGATATGCTTATATTTGATAATGTTGAAGAACTTTTTGAACAAATAAAAAAAGACGTAGATATAATTAGAAATAGAAAAACAATAGACAAATAGAAGCTTAATATGATAAACTAAATATGTACCTTGTCAAGGTTTGACGTTCCTCGGCGCTTACTTTGATAAAGGCAGATTAAATTAATGGAGGAATAAAATGTTAAACAAAGAAGAAAAATTAGAAATTATTGAAAGTTATAAAACTCATGAAGGAGATACAGGTTCTCCTGAAGTACAAATAGCTATTCTTACTAAGAGAATTAATGAATTAAATGAACATTTAAAAGAACATAAGAAAGACCATCATTCAAGAAGGGGACTTCTAAAAATGGTAGGTAAGAGAAGAAATCTTCTTAGATATCTAAAAGATAAAGACATTGAAAGATATCGTACTTTAGTTGAAAAATTAGATATTAGAGGTTAACGAGCGGGGTTAAAGCCCGCTCTTTTTTATAAAAAAGGAGGATGTATGGAACAAATTTTCAAAGCGGAAATTGCCGGAAGAACAATGAAGGTAACAATAGGAAAATTTGCAGAACAAGCAAATGGAGCCTGTCTTGTGGAATATGGCGATACTGCTATTCTTGTAACTGCAACTTCTTCAAAATTACCAAGGGAAGGAATTGATTTTTTTCCTTTAAGTGTTGATTATGAAGAAAAAATGTATGCAGTGGGAAAAATGCCGGGAGGTTTTATTAAAAGAGAAGGAAAACCAAGCGAAAAGGCTATATTGACTGCAAGACTTATTGACAGACCTATTAGGCCCTTATTTCCGGAAGGCTTTAGAAATGATGTACAAATAGTTGCAACTGCACTTTCTGTAGATCAAGATTGCCAGCCTGATATTGTTGCTATGGTTGGTTCAAGTATTGCCCTTTCCATATCGGATATTCCATTTGACGGTCCAACTGGATCTGTTTTTGTTGGAATGATAGACGGAAAATATATTATAAATCCAAATGAAGAAGAAAGAAATAAATCAAAAATTTCTCTTTCTTTATCAGGAACAGAAACTGCAATCATGATGGTTGAAGCAGGATCTGATATTGTAAGTGAAGAAGAAATGCTTGGAGCAATTTTGGCTGGACATGAAGAAATTAAGAAAATATGTAAGTTCGTTTCTGAAATCACTGAAGAAGTTGGAAAAGAAAAGATGGATTACGAAGTCTTTATTCCAAATGAAGAGTTGAAGGAAAAAGTTACTGCATATGGCAGAAATTTAATTATTGATGCAATAAATGAAAAAGATAAATTATTAAGAATAGAAAAAACTGAAGCAGCTAAGGAAGATATAAGACAACACTTTGAAGCTGAAATGGAAGAATTTTCAAAAGATATTGAATCAATAATGGAAGGAATAGAAGTAGCAGAAGTAAGACGTCAAATAATTGAAGAAGAAAAGCGTCCTGATGGAAGGGCTCTTGATGAAATAAGAGAACTTTCAGCGGAAGTTGGACTTTTAAAAAGAACCCATGGTTCAGGACTTTTTAAAAGAGGACAAACTCAAGTGTTATCTTTAACAACTTTGGCGGGTTTATCTGAAGTTCAAGTTATTGATGGTTTAGGGGACGATACACCTAAGAGATATATTCACCATTATAATTTTCCTCCATATTCAGTAGGGGACACAAAACCTATGAGAGGACCTGGAAGACGTGAAATTGGTCATGGAGCCTTGGCTGAAAGAGCTCTTATACCGGTTTTACCTTCAGAAGAAGAATTTCCTTATGCTATAAGAGTTGTATCTGAAGTTTTAAGCTCTAATGGTTCATCTTCACAAGCAAGTGTTTGTGGTTCAACTCTTTCTCTAATGGATGCAGGTGTTCCTATTAAAGCTCCTGTTGCAGGAATTGCTATGGGACTAATTGAAGAAAATGGAATTACAAAAATCTTAACTGATATTCAAGGTTTAGAAGATCACTTTGGAGACATGGACTTTAAAGTTGCTGGAACAAGTGAAGGTATAACTGCACTACAAATGGATATAAAGGTTGAAGGTATAAGAAAAGAAATTCTTGAAGATGCTCTTGGAAGAGCTAAAAAAGCAAGACTAACAATTCTTGAAACTATAAAATCTGCTATTGATAAGCCAAGAGATCACTTATCTCCATATGCACCTATTATTTATACAATGACTATTGATCCTGACAAAATAGGTGAAGTTATTGGTGCAGGCGGAAAGGTTATAAATAAAATTATTGAACAAACCGGAGTTAAAATTGATATTGATGATGATGGTAAAATCAGCGTAATTTCAAATGATCATGAAAAAGCTCAGGAAGCAATTGATATAATCGAAGGAATAGTTAAAGAAGTTGAAATAGGGGATATTTATAACGGTAAAATTAAAAAAATTATGAAGTTTGGTGCCTTTGTGGAACTTAAAAAAGGAACTGAAGGCTTACTTCACATTTCAGAAATGCAACATGAAAGAACTGAAAAAGTTGAAGATTTATTCAAGGTAAATGACAAAGTAATTGTTAAAGTTATAGATATTGATGATGATGGAAAAATCTCTCTTTCCAGAAAGGCTTTGTTACCAAAACCTGATAAAAAGAAAGATGATAAATCAAAAGAAAAAGAATCGGAACAAGAATAATTAAAATAGGCATGAACCAAGTTCATGCTTTTTTTATGGAGGAAAAATGAAAGTTAAAATTATAAACAAAAGTAAAAATGAGCTTCCAAAATATGAAACTAAGGGCTCAAGCGGCATGGATCTTCGTGCAAATTTAGATGAGAGTCTTATTATTAAACCTTTAGATAGGGTATTGGTTCCAACGGGGATTTTTCTTGAAATACCTGAAGGGTATGAAGGTCAAGTTAGAGCTCGTTCAGGGCTTGCTTTAAAAAAAGGTCTTTCACTGCCTAACGGAATAGGAACAATTGATTCAGATTATAGGGGAGAATTAAAAGTTATTTTAATTAATCTTGGGAAAGAAGACATAGTAATTGAAAATGGAGATAGAATAGCTCAACTTGTATTTATAAAATATGAAAGAGCTCAAATAGAACTCGTTGATGAACTATCCTCTACAGACCGTTCTCAAGGGGGGTTCGGGCATACAGGAGTATAATACAAACATTTGTTTATCTTACAAAGTATGTTATAATTTAACAAGAGGTGGAAGATGAATAAAACACGCAAAAGAAAGACTAAAAAGACTAATAATTTACCAAGTTCAGAGTTAATAGGAATTATTTTAATTCTGCTTGGTTTAATTTCATTTATAAGTATTTTTTCAGATAAAATGGGCATTATAGGGGATTTGCTTTACAAGGCTTTTTCTTATTTTAGCGGAGGAGCAAACTTTATTTTGTCCTTGCTTATTATTTTTGTCGGATTCACTTTAGTAATAGAAAATTTAAAAGAAAATGCAAAAAAATATATTTTTTCATCACTTATTCTTTTAATATGCGTGCTTATTTTATTTGATGTAAATAAAGGTCAAAATTTAACTTTAATTGAGAGAATAAATCTTTCTTCTGAATATGCTACTGTTGGAAAAGGCGGTGGAATAATCGGAGCGACTTTTGGCTTTTTTATGTATAAACTATTTGGTACACTTGGATCTTATGTTTTGACAAGTTTAATTATACTTGGAACTTTATTTTGGACTTTTTCTTTTAATTTGTCTCATATTAAGAAAACTTTTAATTTTATTTCAAATAAATTTCAAAATTTTGTTACAAAATTAAAAATTCAAAGAGAGCATAATTTAGTAAAAAAAGAAGCTAAAAAAGTAAAAAATGAAAAGTCTTATGAAAAAAATAAAGTTGATTTAAAAGATAAGGAAAGTAATGTTATCCTTGAAGATTTTACGGAAGTTAAAATAAATGACTTTAATGACAGTAATAACAATCCAGAAAAAATTTCCAATTTAGAAAACAATAAAATTGATAAAATAGAAAAAATTAGCGAAGATCCTGTAAATAAAGATATTTTTAAAGATAATAAGGCTAAGGAAAATCAATTAGATGAAGATTCTATTGATGATGAGGCGGATTTTGAATTAATAGAAGAAGAAAAAGAATATGTATTTCCTCCTTTAGAACTTTTGAACTTTTCCTCAGATAAAAATAGAGAAAACAACGATGAAATTTTGAAAAATAAAAAAATTATTGAAGAAACAATGGCAAATTTTGGGATTGAATCAAAAATTACAGCTATTAACAAGGGACCGACTATAACTTGTTATGAATTGGAACCTTCTCCAGGAGTAAGGCTTAGCAAAATTGTTTCTTTAAGTGATAATTTAGCTCTTAGTTTAGCAAGCTCCGATATAAGAATAGAGGCACCTATACCGGGTAAATCCGTTGTGGGAATAGAAGTTCCAAACAAAAAGAAAGCTTCAGTTACTTTAAGAGAGATGATTGATTCTAATGAATTTAAAAATTTAGAAAGTCAATTACCTTTAACCTTAGGTAAAGATGTTTCTGGCAAAAATATTATCTCATCGATAGATAAAATGCCACATTTGCTTATTGCAGGAGCCACCGGAAGCGGTAAATCTGTTTGTATAAATGGAATTATAACAAGTATAATCTATAAATCTTCACCTAAAGATGTAAGACTTGTATTAATTGACCCAAAAGTTGTAGAACTTTCAATATACAATGGAATACCACATCTTTTAATACCTGTAGTAACAAATCCTAAAAAAGCTGCTTATGCTTTAAATTGGGCGGTTGACGAAATGGAAAAAAGATACAAAGCTTTTGCTGAAAATGCAGTTCGTGATATTCAAGGCTATAATAAAAAAATGCTTGCAAATGATGGAGAAGCTTTACCAAAAATTGTTGTAATTGTAGATGAATTAGCTGACCTTATGATGGTAGCTTCAAGCGAAGTTGAAGATTATATTGCAAGGCTTGCACAAATGGCAAGGGCAGCAGGCATATATTTAATAATAGCAACCCAAAGACCATCTGTTGACGTAATTACAGGAACAATAAAGGCAAATATCCCATCAAGAATAGCTTTTTCAGTTTCCTCATCAGTTGATTCAAGAACCATACTTGATATGGGCGGTGCTGAAAAACTTTTAGGAAAAGGTGATATGTTATTCTATCCAGGATTTTATTCCAAACCAAAGAGAATTCAAGGTGCTTTTATATCAGATGAAGAAGTTGAACGTGTAATAGATTTCGTTAGGGTTAATTCAGAGGAATTAGAAGAAGACAGAAATAAAGTTATAGAAGAGATACAAAAGAAAAAAGAGATAGAAAAAGATAGAGATCCATTATTTTTAAGCGCCGTAAATTATGTTTTAACAGATGAACAGGCATCAATATCATTTTTACAAAGAAAACTTAAAGTAGGATATTCAAGAGCGGCAAGAATAGTAGATCAAATGGAAGAAAGCGGAATAATAGGCCCTCATGAAGGTTCAAAACCAAGGACAATAATTATGACTAATGAGGAAATAGAAGAATTTTTAAAAAAATATGAAAAATAGTTGGGAGATTTGATGAAAAAAATAAATTTTGTAACTTTAGGTTGTTCAAAAAATGAAGTTGATACTTCAATAATGAATTCAATTTTGGATACAAAAAAATATAAAGCAACTAATAACCCTATTGATGCGGATGTTATAGTTGTAAATACTTGTGGTTTTATTGATTCTGCAAAGGAAGAATCAATAGATACTATTTTAGAAGCATGCCAAATGAAAAAAAATTCAGATAAGAAAGTACTTTTAGCAGGTTGTCTTGCTCAGAGATATAAAGATGAACTTTTAGAAAACATTCCGGAAATTGACGGCATCATAGGAACAGGAAACATTAATCTTATAAATGAAGCTTTAGACGATTTATATAAAGACCAAAGACCTGTTTTCACAGGAAATCTAAATGTTGAGTATACCGAAGGGGCATATAAGGATCCAAAAGAAGTAAAAGTTACAGAATATGTTAAAATCTCTGAAGGTTGCAATAATTTTTGTACCTATTGCATTATTCCTAAGTTGAGGGGAAAAAATAGGTCAAGAAAAATTGAAAACATATATAAAGAAGTGGAATATCTTGTTAAAAACGGGACAAGAGAAATTATTTTAATAGCCCAAAATACAACGGATTATGGAATAGATTTATACAATGCTTATAAATTAACAAATCTAATAAAAGAAATATCAAAGATTAAAGAATTAAAATGGATTAGAGTTTTATATTTATATCCGGATAATTTTAAAGAGGATTTAATTGAAGAATTTAAAAACAATAAAAAACTTGTAAAATATGCAGATATTCCTCTTCAACACATTAGTAACAGAATTTTAAAATTAATGAATAGAAGAACCAATCAGGAAGATATAGAAAGCCTAATTAAAAAACTAAGAAATAGAATTCCAGGTATGGTAATAAGGACAACTTTCATTGTGGGTTTTCCATCTGAAACTGATGAAGATTTTGAAATTTTAAAAAGCTTTATTGAAGAATCAAAATTTGACAAAGTTGGGGTTTTTACCTATTCAAGAGAAGAGGGAACTCCTGCTTATTCTATGAAAAATCAAGTTGACGAGGAGATAAAAAGAAAAAGACTTGAAGAAATCATGGAAATTCAAGCTGATATTTCAGCAAATTCTCTATCTGAAAAAGTAGGAGAAGTTTTTGAGGTTTTAGTTGAGGAAAAAATTGATGAGACAACTTATAGTGGAAGAACTTATATGGATGCGCCTGAGATAGATGGTGTAACTTATATAAGTTCTGATAAGGAGCTCAATATTAATTCTTTTGTTGATGTTAAAATTACTGATTCAATAGAATACGATTTAATAGGGGAATGTTATGAATCTACCAAATAAATTAACTTTTTTAAGAATTTTACTTGTGCCTGTTTTTGTTATTTTAATGTATCTGGGACAAGAATTTAGAGTGATTGCAACAATTGTATTTTGTATAGCTTCATTTACAGATTTTTTAGATGGATACTTGGCAAGAAAAAACAATTTGGTAACTAACTTTGGAAAGTTTGCCGATCCTCTTGCTGATAAAATTTTAGTATGTTCTGCTATAATTATCTTTTGCGAAATGGGAGATATTCCTGCATGGGCAGTAATAATTATTATTGCAAGAGAATTTGCAATAACTGGATTTAGAATCATTGCAGCATCTATGAACATAACAATCGCAGCAGGAAGTCTTGGAAAAATAAAAACTGCAACTCAACTTGTTGCTGTAATATTAATGTTAATAGGACTACCTATTTTATATAAAACAGGTTTAATTTTATTTTATATTTCACTGTTTTTCACAATTATTTCTGCAGTTGACTATATGGTAAAAAATAAAGAGGTATTGGATCTTGAAAACATGTAATTTTGTAAATGGTGAGATAATAGCAGTTGGAGATGAAATATTAAGGGGTGATACTCTTGATACAAATTCAAACTATCTTTTAAAAAAACTTTTTAGTTTAGGAGTTAGAGTTTCATACCTAAGTGCAGTTGGAGATAATAGAGAGGATATTTCAAATGCTTTGAAGAAGGCTATGGAAAGATCTGAGTATATTTTTTTATCAGGAGGCTTAGGGCCCACTGAAGACGATATAACTAAAGAGACTCTTGCTGAAGTTTTAGGTTTAAAAATTAAAGCTGACGAAAAACTCATAGAACATTTAAAAAAATATTATGAAAGTTTAGGAAGAAAACTTTATTATTCAGCCTTAAAACAAACTTATGTTATTGAAGGATCAAAAATATTAAATAATTCTGTAGGACTTGCTCCTGGAGAACTTATTGAAACAGATAATAATAAAATTTTTATACTTCCAGGTCCTCCAAAAGAATTTAAAGCAATAGTTGAAGAAAATTTTAGCAATTATATAAATACAAAATTTTTCATAGAAAAAAGAAGTTTAAATTGCATCTTACTTGGAGAGGCTTCTACAGAAAAGCATATAAGAAAATTAAACTTAACAGATGAAAATTGTCAGATTAATACCTATGCAAAATCAAGTCATACGGAAGTAGATATTATTTGCTATGGAAAAAATCAAAATGAATTAAAAGAAAAAGCTGATAACATATATTTAAAATTAAGAAAAGAATTTAAGGGATATTATTTTTCCGATGATGAAAATCCCTCTCAAGCTTTAGTTAGAATGTTAAAAGAAAATGATTATACAATTTCTTTTGCTGAGTCTATGACAGGGGGACTATTGGTTAGTCAAATAACATCTGTATCGGGGGCATCGAAAGTACTTAAAGAATCTTTTATTACTTATTCAGATGATGCTAAAATAAAAATATTAGGTGTAAGTGCTGAAAGCATAAAAAATTATAAGGTTGTAAGTCCACAAGTTGCTAAAGAAATGGCTTATGGATTAAAAAATATAAGCCACTCAGACATATGTGTATCAGTTACAGGAGAGGCCGGGCCCAATCCAAGTGTTGGGAAGGTTGGAGAAGTTTATATAGGGATAATATATAAAGATAAATTTTACGATTATTGTTTAAATCTTTTAGGAAATAGAAAAGAAATACAAAGAAATAGCGTAGATCAAATTTTAGCTTATTTAATAAAAATATTAGGAGGGTCAGATGCAAATTAATATTGAAGATAAGGACAAACAAAAAGCTCTTGAAAATGCAGTTACAAGAATTGAAAAACAATTTGGTAAAGGAGCAATAATGCTTCTTGGAGATAATGCAAAATTGGATATAGAAGCTATACCAACAGGAGCACTCTCTTTAGACATGGCTTTAGGAATAGGTGGAGTTCCAAAAGGAAGAATAATTGAAATTTATGGGCCTGAAAGTTCAGGAAAAACAACTCTTGCTCTTCACATAATTGCTGAAGCACAAAAGCAAGGTGGAATTGCAGCTTTCATAGATGCAGAACATGCTCTTGATCCTCAATATGCAAGAGCCCTTGGCGTTGATGATCAAAACTTAATAATATCTCAACCAGATTCAGGAGAACAAGCTTTGGAAATAGCTGAAACATTAATTAGGAGTAATGCTGTATCAGTTATTGTAATTGACTCTGTAGCAGCCCTAACTCCAAAAGCTGAAATTGATGGAGAAATGGGAGATGCTACTGTAGGAAGACATGCAAGACTTATGTCTCAAGCTCTAAGAAAGTTTACAGGAGCAATAAATAAGTCAAATACAGCCGTAATTTTTATAAACCAACTTCGTGAAAAAATAGGAATAACTTTCGGCAATCCGGAAACCACTACAGGTGGACGTGCATTGAGGTTTTATGCAAGTGTAAGATTAGATATAAGAAGACTTGAAACTCTAAAATTAGGAGATGAAATGATAGGCAACAGAGTTAGAGTAAAAGTGGCTAAAAATAAAGTTGCACCTCCATTTAAGCAAGCAGAATTTGACATAATGTATGGAAAGGGAATTTCAAAAGAAGGAATAATACTTGATATGGCAACTGATATGGGATTAATCAATAAAGCAGGATCATGGTTTAGTATTGATGACATAAAACTTGGACAAGGAAGAGAAAATGCTAAGGATTATATTTTAAAAAATCCTGAACTTGCAAAAAAACTTGAAGAAAAGATACGAGCTACCTTAAAAACGGATAAAGAAGAAGATAAAGAAGAAGAAGAAGATAAAGAAAAAGAAGAGTACAATGATAGAGAATTTTAGGTGATTTTGTGAAATTTTTGTATTTTACAGATACTCATTACAGAGGAACTAATCCAGTCAACAGATTGGATGACTTTCCTCTGACTCTTGAAAATAAAACAAGAGAAATTTTTCAAATAGCAAAAGAAGAAAATGTGGATTACATCTTACATGGGGGAGATTTATTTGACAGACCGGACACATCTATATCTGTTGCCTCAACTTTTGCTAAAATATTTATGGAAAGTCCATGCCCTATATATATTATAAGTGGAAATCATGATATATATGGTCATAATCCTGAAACTGTAAATAGAACTATGCTTGGTTTTTTATGTGATTTAGGAATAATGAATCTCTTGGATAATAAAAGGATTTTGTTAAGAGGAGATGTCAATGTTCAAATTAGCGGTTCTCCTTACAAATACGGAATTGATGAAAAAGATAACATAAAAAGCTATATGGTGGATGAAGTAGATAATGAAGCCGATTATTCAATTCACTTGGTTCATGGATTTTTAATGGAAAAACCATTTATTGAAGGAATAAATTTCACTTTGATTTCAGATATATTTGATACTAAAGCAGATATAACTTTGTGCGGACACTATCATTTAGGGTTTAAAACAGTAGTTCATGATGGAAAATATTTTATTAATCCTGGATCTATTATTAGAATAAGCAATTCAGTTCTTGAAATGAAAAGGAAACCTAAAATATTAATAATTGAATTAAAAGATAAAATTTCAATTAAGGAAATATACTTAAAATCGGCACAATCAGGAGAACTTGTTTTAGATAGAAGTCAAATAGAAAACTCAAAATCTAAGAGATCTAAGGCAATTGAATTTGAGGACATTATTAACACAGGAACATCTTTAAGTTTTGAAAAAAGAGATGTTTTTAAAATTATTAATGATATTGCAAACAAAGAAAATATACCGAAAGATGTTAAAGATGAAACTTTAAGAAGAGTTACAGAGGCTCAGATGGGAGTTAAAAATTGATCTATATAACAAAAGTTATTTTAAAAAATTTTCAATCTCATGAATATAGTGAACTTGAATTTACCCAAGGGCTTAATGTAATACTTGGACAGTCAGATAGTGGCAAAACTGCCATAATCAGAGGAATAAAATGGGCCCTGTATAATGAGCCTAAGGGAGATTTTTTTGTAAGAGAAGGGGAAAAAGAAACATCAGTTGAAATATTTTTTAGCAATAATGTAATTTTAAAGAGAATTCGATTATCGACAAAAAATATTTATGAACTTACAGATTCTTTTGGAAGATTGCAAAGATTCGAAAGTTTTGGAAACACAGTTCCTCCTCAAATTTACGAAGAAATTCAAATAAGATCGTATACAAATTTTACATATTCAAAATCTATGCTTAATATAGCTGAGCAATTGGATGGTCCATTTTTGATTCAAGATTCTCCTTATGAAAGAGCAAAAGCAATAGGAAAGCTAAACGATGTTGATATATTGGATACTGCTTACTCTGATTTAAAAAGTGATCTTTTAAGCTTAAATTCTGAACTTAAAAACAAAATAAACTTAAGAGATGAAGCACAAGCGGAATTAGATTCTCTTAATTTTTTAGAAGATTATGAAAAGAGACTGGAAAATTTAAAAAAAATAAAAGAAATATTTTTGAAAAATAATGATTTTTTATTTAAGCTTAGAGATTATAAATGCCAGGCAGAAAACATAGAGGGTGAATTAAAAAAAGAAAGAGACATAATAAATAAATTTAAAAAATTAGAAGATGCAAATACTATATTTACAGAAGCCCTAAATAAAAAGGCGAAATTAAAAGAACTTATTAATTTAAAGAATGATTTTATATATAATTCTAAAGAAATAGAAAAAAACAAAGAAATATTAAAAAAATTAGAAAACTTAGAATTTATAAAAGATACAAATGACAAATCTAAGAAAATAAATCAATTGTTTTTAAATTTATTAAGTTTGAAAAATCGAATTTTAAACTTAGAAAGAACAATTGATCTAACAAAAGAAAAAATAAAGAGCCTTGAAAATCTTGAAAAAATTAAAATTATTTTAAATGATTTAGAAAATAAAAATAAAGGCTTTAATGATTTTCTGGAAATAAAAAAAAGGTTGAATGTCCTTAATGAAAAATTTAAAATAGCAGATAAATTTTTAAAGGGTTACGAAAACTTAGATGAATCTTTTAACTTATTTAAAAAATTAGAAAAGAGTCTGTACAATTATAATAAGCTTATTCAAATTAATGAAAATTTATCAAAAATTGGAATAGATATTGGAATTGAAAAGCTAAAAATAGATTTTATAAGTCAGGATTACCAAAAAAATTTAGAAGAGTACAGAAAAATTTATAACAAATTAGATTTCTGTCCCTTTTGTTTTTCAAAAATTGATGAGAATACAAAAAAACATATAGAAAATCATTTGCGGGGTGAAATATGAGTTACGAAAACAAAGAATACAATAACTATGAAAAAGAAATAGAAACATTAAAAAACAAAATAAATAAAGCAAGCCAAATAAAATCAACAGCAGTTGGAAGATTGGAAGCATTAGAAGGAAATAAAGAAGAACTTATAAAAAAATTGAAAGAGCTTAATGTAGATCCTGAAAATCTTGACAATGAAATTTTAAAGCTTCAAAAAGAAATTGAAAATTTAATAAGTGAGGCAAATTCTCTTTTGCCCGAGGATTTATAATGGAAGATATAGTTGAGAAAATTGACAGCTTCGACAAAAATGTTTCAAAATTAAGATTTCAATATGACTTGACAAAAAAAAGATACGATTCAATAGAAAATGAAATAAAAAGCAAATTGGAATACAAAGAAGTTTTAAACAAAGTTGGAGTTTTGCTTAAAAAATCTTCAGAATTTGCAAGAAACGAAGCAAAAACACAATTAGAAAATATGGTTACCAATTTTTTAGTTTATGTTTTTGAAGAAAATATAAGGTTTGAAATAGAATTATCTGAAAGCAGAGATAATGTAAGCGCAGAATTTTATGTTGTAAATGAATACGAAGGTTATACAGTCAGAACGAAACCTGAAAATTCAAGGGGTGGAGGAGTAGTTGATATAATTTCAATTGCTCTTAGAATAGCATTTATGTTTTTAACTAAACCACCTATAGAAGGACCTATTATTTTTGATGAACCAGGAAAGCATGTTAGCAATGATTATAATTTTAATCTTGGAGAGTTTTTAAAAAAATCTTCAGAAGCTATGGAAAGACAAATAATTATGGTAACTCATAATCAATATTTAGCTAACATTGGAGACAATTCTTTTACAGTAAATATAAAAAATGGAAAATCATTAGTAGAAAAAACCATCTTATAGAATACCGAATTTTTCGTGTAGGAAACACTTAAAGTTTGGTATTTTTTTATTAAAATAAAAAATTTGATGATTTTGAAAATGTTTTATTAAAAATTCAAAAAAATTTTTATTTTTAAATTATTTAAAACAAAATTAAATAAAACTGTTTTTATTTATAATATTGGGTATATAAAATTTAGAGTAGTTTAAATGGGCGAGAAGACTATTAAAATACAAAAATAAATTTAAATAATTATTAAATTTATTGACAGTAGTTTAAATGGGCGAGAAGACTATTAAAATACAAAAATAAATTTAAATAATTATTAAATTTATTGACAGTAGTAAAATTAAAAGATACAATTACAGTATAGTATTTAGATTTATTTGAGTACTTATTAATAGATAATGGAAAACCTTTCCTATTCTATAAAATTTTTGGGGGGTGAGTGTTCTGAGTATCTTTAAGAGAAAAAAATCTAACAAGCCAAACAAATCCGATGTAAGAGATTTTAAGGGTGATGTTAAAGAAAAAGATTTAAAAGATGAAGAAAAAGAAGTAATCAAGAAAGAAACTGACCAAAAAGAAATTGACAACAATAGTAGTGCAACAGTTGCCAATGATGTGCAAGAAGAAAGCAAAAAAGTTGCCGAAGAAAAAAATATTTCTGTAAGCAATAAAAATGAAGGGGGCAAGTCTATGTTATTTAAAACAACAGATGAACATGAATCTTTGCGTAAAGCTGTTAGAGAATTTGCTGAAGCTGAGGTTCAACCCATTGCATTTTCACTTGATCAAAACAATGAATATCCTGATGAAATAGTTAAAAAAATTGGTGAAAATGGTTGGATGGGTATTCCTTATTCTAAGGAATACGGTGGAGCAGGCAAAGATGTTATATCTTATGCAATAGCTGTAGAAGAACTTTCAAGAGTTGATGGTGGTGTTGGAGTTATTTTATCAGCACACACATCTTTAGGAAGCTATCCTATAGAAGCTTTTGGTACCGAAGAACAAAAGAAAAAATACTTAGTTCCTCTTGCTAAAGGTGAACATGTAGGAGCCTTCGGCTTAACAGAACCTGAGGCAGGATCAGATGCAGGTGGAACAGAAACAACTGCAGAACTAAACGGTGATTATTATATCTTAAATGGTAATAAAATATTTATAACCAATGCACCTAAAGCAGACACTTATGTAGTATTTGCTGTTACAACTCCAGGTATAGGAACTCATGGAATTTCAGCTTTTATAGTTGAAAAAGGATTTGAAGGATTCACTTTTGGGGATCACTATGACAAATTAGGCATAAGATCATCTTCAACTGCAGAGCTTATTTTTAACAATGTTAAAGTTCCTAAAGAAAATTTACTTGGACAAGAAGGACAAGGATTTAGAATTGCTATGCAAACTCTTGACGGAGGCCGTATAGGTATAGCAGCTCAAGCTTTGGGAATTGCTCAAGGAGCATATGAAGCAGCAGTAAAATACGCTAAAGAAAGAATTCAATTTGGAAAACCAATTGCCCAACAACAAGCCATTTCATTTAAACTTGCAGACATGGCAACAAAAATTCGTGCAGCAAGATTTTTAGTATATTCAGCAGCTGAAATGAAAACAAACCATGAAAACTATGGTATGGAATCTGCAATGGCTAAAATGTATGCATCTGACTGTGCACTTGAAGTTGTAAATGATGCACTTCAAATCCATGGCGGAAATGGATTCCTAAAAGGAATGGATGTTGAAAGATTCTATAGAGATGCTAAAATAACTACAATTTATGAAGGAACAAATGAAATTCAAAGAGTTGTTATTGCAGCAAATATAGTAGGAAAAATAAAGAGAAAGAAAAATAAAGTTGCAGCAGTATTAGGGGAAAAGAAGGGACCAATAACAGGAGAAAGAAAGAAACAAATGTTTGATTCTGATGATCCTAAGAAAAATGTAAAGGATCTTGTAGCTGCTCTTAAAAAAGATGGCTATGATTTCACAGTAGGAATTCCTGTAGATACTCCTATAAGTGAATCTGAAAGGGTCGTTTCTGTAGGTAAAGGTATTGGCGATAAAGAAAATATGGAAGTTGCTAAAAAACTTGCACAAGCTGCAGGAGCTTCCTTAGGTTCTTCAAGACCTGTTGCTGAAACACT
Organism: Peptoniphilus koenoeneniae; assembly: GCF_030812875.1. NCBI lineage: Bacteria > Bacillati > Bacillota > Tissierellia > Tissierellales > Peptoniphilaceae > Peptoniphilus > Peptoniphilus koenoeneniae. The sequence continues at coordinate 88,629 of NZ_JAUSTN010000001.1, forward strand.
TAAATATCTACCTCTTGAAAGATATGTAGGTATGTCAGGACAAAAATTCAGAGGAAATCTATACTTTGCCCTTGGAATTTCAGGAGCAACTCAACATCTAAAAGGTATCAAAGATGCTTCAACAATTGTTGCAATCAACAAGAATCCTGGTGCTACAATATTTAAGAACGCTGACTATGGAATAGTTGGTGATATTAATGAATATATGCCTCTTCTTATTGAAGAATTCGGAACTGAAGAAAAGAAACCGGCACCTCCAATGAAGAAAGTTAGAAGATCTAAACCGAGAAAACTTGCACCTAACTATAAAGTAATGGTATGTCCGGGTTGTGGATATGAATATGATCCTGATCTTGGAGATTCGGAAGGTGAAATTGATCCAGGTACAGATTTTGAAAGATTGCCTGATACTTGGGAATGCCCTGAATGTCAAACAGAAAAGAAAGATTTCATTGAAATGGAATTTCCGAGTGATAGAAAGTAATTAGGAGGTAAAAGATGTTATATAATATTAGAAAAGTAACTGATGATCTTTACTATGTTGGTGGAAATGATCACAGAACACATCTATTTGAAAATATTCATCCAATTCCGGAAGGAGTTTCATATAACTCATATCTGTTAAAGGATGAAAAAAATGTTTTGATTGATACAGTTGACTGGTCAATTGTAAAAGATTTCTTGGAAAGAATAAAAGTAGTATTAAATGGCGAACCCCTTGATTATCTTTTAATTCATCACTTGGAACTTGACCACGCAGGAGCAATTGAAGAAGTAATTTTAAGATATCCAGATGTTAAAGTTATATGTTCAGAACAAGGCTTTGAATTTATGAGCCAAACAGGATATGAAATAAAAGAAGAAAATAAAATAATTGTTAAAGAAGGAGACACTTTTAGTTTCGGTAAACACACTTTTGCCTTTGTTGAAGCTCCAATGGTTCACTGGCCTGAAGTTATAATGTCTTTAGACGTAACCAACGGATGTCTGTTCTCAGCTGATGCTTTTGGTACATTTGGAGCACTTGACGGGAAATTATTTAATGACGAAGTAAACTTCGACAGAGATTATTTAGACCACATGAGAAGATATCTAACAAATATTGTAGGAAAATATGGAGCTTTTGTTCAAGATGTATTGAAAAAAGCAGCCCCACTTCTTCCGCAAGTTAAATTTATCTGCCCTCTTCATGGACCAGTTTGGAGAAATGATTTCGGATATATTATCGGAAAGTATGATACTTGGAGTAAATATGAACCTGAAGAATATGGTGTATTAATTGTTTACGGTTCAATGTATGGAAACACTGAAAGAGCAGCACAAGAACTTGCATCAGACCTTTGTGAAAAAGGTATGACAAATGTTGTTGTAAGAGATGTGTCAAGTACTCATGTTTCATATTTAATTTCAGATGCTTTTAAATACTCACACATTGTTCTTGCTTCAGTAACTTATAACTTAGGTATTTATCCTCCAATGAAAGACTTCTTAAATGATATGGAAGCTCTTAACCTACAAAACAGAACAATAGGTATCCTTGAAAATGGTACTTGGGCTTGTACAGTAGGCGATAAAATGGAAGATTTCTTAGATGAAAATATGAAGCTTATGGACGTTCTAAATGAAAGAGTAACTATTAATACTTCACTTAACTCAGCAAATAGAAGTGATATGGACGGATTAACAGATGCTTTAATTGAATCTATAAAAAACTTAAAAGAATTAAAAGCAAAAAAAGCTGATAAATAAAAATGTTCCCCTAAGCTTATAAGCTTAGGGGATTTTTGTATAAAAAAGCGAAAAGATATTTAAAAAAGATTTATATTTTACATAATATATGGATAAAAATTCATATTACTTGATAAGTAAAAACTTTTTTTCTTAAAATAGTGTATTTTCTCGTACTTCGTGGTATTATTAATGATAGAAATGTTTTCATTATGGAGGTAACTATGAACAAGAAGATTAAAAACTACATAATATACGGAATTTTTATTTTGTTATTATTTTTATCAACTCTTGCAAAATCTTTCTCTTCTGAAGTCTTTTGGCCAAGTGCAAAAAATATGCCTGTACCATTTGACGGAATTTTGTTTAACGATCCTCAAGATATTCAAAATTTGACTGTAACAAGAGCTATTGCAAATGAAAATAATAGAAATTATGTTAAATATGATATTTCATTTGATTATATAGGCGATTTTGGTAATTTTAGAATTTTAGGCAATCCTATAGGTCAAACTTTCTTTCCGGAAGGTATAAGCCCTGTATTCAGTGATGTAGAATTAAAAGGCGACTACGATAAAATTAATAGTTCTCTTTTCACAGAAAATTTAAAGTTAAAGGATTTATACAAAAAAGTTAAAAATTATAATTTTATGGCAACTTCTAAGATAAGAGTACCTTTAAAGAAAGAAGTTACCCAATATAACTTTACTGTAAAAAGTGAGCCTAAACATTTAAACTATGGTAAAAAAGGAACAATTTCAGAAAATTCAGTATTTATAACAAATGCCAGAGTAGATAGTTTTAAAGATACTACAAAACCAAAAGATGGAATAAAAAATGAAAGCAAAAATTTCAATCAATCAGGCTATTACGTAAACTCTCTTGAAATAATTAATGAAAAAGCAGTTTCATCAATATCTACAGCAAATACAATAAACAGCATTGTCTTTGTTCTTTCTATAATTTGTATGCTTCTTTTACTTTGGCTCAACAGTAAAAAATCTCAAATACCTTACATGATTTTAATGATGCTGTCAGTTATAACGGTGCATAGATTTTTAGATAGAGGAGCAAGCGTCTTTGGAATGCTGATTATTTGGACTATACTTGCTTATATAGGAGCTGTTATTTCAAATATTTATGGTAGAGATGAAATTACGGTTATGAAAAAAGATTTAAAACGTTCCTTAGCGTGGACAATAATCTTCTTTGTTATAGTTTTAATTATATTTATAATTCCAAGAGCAATTTAATAAAAAATTAACAACTCGTGAAAAGCGAGTTGTTTTTTTGTGAAAATATTTTCGTAATATTAGATTATTTTTTAAATCTTTTTTAAATACTAAAACCTATTAAATTGCGATCTATAGAGCTTTTAGTTTAAATTGAAAAATGCTATATTCTATAATATAATTAATTTACAAGTAAGAAACAGTTTATTCTTACAAAGGAGGTAACAATGAAAAGAAGATCACTTATTGCTTTATTGTTAGTTTTTGCAATGGCTCTTGTAGGTTGTGGAAATTCTGCACCTAAAGATGGTAATGACAAAAAAGCAAATGGTAACAAACAAGGAACTGAAGCAACAAAATCAGACTTAAAAATAGGATTTGTAACTGATGAAGGTGGAGTTAACGACCAATCATTTAACCAAGGAGTTAAAGAAGGTCTTGACAAAGCTAAAGAAGATTTTGGAGTAGATATAGCATACTCTGAATCAAAAGATTCAAATGACTATAAGCCGAATTTTGAAACTATGTTAGACGATGGAAAAGATTTAATCGTTGGTGCAGGCTATAAAATGGGAGATACAATAATTGAAGAAGCTAAAGCAAATCCCGATGTTAAATTTGCAATAGTTGATGTTGATCCAACAGTTGATGCCGATGGAAATAAAATCGAAGCACCATCTAACCTTGTAGGTATAATGTTTAGAGCTCAAGAACCATCTTTCTTAGTTGGTTACATTGCAGGACACACTACAAAAACTGACAAAGTTGGTTTTGTTGGTGGAGTTGAAAGTAACATAATCTGGGGATTTGACTATGGTTTTAGAGCAGGTGTTGATTATGCAGCAAAAGAACTTGGCAAAAAAATTGACGTTATGGTTCAATATGCAGCAAGTTTTGCAGACTCACAAAAAGGAAAAGCAATTGCAACTACTATGTTCCAAAATGGTGCTGATATAGTATTCCATGCAGCTGGCGGAACAGGAGACGGAGTTATTGAAGCAGCAAAAGAAATGGGAGAAGGAAAATGGGCAATAGGTGTTGACAGAGATCAAATTGATGCAGCTCCTGACAATGTATTAACTTCTGCTATGAAAAATGCAAATGTTGCAGTTTATAATATAGTTAAAGACCTAGCTGAAGGAAAAGAATTCCCAGGCGGAACAACTATTAATCTTGGTTTATCTGATAATGGAGCTGTTGGTATTGCTCCAAGTTCAGACAAGCACGTACCTGCAGAATTAATCGAAAAAACAAAAGCTATTGAAGAAAAAATAATTTCAGGTGAAATTACTGTTCCTTATAATGAAGAAACTTATAAAGAATATTCTGCAAAGTAAATTTATAAAAACACCCTTGCTTATGCAGGGGTATTTTTTTATATAAATATAAGCTTTCATAGGTTATAATATAAAAGAGAGGAGGCGAATCCTTTGAATGAGTCTAATGGCTTAGCTGTTGAAATGAGGAATATAACAAAAAAATTTGGAAATTTCACAGCAAATTATAATATTAATTTAGAAATAAAAAAAGGTGAAATTCATGCACTTCTTGGAGAAAACGGTGCAGGAAAATCTACTTTAATGAATATTTTATATGGAATGTATACAGCAACAGCTGGAGAAATTTTTGTAAATGGAAAAAAAGAAGAAATAAAAAATCCTAATGATGCAATAAAACTTGGACTTGGAATGGTTCACCAACATTTCATGTTAGTTGAGCCCTTTACCGTTGTTGAAAATATTATCCTTGGAATTGAACCAACAAAGGGAATTAAATTAGATTACAAAGCTGCGAAAAAACAGGTTGTAGACATATCAAATAAATATGGACTATCTATAAATCCTGATGAAAAAATTGAAAATATTAGTGTAGGAATGCAACAAAGGGTTGAAATATTAAAAGCTCTCTATAGAGGAGCAGATATTTTAATTTTTGATGAACCTACTGCTGTTTTAACTCCTCAAGAAATAGAGGAATTTGTAGATATTATTAAGGGACTTTCAAAGCAGGGAAAAACGATTATACTTATAACTCACAAATTAAAAGAAATTAAAGCCATGGCTGACAGATGCACGATTATAAGGCGTGGCAAAAAAATAGAAACTGTAAATGTGAGTGAAGTGTCTGAAGAAGAACTGGCTGATATGATGGTTGGTAGACAAGTTTTATTAACTGTGGATAAAAAAGAAATGGAGCCAGGAGATTTAATACTTAATGTGGACAATCTTGTTGTGAAAAGTTCAAGAAATATTGAAAAATTAAAAGGACTGAGTTTAAATTTGTTTCAAGGAGAAATACTTGGGATTGCTGGAATAGACGGAAATGGTCAAAGTGAACTTTTAGAAGCCTTAACAGGCCTTAGAAAGATTGAATCAGGAAAAGTTTTAATTGACGGCAAAGATATAACAAACCACACGCCTAAACAAATACAAGAGGCCGGAATGTACAATATTCCTGAAGATAGACAAAGACGTGGATTGGTTCTGGAGTTCAGCGTTGCTGACAATTTAATTTTAGAAGATTTTGCCGAAAAAGAATTTTCAAAAAATGGGATTTTTAACAGAAAAAATATATATGACCACGCTAATGATCTTGCGGAAAAATTTGATATAAGACCAAGAGATCCAAACTATTTAGCGGGCTCTTTATCAGGTGGTAATCAACAAAAAGTTATTATAGCAAGAGAAATTTCAAATGATCCTGAGGTTTTAATAGCAGCTCAGCCTACAAGAGGCCTTGATGTAGGTGCTATTGAATATGTTCACAAATATTTAGTTGCTCAAAGAGATGAAGGCAAAGCTGTTCTTTTAATTTCTTTTGAGCTGGATGAAATTATGAGCTTATCAGATAGAATTGCCGTAATATATGGTGGAAAAATAGTTAATACCTTTAAAGCCGGAACCGTTGATGAAAAACAAATAGGTCTTTTAATGGCAGGGGGAGGGCAAGATGAAAGCAAAAACTAAGATATTTTATACTGTTGTTTCCATATTATTAGGCTTTCTTTTTGGAGCAATTATTTTACTTATAAACGGAACAAATCCACTGGAAGCATATAAGGTTGTAATTCTTGGAGCAGTTGGCAAGCCACAATATATATCTTGGACAATAATAAAAGCTGTCCCAATAATATTAACAGGGATATCAGTAGCCTTTGCTTTTAGAACAGGCTTATTTAACATCGGTGCTGAAGGTCAATATATTATAGGTTCCATAGGGGCAGTTTTAGCAGGATATTTAGTTAAACTACCACCAATTATACATCCAATATTTTGCCTAATTGTTGGTTTTGTCTTTGGAGCCGTTTGGGGTGGCTTAGTTGGAATACTTAAAGCAAGATTTAACGTAAATGAAGTTATTTCTTCAATAATGTTAAACTGGATAGCTTTTTATTTTTCAAATTATATTTTAAGTTTTCCTTTTTTGAGAAAACCTCAAAGTGATTTATCATATTCAATTTTAGATTCAGCAAAAATAACAGTTTTAGGAAAGTGGAAGGCAAGTGAAGCTGGTATAAAATTTTTAAGCAAAAATCCTGGACTTAAGCAGTTTTTAAGACCACCATTAAATTGGGGAATTTTAATTGCTATAATTGTTGCAATTATTATTTGGTACATTTTAAACAGAACAACTTTAGGTTACCAGTTAAAAGCAGTGGGATTCAGCCCTGATGCCGCTGAATACGGTGGAATAAATGTAAAAAGAAATATGGCAACTTCTATGATTATTTCAGGAGCAATCTCTGGTCTGGCAGGTGCAGTCACCGTTTTAGGAGTTTCATTTAATATTTCATTAATGGCCGCTCAACAAGGATACGGATTTGATGGAATGGCAGTTTCTTTAATTGCAAGCAATAATCCTTTAGCATGCATTCCAGCAGGTTTACTCTTTGCAGGTCTTCAATATGGAGGAGGAAAATTAACGAGTGCTTTAGATACTCCTTCTGAGGTAATAAGTATTTTAATAGGTGTAATAGTTTTATTTATATCTATGCCAAAGCTACTTGAAATGATAGGAAAATTTTTCAAAAAAAACAAAAATGAAAAATTAGATGGAGAGGAGATAAAAAAATGATAGATATAGCCAATATTATAAGTATTACTCTTCTTTATTCAGCTCCTTTAATATATGCTGCCCTTGGAGGAGTTTTAAGTGAAAATTCAGGTGTAGTAAACATAGGTCTTGAAGGTATGATGACCATAGGAGCCTTAATAGGGGCTACAGTTGGATATTATTTAGGAAATCCTTGGATTGCATTTTTATGCGGAGGCATTGCCGGTTTATTACTATCATTACTTCATGCCATAGCAACCATACATTTTGCAGCAGACCATGTTGTTTCAGGTATAGCAATTAACTTAATAGGCCCTGGAATGTCATTGTTTTTATCAAGAAGATTTTTTGATGGAGCTGCTTTAACAAAGCCAATTCCCTTTGAAAATAAATTGCCTAAAGTATTTGGAAGTTTGTTTAAAAGTTTACCTAAAAATGAATTTACAAAATCAATGTCAATCATTTTTAACCAATATATTATTGTTTACATTGCTTTTGCTTTAGTATTTTTAACTTGGTTCATACTATATAAAACAAAACTAGGACTTAGAATAAGAGCAGTAGGAGAACATCCAAGAGCAGCAGAATCATTAGGAGTAAACGCCTATAAAATAAAATATATTTGCGTATTAGCTTCAGGATTTTTAGCTGGCTTAGGAGGAGCGTCTATGTCTCTTGCCATAGTGTCAAATTACAGAGATACACTTATTGCGGGTCAAGGATTTATAGCTCTTGCAGCCATGATATTTGGAGGATGGAAACCTCAAGGAGCAATGCTTGCTTGTTTATTATTTGGAGCAGCTCAAGGTTTTACTGTATTCTTAGGTTCTAAAGGATTTAAAGTAGATTCCAATTTACTTGCAATGTTGCCTTATGTTATAACTCTTATAGTTTTAGTAGCTTTTGTTAAAAGCGTAAAGGCCCCAAGTGCAGATGGAAAACCATATGAAAGAAATAATTAAAAAAGAGGAGATAGGGCTCCTCTTTTTTTTGCCTTAATAGGCATTCTTGACTTATCTTTATTAAACGTATACAATATTTAGTAGAAGTTTTAGAAACTTGAAAACTTAATATGGAGGTGCTAAGCTATTGCCGGAAATAATAAAAATTCTTTTAAGCGCTATTATTTCTTTGGGATTAGGCTACTTTGTAAGAAAGTATATTGCTGAAAATAAAGTAGGAAAAGCTGAGGAAATTGCAAATAAAATCGTAATTGATGCCGAGCATACTGCCGAATCAAAGAAAAAAGAACTTTTAGTTGAAGCAAAAGAAGAAATTCACAAAATGAGAGCAGAAGTGGAATCCGAAAATAAGCTTAGACGAGCAGAACTTTCACAATTAGAAACAAGAGTATTGGCAAGAGAAGAATCTATTGAAAAGAAATCTAATTCACTTGAAAAGAAGGAAGAAAAACTTAATCGTAAACTTGAAGAAGCTAAAGCTAAAAATGAAGAAGCGGAAAGTTTAATTGAAAAAAGAAATTTGGAACTTCAAAGAGTTTCAGGACTAAGTGTTGAAGAGGGTAAGAGAATCTTACTTTCAGAACTTGAAAAAGATGTAGTTCATGAATCCGCACAAATTATTAGAGAAAATGAACTTAGAATTAAAGATGAATCTCAAAAATATGCACGAGATATTATAGTACAAGCTATACAAAGATGTGCAGCAGATACTGTTGCAGAGAACACTGTTTCAGTTGTTTCTTTGCCAAATGATGAAATGAAAGGTAGAATAATCGGTAGAGAAGGAAGAAATATAAGAGCTATAGAATCATTAACAGGAGTTGATTTAATTATTGATGATACACCTGAAGCTGTAGTTTTGTCTTGCTTTGATCCTATTAGAAGAGAAGTTGCAAGAATTGCAATTGAAAAGCTCGTCTCAGATGGAAGAATTCACCCAACTAGAATTGAAGAGACAGTAGAACGTGCTAAGAAAGAAATTGAAGTAACAATTAAGGAATCCGGAGAACAAGCAGCATACGATGCAGGAGTACATGGATTACACCCTGAACTTATAAAGTATTTAGGAAGACTAAAGTATAGAACAAGTTATGGGCAAAATGTATTAAAGCATTCAGTTGAAGTTGCACAGATAGCCGGAATAATTGCTTCTGAACTTGGAGCAGACGTTAAAATTGCTAAACGTGGCGGTTTACTTCACGATCTTGGTAAAAGTATAGACCATGAAGTTGAGGGACCACATGTTGACTTGGGGGTTGACCTTGCAAGAAGGTATAAAGAACCTGAATCTGTAGTCCATACTATTGAAGCTCATCATAATGATGTTGAACCAAGTACATTGGAAGCTGTTATAGTTCAAGCAGCAGATGCAATATCAGCAGCAAGACCAGGTGCAAGAAGAGAAACAGTTGAATCTTATATAAAACGTCTTGAAAAGCTTGAAGAAATAGCAAATGAATATGAAGGTATTGAAAAATCATATGCTGTTCAAGCTGGAAGAGAAATTAGGATAATTGTTAAACCAGAGATGATTTCTGAATCCGAAATTATTGTTACTGCAAGAAATATAGCAAAACAAGTTGAAGCTGAACTTGATTTTCCTGGACAAATAAAAGTTAATGTCATAAGAGAAACAAGAGCAGTTGAATATGCAAAATAATATCTAAACCTGCCAATGGCAGGTTTTTTTAATAGGAGAAAATATGATTTCCACATTATTAGATGATTTTATAGGATATCTTGGATCTACAAGATCTTTATCGAAAAAAACTATGGAAGGATATTATTATGATATCCGAACTTTTTTAAGATTTATGAAAATAAGAAGAGGTTTAGCTAATGAAGAAAATTTTGACTCTATCGATATAGATGATATAGATGCAGAATTTTTAGAAAATATAAAAAAGACAGATTTATATGCTTTTAACGCTTATCTTGAAAGAAGACGTGACAACTCAAACAGAACTAAATACAGAAAATTGTCTGCAATAAGAACTTTTTTTAATTATCTTTCAGTTAAAATAAATGTAATAGATCACAATCCCATAGAAGATATAGATATGCCTAAATTGGAAAAGACTTTGCCGGTAGCTTTGACATTGGATGAAGCAATAAAATTTTTAAATACAATTAAACATAGTGAACAATCGGAATTTTTTAAAAATAGAGATTACGCCATAGCCACTTTATTTTTAAATTGCGGGATGAGATTATCTGAGCTTGCTTCTATAAATTTAGAGGATATAAGGGATGATAAAAGTTTAAAAATTATGGGAAAGGGGAAAAAAGAAAGAACTGTTTACTTAAATGATGCCTGCATAAAAGCCTTAGATGATTATTTAAAGTTAAGACCTGATGTAGAAGATAAGGCACTTTTTTTAAGCAGATTGAACAAGAGAATCGGAAATAGGGGAATACAAAATATGATTGAAAAACATATTTTGGAGGCAGGACTTGACCCTAATAAATATACAGTCCACAAACTAAGACATACAGCTGCAACTCTTATGTATAGGTATGGTAATGCAGATTTGAGGTCCTTACAGGAAGTTCTCGGGCATGTTTCTGTAACAACAACTCAAATTTATACCCATGTAAGTGATGAACAAATAAGAACAACCGTTGAAAATAACCCTTTAGGAAAAATTGACAATGAAATTAAATGAATTTTTAAAATCAAACAACAAAAAACAATTAATTGGAAACACTTCAGTTTTTGCAGATTCAATAATTGAAGAGTTTACAATAAAAAATGGAGGAAGTTTTTTAATAAGTCCAATTGATATAAAAAAACTTGTAAAAGAACTCTCCATAGAAGAAATAATTAAATCAGGTGAAAAATATTCAAATGAAATTGAATCAGTGCTTTTTATTTATGATCTGCTAAAAAATACAGAACTTGAATTTTTTAAAGAAAATCAAATTTCTCTAAGCCTTGCACAAGAATTTTATAATTTAATCCAAGAATTAAAACTTACAAATTATAAAGAAGAAGCCTTTAACAACAATAGGCTTAGAGATTTTTTAAAAATTTTTAAACTTTATAACGAAAAGCATAAGGGAATAGATTATGGAGATTCAATTAAAATAGCTTTAAATTTTAAAGATGATCAAATAGAAAGAGCTATTATAGAAAATACCGATTTAAGATATTACGAGGAAAAACTTCTTAATTTATTAAATGTAAAGACAATTGAGCTTGATAAATATGAATTTAATAAGAAAAAAACTGAAATTTATAAGTGCTTTTCTCAGAGAGATGAAGTTTTAAACCTTTTAGAAATAATAATAAAAGAAAAAATAAATCCGAAAGATATAGAAATTGTATACACTGATGCATCCTACATAGAAATATTAAAATCATTTTTATTTACAAATCTTCCTATAAAATTCAATAAAGAAAAAGAAGTAGAACTTATTGAAATTCTCGAAAATATATTTTCTTTTGTAGATAGTAATTTTTCTCCTAAATTTTATAAAAAAATAAAAAATATTTGTAGAATTTATGAAGATGTAAATATAGATTTTATAGGGGATAAAAATAACTATTTAAATTTAAGTGATTTTGCAAAAGATCTTGTAGATATACTTCCGGCTAAAAAAGAAGAAAAAATAAATTTTAGGGATTTTTTAAATAACCTATTAACTTTTTCAAAAAAATATTTAAATCTTAGAGAAGAGGTTGTAGACCTAATAAAAAATATTTCAAGCTTTTCTAAAGAAAAATACCTGTACTTTTATGAAGCTTTAGAATTTTTAAAATTTCAAATTGAAAATTTAAATATTTCTAAAGCCACTGAATCATTTATAAGAGTTTCAAATATTTATGATGAAAGGATTTTTACAAGAAAATATGCCTTTATTCTGGGAATGGCTAGTGAATTTTTTCCAACAACAATAGGAGAATCACCAGTTATTAGAGATTCAGAATTAGAAAAAATTTCAAAAAAAATTACAACAAAGGAAAAATTAAATTCAGCAAAATACAATTTGGCAAAATATAAAATTAATAATTTTTTCAGCTTAGGAGAAAAAATTTATTTCTCTTATCCTCAAGTGGATGAAAAAAATGAGAAATATACAGAAGCTGTTTTTTTACAAAATTTAAATTTACCAGAAATAGAAAAAAATTATTATAGTTTTGATTCTTTAGAAGAAAAATTTCAGGAATTAAGAGAAAATAATTTTCAAGAAATATTAAAAAATTTTGTATTTTCAGCTACATCTTTAAATGTATTAAATTTAAGCCCAAAATGTTTTTATAATAAATTTATTTTAAATTTAGATGATGACGAAGAGGAAATCTTTGATGAAGATTTAATTTTCCCATTTTACGCAACAGGTTCCATAGTTCATGAAAGCTTAAAAAATATTGTAGATCAAATTAATGAGAAAGGATCACTCTTTGCTCTTGAACAAGTGGAAAATATTTTAAATAAAAATATAGAGCCGTATTTAAAAAAATATCCTCAAAGATTGGAAAAACCCTTTGAAAATTATAAAAATAATTTAAGGGATATGATTAAAAATTATTTAATAGATTTTATAGAAAAAAATCCAAATGAAAAATTTTATAAAACAGAATATAGCTTTGGATTCGGACAAAAAGAGTCTTTATGTAAAGATCCAGTTACTATAGAAATCGGAAAATATAAAATTAAGGTTAAAGGATCAATTGATAGGTTGGATTTATTAGAAGATCAAATGGTTTTAATTGATTATAAAACAGGCAACAGCAAATTAATAAAAGATATGGACAATAAAAACAGACTTATACAGGACTTTATATATAAAAAAGTCTTAGAAAAGTTTTTTTCAAAAGATATTACATGTCAGTATCATTTTATAAAAAATAGGGAAATATATGAGCCTTGTGGAGATTTTGAAGAAACGGAAAAAAACTTAGAATTGCTTTTTGATTTTGTAAATGAATATGGTTTCGTTAAACCAGAAAAAATGGCTGGTTTATCAGGAAAGTATGAGAATCTGAAAAAGGACAAATCAGAAATAGAAAAGGCAATAAGCTTTAGTGAAAATTATTTGGTGCTTTAATGGAAATGAATAAATTATTAGAAATCGAAAATCTTAAAAGAGAAAATTTAATAAAAGAATTTAATAAAAACTTTTTAGTTGAATCAGGAGCTGGCGCGGGAAAAACTTACTTATTAGTTGAAAGAATGACAAATTTAATTGAAAAGGGCATTTTTAAACCTCAAGAAATTGTGGCCATAACCTTTACCAATAAGGCTGCTCAAGAACTTAGATCGAGAATTCAAAGTAAACTTTTAGAGAAAGTAAATCCTAATGAAAATATTAAATATGCGATAGAAAATTTTAATAAAATAAATATTTCTACAATACATTCCTTTGCCAATAAATTAATTCAAGAAATGCCATTTTATGCAAACTTGGGTCTTAATTTTAATGTAAAAGAAGATGAAGATTATGATTCATATCTACTTAGTATTTATAAAAAATTTATAGAAAGAGATCTTAAAACCTATATAAAAGAAAGCCAACTGAAAATATTTGAAAAGGCAGAAAATAAAAAAATAATATTGGGTCAAATTTCAAAATTTATATTAAATCAAAACACTGAATTTCCAAATTATTTTGACGATAATACTAAAATTTATTTTATAGAAGAACTTTTAAAAGATTCTTATGAAATTATAGATAAAATAAATAAATTTATAAAAGATTTAAAAGTTGATACAAGTGTTTACAGGAGTGATTTTCTTAAAAATTTGCAAGAATTAAATCTTTATAAAAACAATAATTCTTACGGAAATTTTTTAAAAAGTATTTTTGACTTTTGGGTTTTTATGCAAAATGAAAAAATAATAGAAAGTCCTTTTACAAAAGTAAAATACAAGGCAAATGATGATATAAAAAATAAAGTTAAGGATTCTACAATAATTCAAGGCGCAATAAGATGTGAATTGAATGAGAAGATAAGACTTTATTTAAATAACCTATATGGAGGCTTTGTCGGCGCCTCTGAGGGCTTTAGTAAATTTATTGATGAGTTTGTATCAGGAGACTATAAAACTTTGTCTAACGACGATTTAGTGCGTTTGGCATTGAAGATAGTTGAGGACTACCAGTCAAGGATGTATTTGCAAAGCAAATATAAGTATTTTTTTGTAGATGAGTTTCAAGATACAGATCCTATACAGACAAAATTTATTCTTGCCTTTTGTTCAAAAGATGAGGGGAATTTAAAGAATAAAAATTTTTCTGATTTTACTTTAAAAGATCAGGCCTTATTTTTAGTAGGAGACCCTAAACAATCAATTTATAGATTTAGGGGGGCAGATTTAAACAACTATGAAAAAGTAAAAAATATTTTCGAGAATCAAACTAACAGCGAATTTATTATCTTAGATAAATCTTTTAGATTTGACGATGAGTTGGCGTCTGAAATATTTGATATTTATAAAAATGATTTTGAAACTCCAACTGGACCCTATAATTTAAAATTAAATAACATTTTAACTAATGGAAAAAATTCAGCTTTAATGGGAATTTATTATCCTACCCTTGATTTTGATTTGGAATTTTTATTAAGTTTAATAACAGACCAAGATTTGAAATTATTTTTAAATAAAATCTATGATGAAGAGAAAAATGATTGTTTTTCAAATTTATTTATAAATTTTTTAATAAGGAGAGAAAGCTTTATAAAAGATAATTTAAAAGAGCTTGAAGATTTTAAAATTCAAAAAAATATAGAGGATATAAATTTAGAAAAATTATTTAAAAATAAAGCTTTTAAAGGTAATAAGGATTCTTTATTTGTAAGTGTCGGATTTTTTATAAATTATTTAGTCGAAACCCAAAATATAAAAGAAAAAGATATTTTAGTTTTAACCAGAACAAATTCTGGGGCTGAGGAAATGAGCGGTATTTTATATGCTTTGGGTTATGACATTGACACAAGCACAAACAGTAAATATTTTAATTTTCCGTCTATAAAAAATGCTTATAATTTTTATAAATTTTTAATAGATCAAAATAATAAAAATTTTCTTAGAATGCTTAGAGGGCTTTTTAAAATAGATGATATAAAAGCTTTTGAAATAAAAAAATATCTTCTTGAAAATAATTTTTTAGACTTGTTGGAAAAGAAAAAATTTTTAGAAGAAAAAGAAATAGAATTTATTTTTTCTTACTTAAATTATAATAAAGTGTCCTTAAGTGCAGCTTTAAGAGCTATGGAATTAGATTTTGAAAGTTTTACAGATGGCACTGTTAGGGAAAAGGAATATGAAACCTTTATAAGTTTTATGGAGAAACTTTTAAATAAAGACCTTTCATTTAAAGATTATAAAAATTACAGTGGAAATATTTTAAAAACTGACAATATTGAGAAGCTTAGAGTTATGAATCTTCACAAGGCTAAGGGTCTTCAAGGAAAATTTGTTATAATTATAGGAGAAAGTGCTTTAAAAGAAGAAAAAAGTGGATATTTTGATAGAGAAAAAAATCAAGGTTATGTTGATTTTTCTTCAAACAATAAGTTAATAAAAAGATATCAAGTCCCCAGCTATGACAATCCAGAAATAGAGCTTCTTGATAGGTCGGAAAGTAAAAAAGAAAATATAAGATTAAATTATGTTGCTGCAACAAGAGCTGAATCAGCTTTATTTGTATTTGATTTGTATGAAGTTTATAAGGAAATTTTTAAATTTGGTAAACCTTATTTATATAAAATTTCTAAGGGGAAAAATAAAGGAATCAACAAAAAATCTGAATTTGTAAAAGATATTTGTTCTTACAAATTTAACTTTACAGAAGAACCCCAAAAAGATAAAAAAATTAAAAATACATTTTATAAAAACGATGAGCTTATTTTACGTCCTCATGGTTCTTGGTACGGCACAATTTTTCACAGACTTATGGAACTTTCTGTGAATGATTATTTGAGAAAAGAAATACCTGATTTTAAAATTAATTTAAGACTTGCCATAGGCGAATTTTTATTTGATAAAGATTTAAATAATGAAAAAGATTTTATAAAATTAAATCTTGAAGCTGATAATTTTAGCGAAAATATAGAAAAAATTTATTCCTATGTGGAAGAAACAATTAAAAAAAGTTACGAAAATATTTTTCCTCAATTAGTTTCTATTTTTAAAGATGCAGATAAAATTTATACGGAAGTACCCTTTACTATTTTTGAAGAAAAATATATAAGAGGCAGAATAGATCTTTTAGTCATTAAGGACAATATATACACAGTTTATGATTATAAAACCGACTTATTAGGAGAAGAAGCCAATTATAAATATGAGGATCAATTAAATTTTTATAAGTCTGCCGTTGAAAAAATTTTTAAGGTAGAAAGAAGAAATATAAAGACAAAAATAATTAATTGTAATTAAGGAGATAAAATGAGGCTTGATAAATATTTAAAAAATTCAAGGATTATAAAAAGAAGAACCGTTGCCAAGGAAGCTTGCGATGGAGGAAGAATCTCAATAAATAATAAAATTGCCAAGGCTTCGGACGATGTTAAAATTGATGATATTTTAGAAGTAAGATTTGGAAATTCAACTTTTAAATGTAAAGTTACTAAAATTTTAGAAAGTGCAAAAAAAGATGATGCGGCTTTAATGTATGAAGTTATTAACTAAATGTAAAATAAGCTTGTTTTTTACAAGTGTAAATGTAATAATTTACTTGTAGGAAGGGATTTATATGAAAAGAAAATTTCCGCCGCTTTTAATGTTAATATTGGTTCTTGTAATTTTATACGGAACTTATTCTGTATCTAATTCTTTAATTACTAGGAATAGAATTAAACAGCAAATGTCAGAAAATGATAAAAAAATTAAAACTTTAAAAGATGACATATCAAAGATTAAAGAAGAAATAGAAAATTCAGATTCGCTTGAATTTATTGAAAAAGTGGCCAGAGAAGAGTATGGAATGGTAAAGCCCAGAGAAGTTATCTATGTAGATAAAGAAAAAGAAAACAATATGGAGGATCCAATTGGGGTTAGAGATAGGTAGTATAGTTGAAGGTACAGTTTCATCTGTTATGAAATTCGGAGCATTTGTTGATATTGGACAAGGACAAAGTGGATTGGTGCATATTTCTGAAGTTTCTGATGAATATGTAAAGGATATAGATAAATTTTTAAAAAAAGGCGACAAAGTCAAGGCTGTTGTTATAGATAACCAAGAAGGAAAAATAGCTTTATCTATAAAAAAACTTAAACCTAAAGTAGTAAAGCCTCAAGAACCAGAGCCAGAAAAAAAATATAAGGATTTATCTTTTGAAGAAAAACTTTCAAAATTTATGAAAGAATCAAACACCAAGTATGAACAAATGCGTTCAAGAGAAAACTCTAAATATGGTAGATCCAAATCAAGAAAATAATAGTGATAGACAAAATCTATCACTTTTTGCATTATGTTTGAAAAATTTAATGAAACTATAAAAACAAACAATTTAATAGAAAAAAATGACACTATTTTAATGGGAGTTTCCGGTGGAGCAGATTCAGTTTACTTATTTTTTGGACTTTTAAGTTTAAAAGAAAAATATAATTTAAATTTAAAATGCGCCCATATAAATCACGGAATCAGAGAAAGTGCAAAAAGAGATGAATTATATGTAAAATCTCTTTGTGATAAATATGATGTTGAATTTAATTTACTGAGCACTAATATGAATGAATATGCTTTAAAAGAAAAGTTATCTAAAGAAGAAGCTGGAAGAAAATTAAGGTATGATTTTTTTAATAAAATAGCAACTTCAAAGGCAAAAATAGCCCTTGCCCATAATTTTGATGATAATATGGAAACTATTTTATTTAGAATTATAAGGGGAACGGGTATAAGCGGCTTAAGGGGAATACCTTATAAAAGAGATAATATTATAAGGCCTCTTTTAGATACTAAAAGACAAACTATAGAGGAAGAGCTTAAAAAACTTGGCATTCCATGGATGCTTGATGAAACAAATTTAATAAATGACTATTCAAGAAATATGTTAAGAAATGAATTAATACCCTTTGTTGAAAAAAATTTTAACACTTCTTTTAAAGAATCTTTAAACAGACTTAGACTTAACTCCACAGAAATATATGATTTTATTTCTAAAGAAACTAAAGCATATACAAATAAAAATTATTTAGAAGTTGAAAAAGTAATAGATTTAGACCAGGGTCTTCTAAATGAAGTTATAAGAACTTTTATTTTAAGAAATAAAAATAATTTAAACTCAATTGACAGGAACCACATTGAAGCCTTTATAAACTTAATGAAATCTGAAAATGGAAAGTCTATAAATCTTCCAGGAATAAATTTATATAAGCATGATGATAAAATTTTTGCTCAAGGTAAAACAATTGATAGAAATGAAAGCTCATTAAATTTAGGAGAAAATTTTACGGATTTCGGTAAATTTGAATTATCAAAAGATAAGTTAAATGGAGAACATGTAATAGTTATTGATTATGAAAGTATAAATGGAAATTTAAAGGTCACTAAAAGGGAAAGTGGAGATAGATTTAATCCAATAGGTTTAAAGGGAAGTAAAAAATTAAAAGATTTCTTTAATGACATAAAAATATCACCCTTTTTAAGGAATGAAATTCCAATTATAAGAGATGAGAAAGATATTGTTTGGGTTGTTCCGTATAGAATGAGCGAAAACAATAAAATAAAAGAAGATACTAAAAATAAGCTTTGGATAAAGTGGGAGGAAAAATGAAAGAATTTTTAGATGAAATTTTGTATTCTGAAGAAGATATAGACAAAAAAGTAAGAGAACTTGGTGCTCAAATAACAAAAGATTATAAAGACAAGGATCTTTTAGTTGTTGGAATTTTAAAGGGTGCAGTTTCCTTTATGTCAGATTTAATAAAGAGAATAGATCTTCCTTTAACTGTTGATTATATGGATGTTACAAGTTATGAAGGGGTGAACACTTCAGGACAGGTAAAAATTTTAAAAGATTTGGATAATTCCATTGAGGGTAAAGATGTTCTTATTGTTGAAGACATTATAGATACAGGAACAACTCTTAACTACATTAAAAATCTTTTTGAAAACAGACTGGCTAATTCAGTTACCATTGCAACTTTATTGAACAAGCCTAAAAGAAGAAAAATTGATGTTTATGTTAAATATATAGGCTATGATATTGAGGATTTGTTTGTGATAGGTTATGGCTTGGATTATAATGAAATCGGAAGAAATTTACCATATATAGGCACATTAAAAAAGGAAATTTATAGTTAGAGGTGATTATTTGAAAAAACGTTTTGGAGGAGCATCATTTTATTTAGCTTTAATAGTAGTCTTAATATTTGCTATAAGATTTTTCAATCCGCCATCAGGAACCATTGAAAATAAAAGTTTTACAAATTTTGTAGAAGATATTAATAAAAACAGTACAAATAAAAACATTAAAGAAATAACAATAGATCAAGATGAAAGAACAGCCCTGGTAACAAAAGAAGATGGGCAGACTTATAAAGTTTATATACCGGGTTACGACAATAGCGGTGAGTTATACTTAAATGATTTATCAGACACAATTAAAAACAAGGGAATAGCTGTCAGCTTTTCAGCACCTAAAGTTACTCCCATATTTGTTGAACTTTTACCGTCAATTATTACCATAGGACTATTTATTTTTATATGGTTTACATTTATTCAACAAGCTCAAGGTGGCTCTAAAATGGGAAGCTTTGGCAAGAGCAAGGCAAGAGTTTTTAAACCTGAAGATGGTAATCCTGTAAGTTTTAAGGATGTAGCAGGCCTTGTTGAAGAAAAAGAAGAACTCTTAGAAATAGTAGATTTCTTAAAAAACCCAAAAAAGTTTGTTGATATGGGAGCAAGAATACCAAAGGGAGTATTACTTGTAGGCCCTCCTGGAACGGGAAAGACTTATTTATCTCGTGCAGTTGCCGGAGAAGCAAGAGTACCTTTCTTTTTAATGAGCGGTTCTGATTTTGTAGAGATGTTTGTAGGTGTAGGAGCAAGTCGTGTAAGAGATTTGTTTGAAACTGCAAAGAAAAATTCACCTTGTATAATATTTATTGATGAAATTGATGCGGTTGGTAGAAAAAGAGGAGCAGGTCTTGGCGGAGGCCATGATGAGAGAGAACAGACCCTAAACCAACTTCTTGTTGAAATGGATGGATTCGGTAAAAATGAAGGCGTAATAGTCATGGCTGCTACTAATAGGGCAGATATTCTCGACCAAGCACTTTTAAGACCGGGAAGATTTGACAGGACTGTTTATGTTGGAAAACCTGACATAAAAGGAAGAGAAGATGTTTTAAAGGTTCATTCAAAAAATAAAAAACTTGCTACAGATGTAAATTTAAAAACTATAGCAAAGACAACTCCAGGCTTTACTCCTGCTGATCTTGAAAATCTTATGAATGAAGCTGCACTTCTTGCAGCAAGAAGAAATGAAGATAAAATTTGCATGGAAGATATTGAAGAAGCAACAATTAAGGTTCAAGCAGGGCCAGCTAAAAAATCAAGAGTAATTTCCGATAAAGAAAGAAAACTAACTGCAGTTCATGAATCAGGTCACGCAGTTGTAGCAAGACTTTTGCCAAACCATGATCCTGTCCACATGATTACTATTATTCCAAGAGGAATGGCAGGAGGCTTTACCGCCTATATTCCTGAAGATGATGTAAACTTCATGACAAAATCTGAAATGGAAGATAATTTAGTCTCTCTATTGGGTGGTCGTGTTGCAGAATCTCTTGTCCTTGATGACATATCTACAGGAGCTTCCAACGACATTGAAAGAGCAACTCAACTGGCAAGGGATATGGTAACAAGATACGGAATGAGTGAAAGAATAGGTACAATAACTTATGGCAGCGATGAAGATGAAATATTTGTAGGAAGAGATTTAGCAAGGAGTAAAAATTATTCTGAAAAAACTGCTTCTGAAATAGATGAAGAAATCGGAAGGCTTATAAATAATGCTTACGGAAAGGCAAAAAAACTTTTAAGTGAAAATATTGAAATTTTAATTAAAGTTTCAGATGTTTTATTAGAAAAAGAAACAATTGACAAAAATGAATTTGAAAGAATTTTTACAGGCAAACAAGAAGATTCTTTAGAAGACGGTAAAAATAATGAAGATTTAATAAAAAGCACCGATCTTTCAGAAGAAGCAAAAAAAATAATAGAAAAAAATAATGATTAATTATTTAAAAAAGCTCAACTATTTTTGTTGAGCTTTATTTTTTTGGCTTTTAATTTTTCTTTTTTAGAATGAATAAATAATTTAATAAGTCTTGCTACAACAGTAGAAGCAACAATTCCTATAGCAAGAGAAACAACAAGATAAGTTGTTTGAGTTGCATATTTATTTAAGTTGTCATAATCTTTCAGTGTAAAATAGTACATAGAATAATACATGCCTGCACCGGGCACAAGAGGCAAAAGAGCAGGTAAAATTGTTACTGTTGCAGGAATTTTCAATTTTATAGAAAAAATTTCTCCACTCATGCCTATAAAAAATGAAGAAAAGAAACCTGCAGCAAGGTAACTGTCAGTAATTGAATAAACATATCTATAAATTACCCATGATATTCCAGCGATAATACCTGTTTGAAAAATAGTATTTCTTGGAGCATTAAAATAATATGCAAATGCAAATACTGAACAAGTTGAAACAAAAAATTCAAAAAAATAATTCATAAATCACCTAACAAATTTAATAATAAGTCCTACTCCAGTGGCAATGGCAAAAGCTTGAAAAAATGCTTTTGTTATACCTATAATACCTGACATAAAATCGTTGCTCATTATATCACGGGCAGCATTGGTAATTGGAAATCCTGGTACTAAAATCATTATCGCACCTATTATGGAATAGTCTATATTGTTATTAAGACCCATTTTGTTTAAAAGTACACAAATTAAAGCACTTAGAAAAGCACCTATAAAATTTTCAATAAAAAAGGTTAGTTTATATTTAGCTACATGACTTAAAATATAACCTACACATAAACCGGATATAAATGCAGCGATAAAATCTTTAAAAGCTCCACCAAAAAGAAGAGCAAAAAATCCACATGCAAAAGCTGCGGAGCATCCATAAATCCAACTTTCCGGAGGCTTTAATTCATCAATTTCATTTAAAAGCTTAATGCCGTCTGCAATTTCAAGATTTTTATTTACAAATTTTCTTGAAAAATCATTAACTCTGCTTATTTTATCCAAGTTATAACTTGAAGGAGATACTTTTTTAAAAATATTATAACTTTCTCCTCTATATTCAATAGATAGGAAAATCCCTGTAGGAAAGCAGTAACTGTCACAGCGAACTATTTCGTCACAAGACCTGCATAATCTTTCAACAGTATCTTCAGCCCTGTAAATTTCAGCTCCGTTTTTAACTAAAATTTGACCTGCCAAAACTGCCATATTCATAAGCTGTCTAACATCTCTTTCATTTCTTAAGATTTCCATATTTTTACCACCAAATTAATTATACATTAGTCATTTTATCACATCAATGAATGAATTGAATCAAAATTTAAGGAATGATATAATATTTCAAAGAATAGGAGGTAATTATGGAAAAACCTATTGTTTCAATTATTGGAAAACCTAATGTTGGCAAATCAACACTTTTTAATAAAATTGTAGGAAGAAAAATTTCTATTACAGAGGATACACCAGGAGTAACAAGGGATAGAATATATAGCGATGCATCTTGGCAGGGAAGAAAATTTCTTCTTGTTGATACCGGAGGATTGGATCTGAAAGATGAAGATATTTTTATGTCAGGAATTAAGGAACAAGCGGATATAGCTCTTGATATGTCAGATGTAATAATATTTTTATTAGACGGTGTTGAAGGAGTCTCATCAAATGATTTGGAGATAGCGTCCTATCTCAGAAGATCTAAAAAAAATATTATATTGGCTGTCAATAAATTTGATTCAAAAGTAGCTAAAAATAACTATTATGACTTTTTTGAACTTGGTCTTGGAAGTCCAATTACAATTTCTGCAGAGCAAGGAAGTGGAGTTGGAGATCTGTTAGATGAAGTTGTAAAAGATTTTAAATTAGATTTAAGTGAAGAAGATGATGACTCAATAAGGGTAACTCTTATAGGTAAACCCAATGTGGGGAAATCTTCTCTTGTAAATCATATATTAGGAGAAGAAAGAGTCCTTGTAACTAATATACCTGGAACTACAAGGGATTCTATAGACTCTCATTTCAAATATAAAGACAATGAATTAATACTTGTGGATACGGCAGGATTAAGAAAGAAGAAAAAAATTTCAGAATCTGTTGAAAGATATTCAGTTATAAGAACTTTAACGGCAATTGAACGTTCCAGCGTTTGTGTTTTATTAATTGACGCCACTGAAGGTGTATCTGAACAAGATGCAAAAATTGTGGGATATGCCCATGACAATAATAAAGCTATAATAATTGCAGTAAACAAGTGGGATGCAATTGAAAAAGATAACAAAAGTGTAAAGACCTTTGAAAAAGCCATAAGAGAAAGACTTCCTTTTATTAATTATGCACCAATATTATTTATTTCCGCCTTAACAGGTCAAAGAGTAAATAATCTATTGGACATGATACTTTTAGTTAACAATAATTATAATCACAGAATTAAAACTGGAGTTTTAAATGATATTTTAAATAGAGCTGTTTTAATGAATCAACCACCATCTGATAAAGGTAAAAGGGGAAAATTATATTATGGAGCTCAAGTTGGAGTAAGACCTCCTAAATTTTTGCTTAGTATAAATGATAGAGAGTTATTTCATTTTTCTTATCTTAGGTATATTGAAAACCAAATTAGAGAAGCTTATTCCTTTGATGGCGTTCCAATAATTATTGAGCTTAAAAATAGAGGAGAAAATGGATGATATTTCTTGTTTTAGTCCTTTCTTATCTTATAGGTTCAATATCTGGTTCTTTTATACTGGGAAAATTATTTTTACACAAAGATGTAAGAAATTATGGTAGTGGAAATGCCGGTACAACAAATGCAATGAGGGTTTTCGGTAAAAAAATTGGAAGCTTAACTTTTATAATTGATATGCTAAAAGGCATATTGGTTGTATTATTGTTGAAAAAATTTTTTCCTGAATATTTATTTTTAGGAGTTTTATTTTGTATATTAGGCCATGACTTTCCCTTTTATATGAAATTTAAGGGAGGAAAAGGGGTTGCAACAAGCCTTGGTTCCTTTATATTTATAAATATAAAACTTACTTTTATACCTGGCATGATTATGCTAATTACCTTGCTTTCTACAAAGATTATGAGTTTAAGTTCAATTTTATTTTTATCTGCTCTATTAGTTTCTTATATAGGATTTGGTTCTTATTCTATTTATGAAAAGATAATAATTGCAATAGTTTGCCTACTTGGTATAGTAAGGCATAAAAGTAATATAAAAAGGCTTATAGAGGGAAAGGAATTAAAACTTGGAGGAAAAAATGAAAAATAAGATTTCTGTTATTGGAGGCGGAAGCTGGGGAACTGCAATTACATATCTTTTATCTAACAAGGGTTTCGATACTAGTATGTATTTAAGAGATGAAGCAGTTTTAAATAATTTAATAAAAACGAAAGAAAATAAAAAATATTTACCAGGAGTAATATTAAATAAAGCTAAATTTACAAATAAAATTGAAATTGTTAAAGATTGTGATTACATTGTACTTGCAACTCCAAGTTCAGCCATTGTTTCCGTTTTAGATGATTTAAAAAAATATATTAATGACAATGCAGTTATAGTAAACTTAGCAAAGGGCTTTGAACCTAAATCTCAAAGAAGAATATCGGAAGTTTCAAAAGAAATTTTACCTAAAAATGATTTTGTAGTTTTATCCGGCCCTTCTCATGCAGAAGAAGTAGGAAAAGACATACCAACAGCTGTGGTATGTGCTTCAATTTCCCATGAAGCTGCTAAAAAAGTTCAAGATATATTTTCTAATGATAAATTCAGAGTTTATACAAATAATGACTTAATAGGAGTTGAAATTGGAGGAGCTTTAAAAAATATTATTGCTTTAGGAGCAGGTATGAGTGACGGATTAGGTTATGGAGATAATACTAAGGCGGCCCTTATGACAAGAGGAATATATGAAATGAGTAAACTGGGCATTGTTTTAGGAGCAAACCCGCACACTTTTACAGGCTTATCGGGAATAGGTGATTTAATTGTAACTTGTACATCAATGCATTCAAGAAATAGGCGTGCAGGTATTTTAATAGGCAAGGGAAAATCTAAAGACGAAGCTTCAAAAGAAATTGGACAAGTTGTAGAAGGTATAAAAACAACTAAGTCCGCTTATGAATTAAGTCTTATTCACAAGGTAGATATGCCTATTGTCAGAAAGTTATATAAAGTTTTATATGAAGGAATGAATCCTGAAGAAGCTGTTAAAACTTTAATGGCGAGGGAGAAAAAAGCAGAAATTGAACAAATTTTTTTTGAATAGAAATTTTTTTGTATGTTATAATTGACATAGTTTAGGAGAAAAATTGAAAAAAAGAAAAAAAAGAAATCTATCTTCAAAAATTATTTTATTTATTTCCGTATTTTTGGTTTTATTTTTCGTTTATAGATCTCTAAGAGGAAGGGCATATACAAAACATACAACTGTTTTTCCTATAATGACAGTGTATAAACAAGATATAGAGGCAAAAGCCTATATAATTTTTGATGAAGAAGTATTTAAAGCTAGTGGAAACGGAATAGCTGTTTATAATGCCAGTGAGGGTCAAAAAATTCCGGCAGGCTACGAAGTTGTAAGCATAAATTTAATGGATGATGTATCACAATTAAAAGATGAGCTTATTAAACTAAATGCTGCAATTCAAGATAGAAAATCAGACTCGCCACAAGATACTTCAAAAAATTTAAGCAATGAAGATATAAATGCTATTGGAAGAATTCAAGATAATATTAAAAATAGACATTACTCAGGAGCTATTTTAGAAATTAATAATTTAGATTTAAACAACAAGCATCATGTAAACATTTCTGAACTTTCAAAGTATAGAAATATACCCTTGGAAGATTTGGAAAACCAAAAACAAACTTTACTTGAACAAATATCTAAAAGTAATATTCAATATACATCAAAAGAATCTGCCCTTGTTTCTTATCAAATAGACGGTTTGGAAGAAAAATACAAATATAATGATGACACTTCAAAATTTACCTATGATTACTTGATGAAAAATGTAAGAACTAAAAGTTTTGAAACAAAAAATCAAGTGAAAAAAGATGAAATTTTATTTAAGCTTATAAATAATTTCAGATATAAGATCTGTCTTGCTGTAAGTTCAAATAAGGGTCTTGAATCTATAAAAATCGGAGACACCATTAATGTAGATTTAGATGGAACAATAATTTCTGGATTTGTAGAAGATATAAATACAGAAAAAACCAAAGGAAGTGTTTATATAATAGATTCTACAGAATATTTGGAAAAAATTTACGATAAAAGAATTCACGATGCAAAGATTGATGTAAATAAGGAAAAATCTTATAAAATACCATCCAAGTCAATAGTTACAAGAGGAAAATTAAAGGGTGTTTATGTTGAAGAAATACATGGCCTTGTAAGGTTTCTTCCTGTGGAAATTTTATCTGTATTGGGAGAAGATACATTTGTTTCAAGAGGAAATAGAGAATCAAAAATTGAAGTAGATGATAAATTAGAAAAAACTATAAATATAAATGATGCCATTGTTGTGTATCCTGGCAGTGTAGATGATTTTCAAATATTAAATTAAGGGGATAAAAATGGATATTAAAAAAAATCTTGAAGAAGTTTTAAATAATATTGAACTTGCAGAAAAAAGATCTGTTACAGGAGAAAAAGTTAAACTTATTGCAGTTACAAAAACTCATGGAATTGATATAATAGAAAAAGCAATAGAACTTGGAGTAAAAGATATTGGTGAAAACAAAGTTCAGGAGCTTACTAAGAAGATAGAAGTTTTAAAAGATAAGGTAAATTATCATATGATTGGAAATCTTCAAAGTAATAAGGTAAAATTTATCTATAATAAAGTTAAATTAATTCATTCATTAGATAGATTAAGTCTTGCAAAGGAAATAGAAAAACGTGCAAGCCAGGATGACATTAAAGTTAATTGTCTTATCCAAATTAATATAGGAGACGAATCCACAAAAGGGGGCATTGAGCTTAGAGATACAGAAAAATTTGTTGAAAGTCTTTTGGAATTTAATCATATTAAAATTATGGGTTTAATGGCAATAGCACCTGATACTGATGATGAAAAATTATTAAGGACATGTTTTAAAAATATGTTTAACATTAAAGAAAAAATTAAAAGTAAAGGCTATGAAGGTCTTGAAATGAAATATTTGTCCATGGGCATGAGCAATGATTATGAAATTGCCATTGAAGAAGGAGCAAATATGGTTAGGGTTGGTTCAAAAATATTTGGAGCTAGAAATTATAATATTTAGGAGGAAATATGGCTGATTTTTTTGATAAGTTTAAAAAAGCTATAGGCTTTAGTGATGATTATGAATATGAAGATGAGTATGAAAACGAAGATGTTCAACCTGTAACAAGTGAGGACTCACAACAAGTTCAAAAACCCCAAAGACAAAGATCGAGAGCATCTCTTGGCGGAGCAGATCTTATTATTACCGTTCAAGAACCTCTTTCCTATGATGAATCTGCAAAAGTTGCAGACGATCTTATTAACAATAAAGCTGTTGTTCTTAACTTTGAACAACTTGACAATGATGTTAAGGGAAGAATTTTTGATTTTGTAAGCGGTGCTGTTTATGCACTTAATGGAAAAATGCAAAAAGTTAATAAGGACATATTCATCATAGCTCCGGAAAAAGTGGAAGTTGATGGAGTTAAAGAAGAACTTAAAAATCAAGGAATGTTTCCTTGGTAGAAGAAATATCTCTTGATTTTATCAAAGACTTAGAAATTAAAAATAAGTTAAAAAGAGTCGTTGATAAAATACAAATATGTTTAAAAAGTCATGAACCTGTAAGTACTGATTTTTTAGATCCATATGAGAGACAAATAGCAATTTCATTTATAAAAAAATATCCTCTATCTTATAAAATTGATGGAGGTTGTTTTGATGCAGAAAGATCGATTTTAATAATTTTTCCTGACTATTTAGAATATGAAGGAAATTTGACATACAAAATTCGTATTGATTACAAGGGTAATTTAAAACATAAAGATATCTTAGGTGCTATTTTATCCCAAGGCTTTTCAAGAAATAAACTTGGAGATATTTATGTTTACAATGATTATTCATATGTAATAGCTGCAAAAGAGATTGCAAATTATTTAGTTTATAATTTACAAAAAGTTGCCAATATTAGTGTAAGAGTTTCTCTAATTGATGACGTTTTAAAAATTGATAAGCAATTTACAGATTTTAATATTATATTATCTTCTAAAAGGTTGGATAATTTTATAAGTCAAGTTTTTAAAATAAGGAGAAATCTTGCTAAAGAATTAGTTGAAAAAAATATGGTAAAAGTTAATTTTCAACTTGTTGACAAAAGTTCATTTTTTTTAAATGAAGGAGACTTAATATCTGTTAGGCGATATGGCAGGGCATATCTTAATCAAATATTAAAAGAAACTAAAAAAGGCAATTTGCTTGTCAACATAAAAATTCCACAATAGGAGGAAAAATGCCGATATTTTTTTTGACACTACTTTTAATATTTATAGATCAAATTTCTAAATTTTTTGTGGTAAGTTTTTTAAAAGATACTCCACCTTTAGTTATAATAGAAAATTTTTTGAACTTTTTTTATCTTGAAAATAGAGGAGCTGCCTTTGGAATTTTCCAAGGGAACATGATTTTATTTTCAATAATAACAATTTTGGTTTTAGGATTTTTAATAATATTTTTAATAAAAAATTATAGAAAAAGTTCCATAGTTTTAAAAACTTCAATTGCTTTGATAATTGGTGGAGCTGTTGGAAATTTTATAGATAGAATAAGACTTAATTATGTAGTGGATTTTATAAGTTTTAAAATCTTTGGAAGGGATTTTGCAGTTTTTAATTTTGCAGACTGTTTCATAGTAATAGGTACATTTTTACTTATGCTAATGCTTATATTTCATGAAAATCCACCGTTAAAAAAGGTTGATGAAAATAAATGAAAAAAGAATTAAATATCCGGTCTTTTGATGTTGGCAATAGACTGGATATTTTTTTATCAGATAAAATTGAATATACAAGGTCACAAATAAAAAATTATATAAAAAATGGAAATATACTTGTGAATGGTAAAAAAGAAAAAGCTGGCTACTTATTAAAAGAAAATGATTTTATTTATGTAAACATTGAGGATGAAAATAATACATTAAAAGGTGAAGACATTCCTTTAAATATTAAGTATGAAGATGAAGATCTCTTGGTAATAAGTAAAGATCAAAATATGGTAGTTCATCCAGGTGCTGGAAATTCAAATAATACTTTAGTGAATGCTCTTATTTATAGGTATCCTCAAATAGTGAATGTTGGAGATGAAGAAAGACCGGGCATAGTTCATAGACTTGATAAGGACACATCAGGATTAATGATGGTCGCTAAGACTCAGAGAGCTTATGAGAGCCTCGTAAATCAATTTAAGGACTCATTGGTCGAGAAAAAATATTTAGCCATTGTAGAGGGCAAAATAGAGTCTGAAATCTATATTGATGAACCTATTGGCAGAGATCAAAGAAACAGGATAAAATTTACAGTAACAAACATTAATTCAAAAGAAGCAAGAACTTTATTAAAGCCTATAAAAATTTTTGACAATTACACCCTTGTTGATATTAAATTGGAAACTGGAAGGACTCATCAAATAAGAGTTCATATGAGATATATAGGGCATCCAATTCTTGGAGATTTAATTTATGGAAACAAAAATAAATTTAAAATTGACAAGCAAATGTTGCATTCCTATTCTTTAACCTTTAAGCATCCTTTTACAAATCAAAAGATAAAGATAATTGATGATTTTCCTGAAAGATTTGAAAATTTTTTGAATAGGTTTAAATCTTTCTAAATATTGATTTTTAGAAACTATTACTATAATATTTATTATAAATAGGAGGTCTTATGAAGATACTTTTTGATGGTCTTGGTGGAGATAATTCTCCTCAAGAAATTGTTAAAGGAGCAATCCTTGCAAAAAATGAACTTGGAATTGAAATTGCCATTATAGGTAATAAAGAAGAAATTAATAAAATTTTACTTGAAGAAAATGCTGAGGCTGAAGTAATACACGCCGATGAAAAAATTGAAAATGATGAACAACCAGCTTTTGCCATAAAAAATAAAAAAAATTCATCTATAGTTTTAGGTCTTAAAGCTTTGGCTATGGATAAATATGATGCTTTTGTAAGTGCAGGTTCTACAGGAGCTCTTTTAGCAGGAGGACTTTTTATAGTAAAAAGAATTCCAAATATAAAAAGAGCTGTAATACCTACGCCTATACCTACAATAAAGGGAAGTGTATGTGTTATTGATTCAGGTGCAAATATGGATACTGATCCGGAACTTCTTTTGCAATTTGCTAAAATGGGAAATGAATATGTTAAAACAGCTTTCTCTATAGAAAACCCCAGGATTGGTTTACTTAATGTTGGAACAGAAGCTGGAAAGGGGAATGAACTTACAAAAGAAACTTTTAAACTTTTAGCAAATACTAAACTTAATTTTGTAGGAAATGTTGAAGCAAGAGATATAGCCTTTGATGTTTGTGATGTATTAATTTGTGATGGATTTGTAGGAAATGTTTTATTAAAAACTACTGAAGGTATTGCAGGTTTTTATAATTATTTGCTTAAAGAAAAGGTTATAAAAAATATGTCTAAAGAAGGACAAGTTGAATTTGCAAAAAATTATGAACAAATAAAGAAACGCCTCGATTATAAAGAAATAGGTGGAGCTACACTTTTGGGTTTAAATAAAATTGTAGTAAAAGCTCATGGAAGTAGCAATGCAATGGCTATAAAAAATGCTGCAAAAAATGCTCTTGATTCATTTAATGGAAAAATAATAGAAAATATGAAAAATTGTTTTTAGGAGGATAAGATGAAAGATAGGATTTTAGAACTAATAGCTGAACAATTTGGACTTAATACTGATGAATTAACTGATGATATTGATTTAAGAAATGATTTAAATGCTGACTCGATAGATCTTGTTGAACTTGTAATGAGCCTTGAAGACGAGTTTGGTATTGAAGTAAATGATGAAGATTTAAAAAATATCAATACTATAGGCGATATAATTGAATACGCCAGCGAACTGGAAGAAAAATAATTGGATATAAATTGGAATTTAGATTATAAATTTAAAAATGAAAACTTATTAAAGACAGCTCTAACTCACAGCTCATACACCAATGAGCATTTAAGCGAAAAAATTAAAAATAATGAAAGACTTGAATTTTTAGGAGATGCTGTTCTTGACATGGTAATAGGGGAATATTTTTTTAAGGCTTACAATGTTGCTGAAGGCGATTTATCTCAAATGAGGGCTAAAGTTGTAAATGAAAGTTCTCTTGCTGAAATAGCTAAAGATATAAATTTAGGAGAGCATATTTTACTGGGAAAAGGTGAAATTAAAAGCAATGGTTATGAAAAAGATTCTATATTAGCAGATGCTTTTGAAGCTTTAATAGGCGCTATATATTTAGATTCAAATTTTGAACAAGTAAAAGATGTCATACTTAATATTTTTTCAGATATCTTAAAATTAGCTCACGAAAAAGAATTTTCTATGGATTACAAATCAAGGCTACAAGAAATATGCCAACTTTTAAAGCTTGATATTCACTATAACCTTGATAAAACAGAGGGACCTATTAATAATAGAACTTTTACCTCATCTGTAGTAATAGATGGAAAGTATTTTGGAACAGGTAAAGGAAACTCTATAAAGAAGTCTGAGCAAATGGCTGCAAAAGATGCCTTATCGAAGGGTGAAATTTATGTCTAATAAAAATATAATCCCTATTTTTGTTCCTCACTTAGGTTGTCCTCATGATTGTGTTTTTTGCAATCAAAATAAAATAGCTGGATTAAAGGATATTTCTGTAGAAAATGAAAGAAAAACTATACAGGAATATCTTTCTTATTTTAAAAACAAAAATGATATTCAAATAGCTTTTTATGGAGGAAGTTTTACTGCTATAGATTATAGTTTGCAAAATACCCTTTTAAAAGTAGCTTATGAATATATAGAAAATGGCTCAGTTAAATCTATAAGGCTTTCAACAAGACCAGATTCTATTAACGAAAAAATTTTAAATAATTTAAAAAAATACGGTGTAAAGACTATTGAGCTTGGAGTTCAAAGTTTAAATGAAGAGGTCTTAATATCTTCAGGAAGAGGACATAATGTCCAATGTGTATATGATTCTTCAAAACTTATTAAAGATTTTGGATTCGAATTAGGCTTGCAACAAATGATAGGCTTACCAAGAGATACGGAAGAAAGAGCTATTGAAACTGCAAAAAAATTTGTAGAAATTGGGCCTAATATTGTTAGAATTTATCCAACTCTTGTGGTAGAAGATACTTATCTTGAAAAATTATATAAAAGTGGAAAATATAAACCGCTTACATTGGAAGAGGCCGTCGATTTGTCAGCTAAACTTTTAAAAATTTATAATAGAAACAATATTAATGTAATTAGAATAGGTCTTCAGCCTACTGAAGAAATTAATTATAATGGGTCTATTGTTGCAGGTCCTTTTCATCCAGCTTTTAGACAGTTAGTTGAAAATAAAATAATAATTGATAAAATTTTAAAAACCCTAGAAAATAAAAAAATAAGAAATTTAGAAATTTTTTCAAACAATAAAAATATTTCAACTATAGCGGGACAAAACAAATCAGGTTCTAAAAAACTATATAAAGATCTAAAACTTAAAAGCTTAAAATTTGTAGATAACAAATCAAATGATATAATTTTTTTTGATAGAGACAGTTTGGAAAAAATAAATTTATTGGATTGGTAAGATGTATTTAAAATCATTATATATACAAGGGTTCAAGTCCTTTGCAGATAAAACAAAAATAGAATTTAATAAAAAAATTACCGGAGTTGTAGGTCCTAATGGAAGTGGTAAGAGTAATATCTCAGATGCAATAATGTGGGTTCTTGGAGAAACAAGCGTAAAGACTTTACGTGGAAGAAAAATGGAAGATGTTATTTTTTCTGGCACTAACAAGAGAAAACCCTTGGGATTTGCTGAGGTAACAATAGTATTTAATAATGAGGATAGGGCTCTTAACATTGATTTTAATGAGGTTTCAGTAACAAGGAAGATGTACAGATCCCTTGAAAGTGAATATTTAATTAACTCTAGTAAAGTACGTCTTAAAGACATAAAGGAATTATTTATGGATACCGGAATAGGTAAAGATGGATATTCTTTAATTGGTCAAGGGAAAATTGAATCTATACTTAGCACAAAACCTCAAGATAGACGTGCAATTTTTGAAGAGGCTTCAGGAATAAGTAAATATAAATCAAAAAAACTTGAGGCTGAAAATAAGTTAAAAAGAACAGAAGATAATATCATAAGATTGAGTGATATAATTTCAGAAATTGCTAGCCAAGAAGAAAATTTAAAAATCGAATCTGAAAAAGCAAAGTTATATAATTATTATTTTGAAAAGTTAAAGATACTCGATCTTAACATATCAAAAAGAGATTTAAAAAGACTTTTAAATTATCTTGAGGGCAAAAAAAATGACATTAAAAATTATGAAAAGCAAACTAAATCTTTTAGAGAAAGTTTGGGAAAAAGCCTAGTTAAAGAAAATGAATTTAAAAACCAAATTCAAACAATAAATGAAATTATTGAAGAAAAAAATTCTACAAATCTTGAAAATACAAGACAAGTTGAATCTTTAACAGGAAATATAAAACTTCTTAAAGAAAGAAATAGGGCATTAAACAATTCAATTTTAAGTGCAAATAACAACATAGATGAAATAAAAAGTGAAAACTCCAAATATGAACAATCTATAAATCTTTCAAAAGAAATTATTGATAAAGAAATTATAAAATTTAAAGAGTTAAACAATAGAATCCAAGACATAGATAAAAACATAAATGATTTAGAAAAAAAATATTCTATTAGTAATGAATCTGAAAAATCTTTAGAAGAAAATAGAATAAATTTACTTACAGAAATAACATCAATAACAAGAGATATTGATAATTTAGGAATGTTAATTGATGAAAAAAACTTAAGGATTGACGGCTTAAATGGAAATATTGATAAACTTGAAACTAATATAAAAGAAATTCTTAATTCTTTAGATGATTATAAGGAAAAGTTATCTTCAAACAAGTCTTTATTTAAAAAGTTAGAAGAAGAAAAAAATAAAAATGAAGGTAATTTTAACAATATAAATTTAAACTTAGATGCAATTTCTAAAAAATCTAATGAGCTAAAAAATGAGTATGAATCAGATATTTTAAAGAAAAAAACTCTTATTAATATCATTGAAAATTTTGACGGGTATTCTAAATCAGTAAAACAATTTATGAATTTTACAAAAAAGAGGAATTTATTTTCAAATTCTTTAATTGGACCTGTAGGAGAAAATTTAAGCTTAAAAAAGGAATATGAGATTGCCATAAGCGTGGCCTTAGGTGGAAACATTCAAAATATCATAGTAAAAGATGAAAAATCTGTAAAAAATATGATAGATCTTTTAAATGAAGAATCTTTAGGTAGGGTAACTTTTATGCCTATAGACAGAATAAAATCTTATAGTAATAATTTTGATTTAAGTCCTTTTAAAAACAGTGGAATATTGGGCTTTGCAGATCAGTTGATAACAACAAAAAAAGATTTACAAGAAATCTTTAAATTTCTATTAGGTAAAATAGTAATAGCAAAAGATTACAAATCTGCCTTAAATTTTTCAAATGAGGTAAATAAATCTTATAGGGTTGTTACCCTAAATGGAGAAAGTTTAAATATTGGAGGATCTATTACAGGCGGAAGTTCAAAAAATAATTCTTCTCTTTTATTTAGAACAAATGAGCTTAAACGAATAAATTTAAAAATTGAAAATTTAATAAATGAGATTAAAGAAGGAGAAATTAATATTAAAGATCTTTCAGATTCAGCAAGTAAATTGAGCCTTAAAATTTCAAAAGCTGAAGAGGATTTGCAAGAGATTTCAAACAATAACCAAAAATATGAAAATACAATTTTAAATTTAAAAAATATTTATGAAAATACAAAATACAATTGTG
Organism: Peptoniphilus koenoeneniae; assembly: GCF_030812875.1. Lineage (NCBI taxonomy): Bacteria > Bacillati > Bacillota > Tissierellia > Tissierellales > Peptoniphilaceae > Peptoniphilus > Peptoniphilus koenoeneniae. Next base: position 123,897 of record NZ_JAUSTN010000001.1, read on the forward strand.
AGAGATATGAGCAAGAATTTAATGAACTTATAGACTCTATAAAAAATGATAAAGATAAAATCGAAAGTTTAAAAAAAGTAAGAGAAGTTAAAAATAAAGAACTAAATGAAATAAATGAGGATTTAAAAGATTATAGAAGCTCTCAGGATTCTCACAATAGTGAAATTAATAAAATAAAGGATTTAAAAGCAAATCTTTCAATTGAAGTGAATGAGATAAATTTAAATATTAAAATTAATAAAGAAAAAATAATTAATTTTGAAGATTTAATAAAGTCTGGAGAATTAAAGTTAAATAGTTTAAATGAAAATATATTTACTTATAATGAAAGTATTTGTGAAAACGAAAATAAAATAAAGGATTTAAACTTAGAACTTGCATCAAGTAGCAAGAAAACTAATTGTGATGTAAAGGAATTACAAAAGGCAAAAGAGGATTTAAAAGCTTTAGAAATTCAACTTAATGATCTTAAAAATTCAAATGATATTGTTAAAGAAAATATTTTTGAAAATGAAAAAAAATTAATTGGAATTAACAATGATATTGAAAGGGCAAAAAATGAATATGAAGATATATGTCTAAGAGTTAAGGAAAATTATGAAGTAGACATTAAAGACTTTGGAGAAGTTCAAATAGATTCTGTTCAAAAGGCAAGAGAAGACATTAAGGATTTAAAGATAAAAATAAAAGATCTTGGAAACGTAAATCTTTCTGCCATAGAAGAATATGAAGATGTATCAAAAAGACTTGAATTTAATATTAAACAAAGAGATGACTTATTAGATTCTAAAAAAGAGCTTAAAAAAATAATAAGTCAGTTGGAAGAATCTATGAGTAAAATTTTTAAAAATTCTTTTACACTTATAACAAAAAATTTTGATGATATTTTCAAAATATTGTTTAAAGGTGGACATGCTGAGCTCATAATTGAAGATGAAGAGGATTCTTTAAATTCAGGAATAGAAATAAAAGCTCAACCTCCAGGAAAGAGATTTCAAAGTTTATCTCTTTTATCAGGTGGAGAAAGAGCATTAACGGCAGTCGCCTTATTATTTGCTCTTTTAAAAGTAAGACCTGCACCATTTTGTATTTTAGATGAAATTGATGCAGCCTTAGATGATTCAAACATTAAAAGATATTGCGAATATTTAATGACATTAGATGACATACAATTTATTTTAATTACGCACAGAAAAATATCAATGCAAATTTGTGATATCCTATATGGTGTAACAATGGAAGAGTTGGGAGTTAGTAAAATTATAAGTACAGCATTAAAGGGGTAATTTATGTTTAAATGGATAAAGGATAAGTTTTCTAAAGATAATGAAAAAGAAAATTCTGAAGACTTAATCGAAGAAAACCTTGAAGAAATATCAGATGAAAATATAGATTTAGAAAATGATCATATGGAAAAAATTTCTGATGAAGAAAAAGAAAAAACGGTAATTCAAGATTTTGACACTCAGTTGGAAAAAGAAACTACTTCAGATGAAGAAATAGAAGAAAATTCTTATGGTTCTAAAAAAGATGAAATTATAGAAGAAGAAAAGCCGTCACTTTTTAAAAGATTAAAAAGTGGTTTATTAAAAACTCGTAAAGAAATGGGAGTTAAAATAAACACAATTCTTGGAGCCTATGTAAAAATTGATGATGATCTTTTAGAAGATTTGGAAGATATTTTAATATCAGCTGATATTGGAATGAATACAACTATGAAAATAATTGACAACTTGAGAGACACAATAATAAATGAAAAAATTAATGATCCAAGCTTAATAAAAGATTTATTAAAAGCTGAAACAAAAAAAATAATGATTACTGAAAAATCTTCTAACTTAAATATTTCTGAAAAATCAGTTATTTTAGTAGTTGGAGTTAATGGAGTAGGAAAAACTACAAGCATAGGTAAACTTTGTGCAAAATTTAGAAATGAAGGTAAAAGTGTTTTAATTGCTGCTGGAGATACTTTTAGGGCAGCTGCTATTGAACAATTGAAAGAGTGGGGCAACAGAGCAAATGTAGATGTTATTGCACAAAGCGAAGGGAGTGATCCTGCAGCTGTAATATTCGATGCGATAAAAGCTGCCAAGTCAAGAAATATAGATGTATTAATTTGTGATACTGCCGGCAGACTACACAACAAGTCTAATTTAATGAAAGAGCTTGAAAAAATTTCTAAAATAATAGACAGAGAGTATCCTGAAGCAACAAGAGAAACTCTTTTGGTTTTAGATGCTACAACGGGACAAAATGCAATGAATCAAGCAAAAACCTTTAAGGAAGCAACAGATATAAGTGGAATAATTTTAACTAAATTAGACGGAACTGCAAAGGGCGGAGTTGTAATAGCTCTTCAATCCGAACTTGATATACCAATAAAATTAATTGGTGTGGGAGAAGGGATAGATGATTTACAAAAATTTGATGTAGATTCATTTGTAGAGGCGATATTTGAATAAAATGATAACAAGACCTGTATACTTAGAAGTAAATTTAGATAATTTAAAACATAATTTAAATATAATAAAAAATCATGTTGATAAAAATTCAAAAATAATTGCAGTTGTAAAAGCAAATGCTTATGGATTTGGAATTCAAAAAATTTCTCAAACTTTAATAGAAGAGGGAATAGATTATTTTGCAGTAGCAACAATGAGTGAAGCCTTGGAAATAAGAAGAAATAATAAAGAAGTTCGAATAATGATTTTAGGCTACAACCATAAAGATTTATATAAAAGAGCTATTGAGAATAAAATTGAGCTAACTATTTTTAATATTCTTGATGCAAAAAATTTAAATGAAGTTGCTAAAAATTTGGGAAAATCAGCAGATATAAATTTGGCTTTTGAAACCGGCATGAACAGAATAGGCTTTATAAAAGAAGATTTAGAGTTATGTATAGAAGAAATTCAACAACTTAAAAATTTAAATATAGTTGGAGCTTTTTCACATTTTGCAGCGTCAGATTCTGACGATAACTATACAAGGTTACAATATAAAAAATTTATTGAAATGGTAAATTTATGTAAAGAACATAAATTGGAAATTCCTCTTAAACATATAAATAATTCTCACGGTATAATAAATTATAGAGAGTTTGATCTTGATGCAGTAAGACCTGGAATTATATTATATGGATCTTGCGAATTTTTACCTCATCCTAATGGTTTTGATTTAAAATATTTAGGAAGCATTAAATCAAAAATTGCAAACCTAAAAACAATTAATCCAGGAGAAAAAGTAAGTTATGGATTAACCTTTGAAGCTAAAAGAAAAACTAAAGTTGCAACAATACCAGTTGGATATGCGGATGGATTTATTAGAAATCTTTCTGGAAAGATTGAAGTTTTAATAAATGGCAAAAGGTGCAAACAAATAGGTAGAATTTGTATGGATCAAATGATGATTGATGTAACAGATGCTTCTTGTAAAGTTGATGATCAAGTTGTTTTGTTGGGAAAACAGGATAATGAAGAGATTACTATTGAAGAAATAGCTGAAAAAGCAGGAGAAATTGCAACTTCATATTCATGCCATTTTAGTAATAGACTCCCAAGAGTTTACATTAAAAATGGAAAAATTGATGAAGTTTATGACGAATTATATCTTTTATAAAAAGTAAAAATTTTAAAATCTATAGTTTTTTATGATTTTATAAAAACTATAGATTTTTTTATAAAAATTTTTAAAAAAAGTTGACAAACTATGCAAATAACCATATAATAACTAAGGTCAAGTAAAAAAGTTGACTCGATAAAAGGTGATTAAATGTTGGAAGATGTTTTTAAAATGAATATGCTTCTTGATTATTATGGAGATTTACTTTCTGAAAAGCAAAGAAAATCAATGAAGCTATATTATAATTTTGATTATTCCTTGAATGAAATTGCAGAAGACTTAAATATATCAAAACAAGCAGTTTCTGAAAATTTAAAAAGAGGAGAACAAAATTTAGAAGAATTTGAAGATAAATTACAACTTATTAAGTCAAGAAAATTTACTGAACAAAAAAATAAAAGGTTAAAAATTTTATTTGAGGAACTTAAAAAAAATTCTAAAGATATAGATTTAGTAACTTTAAATAAAATTTATGATGAACTTTTTAATGGGGAGGTAACTGATGGTATTTGAATCACTCTCTGATAAATTACAAGAAACTCTCTCAAAATTAAGAGGCAAAGGAAAACTTAGTGAAAAAGACATAGACCTTGCAATGAGAGAAGTTAAACTTGCTTTGTTAGAAGCAGACGTAAATTTTAAAGTAGTAAAAGACTTCATCAAAAATGTAAAGACAAGATCTTTAGGTGCGCAAGTTCTTGAAAGTTTAACTCCCGGTCAACAAGTAATTAAAATTGTAAATGAAGAGCTTACATCTTTAATGGGAAAAGGAGAATCAAAATTAGATTTTTCTAAGCATCCAAGTGTAATACTTATGGCAGGTCTCCAAGGTGCTGGTAAAACGACAACATCAGGGAAACTTGCCTACCAGATGAAAAAGCAAGGTAAAAGACCTCTTTTGGTTGCCTGTGACGTCTATAGGCCTGCTGCAATTAAACAATTGCAAGTTGTGGGTCAAAAAATAGAAGTTCCCGTTTTTACTATGGGAGATAAAATAAGTCCCGTTGATATTTCAAAAGCAGCTTTAGAACATGCAAAAAGAAATAATAATGATGTTTTAATTATAGATACGGCAGGAAGACTTCATATAGATGAATCTCTTATGCAGGAACTTCAAGATATAGCAAAAGCTACAGAACCTAATGAGATACTCTTAGTTCTTGATGCTATGACAGGACAAGATGCTGTAAATGTAACAAGTTCATTTGCAAATCAAATAGACTTAACGGGGGTTATTTTAACAAAGCTTGATGGGGATGCAAGAGGCGGTGCAGCTTTATCTCTTAGAGCAGTAACTGATATTCCTATAAAGTTTATTTCTATGGGAGAAAAAATGGATCAGTTAGAAATTTTTTATCCTGATAGAATGGCATCTAGAATTTTAGGAATGGGAGACGTTTTATCTTTAATCGAAAAAGCTCAAAGTGCAGTTGACCAAAAAAAAGCTCAAGAACTTGAACAAAAAATAAGAAATCAAAGTTTTACTTTTGATGATTTTTTAGACCAAATGAATCAAATGAAAAATTTAGGTCCAATTGAAGATTTACTTGCTATGGTACCTGGCATGAACAATAAAATGCTAAAGGGAATAAATGTGGATCAAAAAGATTTTTCAAGAGTTGAAGCTATTATAACTTCAATGACAAAGGAAGAAAGACAGAAACCGGATATCATAGATGTATCCAGAAAAAAAAGAATTGCTTTAGGATCAGGAGTTCAAGTAACAGAAGTAAACAAACTTTTGAAGCAGTTTAAAGAACTTAAAAAAATGATGAAGCAATTTTCAAGCATGGGCAACAAAATGAAAAAGGGAAAATTCAAAATGCCTTTTAAATTTTAATGTTGTATAAATTTGATTTTATTTCACGGGAGGTGAATTAATTGGCAGTTAAAATTAGACTAAGAAGAATGGGTTCAAAGAAAAATCCATTTTACAGAATAGTAGTAGCAGATTCAAGAGCGCCAAGAGACGGAAGATTCATTGAGGAGATAGGCTACTATAATCCACTTACAGAACCAAAAACTGTAGTAGTAAACAAAGAGTCAGTTAACAAATGGATTGGAAATGGTGCTAAACCCACTGATACTGTGGAAAGACTTTTTAAGGAAAATTCTGTTTATTCAATAGAAAAAAAAGTAGAAGAAAAAGTAGAAGTTAACCAAGAGGAAGCTTAATCCGAATGGAGGACCTATGGTTGAATTAGTTGAATATATTGCAAAATCCTTAGTAAGTAATCCTGACCAGGTTAAGGTAAAAGCTGAAAATAAAGACAATGAAATTAATATTTATCTTACAGTTGCAGAAGAAGACATGGGAAAGATTATTGGTAAACAAGGTAGAATTGCAAAGGCTATTAGAGCTATATTAAATGCTATATCTCTTAGAGAAAATATAAAGGTTAATCTACAAATTGAAGAATAATTTGATTATTGTAGGAAAAATTTTAAATACTCATGGAATCAAAGGTGTATTGAAAATAATGCCAATTACATCTGATATAAAAAGATTTTCCAAAACTGATTATCTAATAATAAAAGATGAAATGTATTCCATAGAAAGTGTCTTTTACAAAGATAAATTTGTTTTTATTAAATTTAAAGAATTTGATAATATAAATGATGTTTTAAAATTTAAGAATCAATTTGTTTATATTAAAGAAGAAGATAGGGTTAAGTTAAAAAAAGATACCTATTTTATTTCTGATTTAATCGGCTTAAATGTTTTTGATACTGAAAAAAATAAATTAGGAAAAATTATAAACATAATTGAAAATCCTGCAAATGACTTATATGAAATTGAGGATGAAAAAGGAAACACTCATTTAGTACCCTCAGTAAAAGAATTTGTTAAAGAGATTGATTTAAAAAGTGGAATTATTATTAAACCTATAAAGGGGATGTTTGAATGAAATTTTCAATACTCACCTTATTTCCTGAATTTGTAAACACTATGAAGGAATACAGCATATTAGGCAGGGCAATAGAAAATAATTTAATTTCACTGGAAGCTGTTAATATTAGAGAATTTGCAATTAACAAACATGGTCAAGTTGATGATTACTCTTACGGAGGAGGTCCGGGCATGGTTATGATGGCTGAACCTATTTATAAGAGTATTGAAAGTGTCAGAAAAGATAATTCTTATGTTGTCTATATGTCGCCACAAGGAAATGTTTTAAATCAAGAAAAAGTTAAAGAACTTTCAAAAAAAGAACATTTAGTTATTCTTTGTGGTCATTATGAAGGAATAGACAATAGAATTATAGAAAATTATATCGATGAAGAAATTTCTATTGGCGATTTCGTATTAACAGGTGGGGAATTACCTGCTATGATTTTAGTAGATTCAGTATCAAGACTTATTGATGGTGTTTTATCTTCGAGCGAGTCTTATGAAGATGAATCGCATTATAAAGGTCTTTTGGAATATCCTCAATACACAAGACCAAAAGAATTTATGGGATATAAAGTTCCTGATGTACTTTTAAGCGGAGATCATAAAAAAATTGAAAATTATAGACTTAGAGAATCTGTTTTGAATACTTTAAAAAAAAGACCAGATATGTTAAACAGGACTCTATCAGAAGAAGAAAAAAATATATTAAATGGAGAAGGGAGGTAACTTAAGTGGATATCATTAGAGCAATAGAACAAGAGCAATTAAGATCAGATTTACCGAATTTTAATGTGGGTGATACACTTCAAGTTCACTACAGAATTATAGAAGGTTCAAGAGAAAGAATCCAAGTTTTTGAAGGAACTGTTATAAAAATTCAAGGACAAGGCGTTAGAAGAACTTTTACAGTTAGAAGAATTTCTTACGGTAGTGGTGTAGAAAGGACTTTTGTACTTAACTCACCAAGAATTTCTAAACTTGTTGTTTCAAGAAAAGGTAAAGTAAGACGTGCTAAACTATTCTATCTTAGAGATAGACAAGGCAAAGCAGCTAAAGTTAAAGAAAAAGTTAATTTTTAATGAAATAGGGCTCTTAAGTCCTATTTTTTCTTTTTGTATTTACTTTTATGTTGTATAATTTAGTAAATAACAAAATGAGGTAAAAAATGAAAAAAATATTAATAAGTTTATTATTTATAATAATAATTCTTGCTGGGGGCTTTTTTTATTTATTTAGTAAAAAAGGATCAAGGCAAACAAGCACAAAATATAATGATTTTTCATTTATTTGTGAAGCAGATGATGTTGATAAATCAGACTTTGATAGAATAGATGGACAATTTTATCTATCTCTTGATTTTATTAAAGATAAAATTGATAAAGATGTTTTTTATGATGAAAACGAAAAAGTAATAACATTTACAAATTCTAAAGGAACAAAAAGAATACAAATAGATTCTGACAAAGCAATCTTTAATAATAAAGAAATATTATTAAGAGATCCTGCAATTATAAAAAATTCAAAAGTATATGTTCCAATAGAAGCTTTTATTTATGATTACCCTTTGGACTTAAGATATATTGAAGAACTTAAACTTTTAATTATGGATTATAAAAATGTAAAGCATCCTTTAGGAAAACTTAAAGGATCCGGAACTAATATGAGAGAAGATGCTTCTATGCAATCACCTATAGTTAAAAATTTAAAGGGTGATGAAGAAATAATTGTTTTTGGAGAAGATAAAGACTGGTATAAAGTAAGAATTAAAGATGGATATGCCGGATATATAAATAAAAGTTTGCTTGAAGTTGATTTTAATGGAGATAAATTTTCAAGTGAAGTTGATGTAAAAAAAGAGGCCAAAAGGCCTCTTAATTTAACTTGGGATTACACATACGGACCTCAATCTCAAATAAGCATAAATAATATTACTTATATCCCTGGGGTAAATACTATATGCCCTACATGGTTTTCATTAAAAAATGAAAATGGAGATTTAATAGATAGGGGAAACATAGATTATGTAAATAACTATAAAAATCTAGGAATTGATGTTTGGGGTTATTTAGATAATTCTTTTGATGCTGAAATCACAAACAAAGCCTTAAGCTCAACTACCACAAGAGAAAAAATTATATCAGGAACAATGGAGCTTTTAAATAAATATGGACTTAAGGGTTTAAATATAGATTTTGAACACCTAACTACAAAGGAAAGAGATTTACTTAATCAATTTTTAAAAGAGCTTTATGCTATTTGCAGGGTTAATAAAATAACTTTAAGTGTAGATGTTACACCACAAATTTCAAAAGATGTTAATAAAGAAGTTTATGATAGAAAAGTAATTGCCAATAATTGTGATTATGTCATGCTAATGGCTTATGATCAACACTGGAGTAGCTCTGACAAGGCAGGAAGTGTTGCTGAATATAAATGGGTAGAGGGAAATATAAACAACTTATTAAGGCAAATTCCAGGTGATAAATTTATACTTTGTGTTCCTTTCTACACAAGGGTGTGGTCTATTGATAAAAACAATAAAGTGTCATCCCAAAGTATAGGAATGAAAGAAGTTCAAAATATAATTTCAAGTAAGAATTTAAAAAGTACATTTGATGATGTAGCAAAACAAAATTATGTTGAATATACAGACGGTGATTTAACAAAAAAAATTTGGATTGAAGATGAGTATTCACTTACTCACAAAGCATCTTTAATTAATAAATATAATTTAGCAGGTCTTGCTTCATGGAGAAAAGGCTTTGAAGCTCCTTATATATGGTCTGTAATTAAAGATTCTCTTAAATATTAATATTTGACAAATTTTTTTACTTTAAATATAATAAAAACAGTTTTGAAAGAGGGTGTTTATAATTTTAGCTGAAACACATAAAATCATTGCTGAAAAAATTTATGAAAATGTTCAAAAGAGATATAATCTTAATTTAGATTTAGATAAATTAAAATGGGGAAGCATAGCACCAGATTACCTTCCTTATTATAAACTTCATAGACACTATTATGATGAGAGCATAGAATTTATTGTAAATGAAATTATTTCTTTAATATACATCTCAAGGTATGTTGATCTTTATGAAATGAAACCTGTTTTTAGAAAGTATTTTAGCAAAAAATTAGGAATTATTTCTCATTATATTTGTGATTTTACTTGTTTGCCTCATGCAAATAGAATTACATTTACAAAAAATATGCGTCAACACATAAAATATGAGAATGATTTAAATGAATTTGCAAAAATATTTAAATTTAATAAATCTGAAATCAATATTTATAATATTAAAATTGAAGATGAAGTCACTTTAAGAGAACAAATAGTTTCTTATATTGAAAATGCTATTAGTCTATATAAATCTAAGGAATCTTCTTATTCAAAAGATTTAAATTTTGGACTTTCTTTAAGTAACTTTATTGTAGACTTCATATTAGAAAGTGTATTCTCCTATTGCGGAGAAATTGAAGTTCAACTTGTATAGAATCTTTCACCTTTTTGGTGAAAGTTTTTTATTTTAAATACGGAGGACATATGAGAAGCAATTCAAATGCAACAAAATTAGATTTAAAAGAAACTCAATTAGCAATTAAAACATTAAAAGATTATTTTCAACAAGAACTTGCAAATACTTTAAATCTTGCAAGAGTTTCCGCACCTTTAATGGTAAGGCCGGAAACTGGACTTAATGATAATTTAAGTGGCGTTGAAAAACCTGTAAATTTTAAAGTAAATCAAGGCAAAATAAATGTGGAAATTGTTCAATCTTTAGCAAAATGGAAAAGAAATGCCTTAAAAGAATATGGATTTCATGTATATGAAGGTCTTTATACAGACATGAATGCCATAAGACCTGATGAAACTTTAGATAAAATTCATTCAATTTATGTTGACCAATGGGATTGGGAAAAAATTATTAAAGTTGAAGATAGAAATAAAAATTATTTAAGATTGGTTGTAAAAGAAATATTTGAAGTTTTTAAGATAACTGAAAATTATATTAACCATGTTTATCCATACATTTTGAAGAAAAAGTTACCTGAAGACATATTTTTTATTACTTCACAAGAATTGGAAGATATGTATCCTAATCTTAGCCCTAAAGAAAGAGAAAATGCTATAACTAAAGAAAAAAAAGCTGTTTTTATTGAAGAAATAGGAAATTTTTTGAAATCTGGAAATAAGCATGACGATAGAAGTCCTGATTATGATGATTGGTCTTTAAATGGGGATATTTTATTTTGGAACGAAGTTTTAGGAAGCGCTCTTGAACTTTCCAGTATGGGAATAAGAGTTTCAAAAGAGTCTTTACTTGACCAACTAAAAAAAGATAATAAAATGGAAAGAATTGAAATGCCTTACCACCAAGATATTCTAAATGGAAGACTACCTTATACAATAGGCGGAGGCATAGGTCAATCAAGGCTTTGTATGTTTTTCTTAGAAAAAGAGCATATTGGTGAAGTTCAAGCAGGAATATGGGACGGAGATACAAAAAATTTTGCAAAAGAAAATGGAATTGTATTACTATAAATTTTAAGGAAGATCTTAATATTAAATTTACTTTTCCTAAACAATTACCCCCTTGTTTGTTGTATAATAATAAATACGATAAACAATGGGGGATTTCATTTTGGCAAATAATGCTGCAAGAATAAGGCAAAAAAACAGGTCATACTGCTTCAATAACATAAAAAATTTTTTAATAGATAAATTTTTGTTAGATAATGATGTTGATTCAATAAATATTTTGCTAAACATGTATAATATAGAGAATTCAATAAGTCTTATTGCACCTTCTTACATATCAATAAAAAATTTGAAAAAAGATTTAATTCATTTTTTTAGATATAAGGTTGATAGTGAACTTATGGTAAATAATATTTCAAGTCTTATCCATGACGATATAAATAGATTTGAACTTTCGATTTATCTTGAAGGATACAGGGGTGGCTTTTGCAATAAAGAGTTTACAAATAAACTTGAATGTTTGGCTTTTAAATACCTTGATATCCAAAAAATTTATAATTTAAAAAAACTTTTCAATTATGAATTTTCAAATGAAGAAATTTTGAACTTAAAAAAATATGTTGATAAAGAATTAAATAGGGATTCTGACTTAAAAAAACAAATTAAAAATTTAATTTATAAATTTGATGCCAACCTATTAAAAAAGAAAATTTATGTTCTTAATTCTTATTTAGATAGACAGATAATGATAAATATTAATTCAAACGAAAGTAAATTTATTGATTCTGAAAAACCACTTAATCATGAAGAACTTATGGGCTTAAATAGAAAAATAGTAAAATTTTTATTTAAAGATGCACTTAAGGTTTATAAGATAGGATTTTGGGACGGAGTTAATGATAGAGTTTTAAAAAGATACAAATAACTAAGTTTTAAAACTTAGTTATTTTTTTAAGGTGATTATGAGAATATTAGGAATAGATCCGGGACTTGCTCTCGTAGGTTATGGTATAGTTGATTTTGTTGGAAATACATATAAAGTTCTTGATTACGGAGTTATAGAAACAATTGCAGGAGTTCCATTTCCATCAAGATTAACAGAGATTTATAAAGATTTAAATGGCTTGCTTGAAAAATATAAGCCTGATGATATAGCTTTTGAAGAGTTGTTTTTTAATAAAAATGTAAAGACTGCAATAAAGGTTGCTCAAGCAAGAGGTGTAGAGGTTTTATGTGCAAAATTATTTAGAAAAGAAGTTTACGAATACACTCCTCTTCAAATTAAACAGGCTATAGTAGGATATGGAAGAGCTGAAAAAAAGCAGGTTCAGGAAATGGTAAAAATAATTTTAAATTTAAAGGAAATACCTAAGCCGGACGATGCAGCAGATGCTTTAGCAGTTTGTATTACTCATGGAAGTTCTCTTAAATTTAAAGAAAATTTTATTATGAGGTAAATATGATAGAATTAATAATAGGAAAAATTGAAGAAATAAACGAAAATTCAATATTAGTTGTCAATCAGGGAATCGGATACTGTATATTTCTTAATGGCAGAGAATCTAAAAATTTAGCTATTCATGAGGACATAAAAATTTATACAAGTATGATTGTAAGAGAGGATGATATTTCTCTTTATGGATTTTTATCAAAAGATGAGAGGAAGATTTTTAAACTTTTAATAACAGTATCTGGCATAGGACCTAAAGTTGCTATGGGAATAATGAGTGAGCTTACTCAAAATGATTTAAGAAATGCAATCTTAACTTCTGATATAAATAAGTTACAAAGTGCACCTGGAGTAGGTAAAAAAACAGCTCAAAGAATAATTCTCGAATTAAAAGATAAAATATCTAAAATTAATTTTGAAAATCCTTTAGAATCTTTTATAAGTAATGAGAATGATTTTGATATCACAAGCTCAGATAATGAAGTTGTTGAAGCTCTTGTTAGTCTTGGTTATAATAATAATGAGGTTAGAAATGCCTTAAGGCGTATAGATGCTAATTTGCCTATAGAGATTCAAATTAAAGAAGCTCTTAAGATTATAGGAAGGTAATTATGGAAGATAGACTTGTGGAACCTAGCTTTTCTCCAACAGAAGACCAAACAGAAATAGGTATTAGACCGAAATGGCTTAATGAATATATTGGTCAAGAAAAAGCTAAAGAAAAATTAAAAATTTTTATTGAAGCTGCAAAAAATAGGAAAGAGTCTTTGGATCATTGTCTTTTAAACGGGCCTCCTGGACTTGGTAAAACAACTTTAGCAAATATAATAGCAAATGAAATGGGTGTCAACATTAAGGTTACAAGTGGCCCTGCAATTGAACGCCAGGGAGATTTAGCAAGTATTCTTACAAACCTTAATGAAGATGATGTTTTATTTATAGATGAAATCCATAGAATTAATAAATCTGTTGAGGAAATATTATATCCGGCTATGGAAGATTATGTCCTTGATATAATAATAGGTAAAGGACCCAGTGCAAGATCTATAAGGCTTGATCTTTCAAAATTTACTTTAATAGGAGCAACAACAAGGGCTGGACAACTTTCAAATCCCCTTCGTGACAGATTTGGCGTAATATTAAATTTAGACCTATATGATATTGAAAGTTTAACAAAAATTATTATGAGATCTGCCGACATTTTAAATATAGGGATTGAACCAGAAGGTGCAAAAAAAATTGCAATTAGAAGCAGAGGAACACCAAGAATTGCAAACAGACTTTTAAAAAGAGTAAGAGATTATGCTGAAGTTAAAGAAGATGGAGTTATAACTGAGAAAGTTGCGGAAAGAGGTTTAAATCTATTGGAAATAGATAGATACGGTCTTGATGCATTAGACAGAAAAATAATTCAAGTTATGATAGAAAATTATGGAGGAAGACCTGTAGGCATTGATGCGATAGCTGCATCGGTTGGGGAAGAAAAAATCACTATTGAAGATGCTTATGAACCATATCTTCTTCAAATCGGCTTTATTAACAGGACTCCAAGAGGAAGAGTTCCGACAGAACTTGCCTACAAACACTTTAACATTCCTTATAATAATGATAATGAACAGGAGAAGTTTTTATGAAAAAATTAATTTTTATTTTATCTATTTTATTTTTATTTCAGTTTACATATGCTGAAGAAAATACTTTTTTAAATGTTAAAATAGGTAAAAGCTATAAGCAAAATTCTAAAGTGGAATTAAAAACTGATGGATTATTTTCTCTTGATTATGATGAAAATACAAAGACCCCATTAAACACTAAAGCTTTAATTGTTGTTTATGATGGAACTTCTATAAATGTTTTTAAAGGAAATACAATTATAGTTAAGGATTTTCCTCAAAAAGGAGAAATTTTAATAAGCTCAGATAAGCCAATTAAAATTGGAAAAAGATCTTATAGGGGAAAAATATCTTTTCGTATAAATAATAAGAATTTAGATATCATAAATAATGTAGAAATTGAAGATTATTTAAAGGGAGTAGTGCCAAAAGAATTATCTGCAGAATATCCTTTAGAGGCTTTAAAAGCTCAAGCAATTACATCAAGAAGCTTTGCGATTGCAAATATAAATAAAAATAAGTCTAAAGGCTATAATCTTGATGATACCACATCATGCCAAGTTTATTTCGGCTTTGGAGCGGAAAAGGAAAGAAGCAATAAAGCTGTTGATGAAACTAAGGGAATGTACGCCATGTATGATGGAAAGGTTGCCAATACAATTTTTGGAGCATCTTCAGGTGGACGAACTGCTGAAGTTTCAGAAGTTTGGGGTGGAAAGCAAATTCCATATTTAATAAGTTTTGATGATTCTCAATTTTCATCACATCCATGGACAGTTACGATAAATAAAAATGATTTGAATAAAAAACTTGGAAAAGAAGTTTATTCATTAAGTATAAAAGATTTTGATTCTTCAGGTAGAGTTAAATCTTTATTAATAAATAATTCAGATGAAATGAAAGGCACAAAATTTAGAAACCTACTTGGAAATGTTAAATTTAAATCTACTTTATTTACCATTGAAGATGCCGGGGATTCTTTTGTATTTAAGGGTCAAGGCTACGGACATGGAGTAGGTTTAAGTCAATATGGAGCTGTTCAAATGGCAAAACAAGGCTATAAGGCAGAAGAAATTATGAAATATTATTTTAAAGGTGTAGAGATTATAAAATGAGTTTAAAAACAAGTGATTTTTATTATGATTTGCCAAAAGAATTAATTGCGCAACATCCTCTCGAAGACAGATCGTCTTCGAGACTTTTGATTGCAAATAGATATGACAAAAATTTAAAAGAAGATATTTTTAAAAATATTATTAATTATTTAAATAAAGGAGATGTTTTAGTAATTAATAATACAAAAGTAATTCCGGCAAGGATTCATGGTCATAGAAAGGATAAAGAAGAAAACATAGAAATTCTTCTTTTAACAAGAAAAGGGGACATATGGGAATGTCTTGTCAAGCCTGGTAAAAAGGTTAAAATTGGAACGGAAATAATTTTTAGTGATAAACTTAAAGCAGAAGTTATAGATATAAGTGAAGATGGAAATAGATTTATTAAATTTATCTATGAAGGAATATTTGAAGAAATATTAGATCAACTTGGAGAAATGCCTCTTCCACCGTATATTAAAGAAAAACTTGATGATCAAACAAGATACAATACTGTTTATTCAAAGATAGAAGGTTCGGCAGCAGCTCCTACAGCAGGATTACATTTTACTAAGGAACTTTTGGAACAGATAAAAAATAAGGGCGTTAAAATTGCACCAATAACACTTCATGTTGGCCTTGGAACTTTTAGACCTGTAAAAGTTGAAGATGTTGAAAAACACCATATGCACTCTGAATATTATATGGTATCAGAGGAATCTGCAAGTATAATAAATGATGCTAAAAAAAATGGAAATAAAATTATTGCGGTTGGAACAACTTCAATGAGAACTCTTGAGAGTGTTGCTGATAAAAATGGAATGCTAAAGGAAACAAGGGGTTGGACTGATATATTTATTTATCCTGGTTACGAATTCAAGTGTGTTGATTCTTTAATAACTAATTTTCATTTGCCTGAATCAACTTTGTTAATGCTTGTAAGTGCTTTTTCATCAAAAGATATAATTTTTAATGCTTATGAATATGCAATAAAAAATAAATTTAGGTTTTTTAGCTTTGGAGACGCTATGTTTTTAAGGGGGAAAGATGTTTAAATATGAATTATTAGCTCATTCATCTGAATGTAAAGCAAGAGTCGGAAGGATAACTACAGATCATGGAACTATAGAAACTCCCATATTTATGCCCGTAGGCACAAGAGCCACAGTAAAAACAATGACTCCTGAAGAAGTAAAAGAATTAGGTGCCCAAATAATTTTATCCAATACCTATCATTTATTTTTAAGACCTGGGAAAGATATTATTAACAAAGCTGGCGGTCTCCACAAATTCATGAATTGGGATAAGCCTATTCTAACTGACAGCGGAGGATTTCAAGTATTTTCTTTAAGTAAAAGACGTAAAATAACAGAGGAAGGCGTTGAATTCAGGTCTCACATAGATGGCTCAAAACAGTTTATATCTCCTGAAATTTCTATAGATATGCAAAATACTCTTGGTTCAGATATTATAATGGCTTTTGATGAATGTGCACCTTATCCTGCAAACAGATCATATATTGAGCATTCAATGATGAGAACTAGTCGTTGGGCTAAAAGATGTAAAGAATTTCATAAAAATACTGATAAACAAGCTTTATTTGGAATTGTACAAGGTGGAATGTATAAGGATTTAAGAGAAATATCAGCGAAAAGTTTAGTAGATTTAGATTTTCCAGGATATGCAGTTGGAGGGTTAAGCGTTGGTGAACCTGAAGACTTAATGATAGATGTTTTAAATTTTACAACTGATTATTTGCCAGAAAATAAGCCAAGATATTTAATGGGAGTAGGAAGCCCAGACTATTTATTTGAAGCAGTACAATATGGAATAGATATGGCTGATTGTGTTCTTCCAACAAGAATTGCAAGAAATGGAACTGCAATGACATCAAAGGGAAAAATTGTAATTAAAAACGCTAAATATAAAGAAGATTTTACACCCCTTGATCATGATTGTGATTGTTATACTTGTAAAAATTATTCAAGAGCTTATATAAGACATTTATTTAATGTAAATGAGATTCTTGCATATAGACTTGTAACTATTCACAATCTACATTTTCTTTTAAATTTAATGAAGGGAATAAGAAAGTCTATTATTGATGATAGATTTATGGAATTTAAAAATAACTTTTATAAAAATTATGGATATGAAAAATAAGTGTCAAATAAATGACACTTATTTTTTTTCTAATTTTTTAATTCTATAGTGAACATGATAGTATTTAATATTAAATCCTTCTGAATTTAGGAGCTTTGCAATTTGCCTTGCACCCATACCTAAACTTCGATAATGTAAAATCCTTTCTTGTAAAAAATCTTCATGATTTTTTAATTTTACAATTTTTTTATACTTTTCTTTATAAATCTCAATTAATTTTTTTTCCATTAAATCTAAAATAAATTTTTCTGAATTATCAATATTATCAATAAAAATTTTTGCAAGAGGAAGACATTCATCTTGGGGACCTGGTAAATTTAAAATTGTAGAATTTTGTGTTTTATTTAAACTTATTTTTGAAAACAAATGTCCGTTATCTCCATAAATTTCTCTAAAATTATCTTTAAATTTATTTCCAATAGCAGATTGGACGAAATCCTTACTGAACAAATTATTATACCTATGTCCGCCTCCTGTACCACCTATAAAAATAATAAAATCATAATTTTCATTTAAAACAGAATTTAAAGTATTAGAAATAACCATTTCATCATCAACTAGGGGCTGGAGTTTTTTTATTGTAGAGTCCGGAAATCTTTCTATTATAAGCTTTGAAATTTCAGGAGTATTATTGTCAGAAATGGTACCGTCTAAAATTTCATTTCCTGTAGGAATAAGCAAAAAATTATAAGTTTTATAAAAAGTCTTACCCTTATATTTATTTAAAATTTCTTCCACTCTATTGTAGATTTCTTCAGCTTTTAATTTAAGCTCGTCTTCATCCATATCCAACATTCTAATGATTAGTCCTTTGTCACTAACTCCTATTATTTCAAGATGTGCATTTAATTTTAAACTTAATTCACGTTTAAAATTATCAACCTTTAAATTTTTTATAAGTAAATTTGGAAAAGAAATAATATCATCCTTGATTAAATAATTCATAAATCCCCCTTTCTTGTTATAAATTATACCAAATGTTATAATTTATTATAAGGAGTTGATTGATATAAAAGCTGAAGAATTTTTAAAAAAAGTACAAGATGGTGAAATATCTCTTGAAGAAGGTCTTAAATATTTGCAAAACTTACCTTATCAAGAGCTTAATTACGCCAAGCTTGATTTTCATAGAGAAGTTCGAAATGGTTTTGGTGAAGTTATTTTTTGCCAGGGAAAAGAAGATAAGCATCTATTAGGTATTTTTGAAAATTTTGCTAATAGAGATTCAAATGTCTTAGGGACAAGGGCAAATAAACACCAATACGAACTTATAAAAGAGATTCTACCTGAAATTCAATTTTATGAAGATGCAAAAATATTGAAAATAGAAAAAAATCCAATAAAAAAGATTGGCAATGTTTTAATAGTTACGGGAGGAACTGCTGACATACCTTTTGCTGAAGAAGCAGCTTTTACAGCAGAATATTTTGGATCAAAAGTTAATAGATTATATGATGTTGGAATCTCAGGTCTTCATAGACTTTTAAAAAATCTTGATACATTAAGAAGCGCAAATGTAATAGTAGCAGTTGCCGGAATGGAAGGGGCTCTTCCTGGAGTTGTTGCGGGTCTGGTTGAAGTTCCTGTTATAGCTTTACCAACATCTGTTGGATATGGATCTAATTTTAAAGGCCTCTCAGCCCTTCTCACAATGCTTAATTCTTGTGCTGAAGGTATTAATGTAGTCAATATAGATAACGGATTCGGAGCAGGCTATAACGCAGCTCAAATAAATAGATTAATAGGTGATGAACGTTGACACTTAAAGAAAAAGAAAAGCATTTAGAAGAGATTTTAAAAAAATATAAAAA
Source organism: Peptoniphilus koenoeneniae (assembly GCF_030812875.1). Taxonomy (NCBI): domain Bacteria; kingdom Bacillati; phylum Bacillota; class Tissierellia; order Tissierellales; family Peptoniphilaceae; genus Peptoniphilus; species Peptoniphilus koenoeneniae. The sequence continues at coordinate 143,025 of NZ_JAUSTN010000001.1, forward strand.
AATTGTAGTTGCTTTTTCAGGTGGTGTTGATTCAAGTTTTTTACTTGCTAAAGGAATAGAAACCCTGGGAAGTCAAAATGTATTAGCTGTAAATTTAATTTCTTCCATGCAACCTAAACGTGAAGAAGATTATGCAAAACATTTTGCTGAAAAATATAAGGCTAATATTATTTATTTAAAAGCTGATGAATATTCTATTAAGGAATTTGTAGAAAATTCAAAAGATAGATGTTATTTTTGTAAACATGCCATATTTACAAAAATAATAGAAGAGGCTCAAAAAAAAGACTTTAATATTATATGCGACGGAACAAATTATGATGATTTAGATGATTATAGACCGGGACTTCGTGCCTTAAAAGAATTAGATGTAAAAAGTCCTTTAAAAGAAGCTGAACTTACTAAAAATGACATTAGGGAGCTTTCTAAAGAAATGAACATAGAAACTTGGAAAAAACCATCAGCTGCTTGTTTGGCTTCAAGAGTTCCATATGGAACGAAAATAAGTCTTGAAATAATGAAAAAAGTTGAATTGTCAGAGGAATTTTTAAGGCAACTTGGATTTATCAATCATAGAGTTCGATATCACGGAAATATTGCAAGAATTGAGATAAATTTAGAGCAAATAAATTTGCTTTTAGAAAATAGAGAAAAAATTATTAAAAAGTTTAAAGAGATAGGATTTTTATATGTAACAATGGATTTAAGCGGTTATACAATGGGCTCACAAAATTTGGCCATAGGAGGATAATATGGATTTATATCTTGAATGTTTTTCAGGAATTAGCGGAAATATGTTTATAGGAGCTATGATAGACATAGGAGTTCCTTTTGATTATTTAAAAAAAGAATTAAATAAATTAAACTTAGGAGAATATGACCTAATATGCGAAAGAAGAATAAAAAATGGCATTGATGCAAACTATTTTAATGTAATTTTACCTGAAGAAAAATCTGACCATCATCACGAACATGACCACGACCACGAAAATGAGCATCATAATGAACATATTCATGATCATAATCACGACCAAGACCACAATCACGAACATAACCACCATGATCACGATCATCATGGTTTTCATAGAAATCTTTCTCAAATTACAGAAATTATAGATAATTCAAGCCTTAGCAGTTTTGTAAAAGAAAAAGCAAAAGAAATATTTTTACACATTGCAAAAGCAGAAGCTAAAATTCATGGTAAAGGCATAAATGAAGTCCACTTCCATGAAGTTGGGGCAATTGATTCCATAATTGATGCTTGTGGAGCAGCTTTGTGTATAGAATATTTAAAAATAGAAAAAATTTATGCTGGAACAGTTTATACAGGAAATGGATTTGTAAATATAGCCCACGGTAAATTTCCTGTGCCGGTTCCTGCTACTCTTGAGATACTTTCCAACACAAACCTCACTACAGCTAAGAGCAGCGTCATAGGAGAGCTTGTAACTCCAACAGGTGCTGCAATATTAAAAACTTTTTCTGAGCCATTTAAGGGCAATTTGAAGACTTTTAAAACAGGATATGGTTCAGGAAGCAAAGATTTTGAAATTCCTAATGTATTAAGAGCCTCATTAATAGAAATTTCAGAAAATGAAAAGAATATTTCGTGTAAAAAAATAATTGAAACAAATATTGATGATTCTACAGGAGAGGAACTTGGTTTTGCAAGTGAGAAATTATTTGAAATAGGTGCTTTGGATGTTTGGTATTCACCAATATATATGAAAAAAAATAGACCAGCATATAAACTTTCTTGTTTAGTTGATCCAGAATTAGTTGAAAAAGCTGCTTATATAATTTTAAAATACACAAGTTCTATAGGTGTAAGAATTTTAGAAGCTCAAAGAATTGAAATGAAAAGAGATTTTTCAAAAATTGCAGTTAAAGATGGAGAAATTACAGTAAAACATTTATCCTATAAAGATATAAGTAAAAAAAGTTTTGAATATGAAGATTTAAAGAAAATTTCAATAAAAACAGGAAAATCTATACGAAAAATTAAAGAAGAAATATAAAAAAAGACCTCACATGGGGTCTTTTTTTAATGGACATTTTAAAATCTTCTATATAAACCAACTATTAAGCCAAGTATTTGTAATTCTCTTGTGTAAATAGGACTCATTGTATCATTTTCCGGCTGAAGCCTATATCTATCTTCCTCTTTGTAAAAAGTTTTTATAGTAGCCTCATCTCCAAGTAAAGCTAAAACCATATCTCCGTTATTGGCATAACTCCTCTTTTCTATAATTACATAATCTCCATCAAGAATTCCTGCATTTATCATACTTTCTCCACGAACTTTTAAAATAAATAAATCTCTGTCCTTAGCAAAATCAATAGGCAGGGGATAGGTATCTTCTATATTTTCAAAAGCTAAAATAGGGGCTCCTGCAGTAACAGTTCCTACAATGGGAATATCAACGGTTTTTTTCTTTTGTAAAAATAGGTCTGATGATGAATCTAATATTTCTATAGCTCTTGGTTTTGTAGGATCTCTTCTTATGTAGCCTAAAAGTTCCAATTTTTCAAGACTTGAATGAACAGTAGACGTACTTTTAATAGAACACCCTTGGCAAATTTCTCTAACAGTTGGGGGATAGCCTTTGCTTTCTAAAATTTTTTTAATAAACAAGAGTATGTTTACTTGTCGTTGGTTTAAATCTTCGTACATAAATGTCCTCCTTAATAATTTACTTTATTATAACAAAAAAAAACATATATTTCAAACATGTGTTTATTTTTTCTTGACAAAGAACATATTTTCGTTTATCATTAATTCAGAACAATTGTTCAGAACATGTATTCAAAACATATATTCTAAACAAACATTCTTATTTATAAAATTTTGAGGTGTTAAAATGAAAACGAATAAAAAAATAAAATTGAAAAAAAGAATTTATATTAAGAAATTTAGAGTAATATTTTTCTTATTTTTAGCATTTTTCTTTACAAGTGGACTTAAATTATATAAGACACCAATTCAAGATCAAACAATAAAATATGAAATATATACAGTAAAAGAAAATGATACTTTATGGAAGATTGCATCAATTTATATTGGAGATGATTGTGACAAAAGAAATTATATAGATAAGGTTGAAGAAATAAATAATTTAGGAAATAATATTCATCCTGGACAAGAATTAAAAATGCCAGTTATAATAAAATAAAATCAAAAAAACAGCTACAGATCAATTGTTAGTTAATTGTTGGCTGTATTGTTAGCTGTTATTAAAAACAATAAATCCTATATCGTACTTCACAAAATTATTATTTTGTGAAGTATTTTATTTTTTTAAATCCCTCTATTCTTCTAAGGCTTTGTGATATAATTATTTTAAATTATTTTGGAGGATTTATTATTCATTATGGAAAAAAATAGAAAAGTATATGGATTTTCTACAGCCGTTGCCATGGTTGTAGGTATTGTTGTAGGATCTGGCATATTTTTTAAAGCGGACAATATTTTATTGGCAACTGGCGGAAATATAAAAACTGGAATTTTAGTACTATGCATTGGAGCTTTGGGAATTATTTTTGGTTCATTAACTTTAAGTGAACTTGCAATACGTACAAATTCAAGTGGAGGTTTTGTAAGCTATTTTGAGAAATATATAAGTAAAAAATTTGGATCAGGCTTCGGATTTTTTCAAACTTTCATATACTTACCTTCAGTTACTGCAGTTCTTGCTTATGCAACTGTCATGTTTGCGTGCATTACTTTTGAGGTTAATTTAAGTTATGAGGTTAAAATATTTTTAGGATTTATTTTATTAATACTAATAACTCTCCTTAATACTTACAATAGAAAATTAGGCGGTAATATACAATTTATTTCAACTATTATAAAATTGATTCCTATTTTTGCTATTGCTATTTACGGTTTATTTTATAAGGGTGATTATCCCCAAGTACCAAGCCAATATACTCTTATAAGTCCTAAGAATATAGGCTATAAATGGATTGCAAGTTTAGCTCCTATCGCCTTTTCTTTTGACGGATGGCCTATAGTTACAGCTATAGTTCCAGAGCTTAAAAATCCAAAAAGGACAATGCCCTTAGTATTAATATTATCTCCCATACTTATTTTATTATCTTATCTATTATATTTTTTAGGAATTATAAATATTTTAGGACCAACTTACATTATGAGTCTACAAGATGATTCAGTCTATACGGCTTTTAATATTATGCTTGGACCAATAGGAGCAAAATTTTTAATACTTTTAGTAACAATAGCTATATTTGGTGTAATAAATGGTGTAATTTTAGGTGGAATAAGAATGCCTCAAGCTTTAGCGGAAAAAGGAATTGCTTTTGATGAAAGTGTGTCAAAGATTGACGAAAAGCTTCAAGTTTCTAAAAAAAGTGCTTTAATATACTTTTTAATTTCTACTTTTTGGCTTATAGCTTACTATATAACTTCAAAATTTCAACTCTTAGGTGGAAGTGATGTTTCCGAAATTGCCATTGTATTTTCTTATGTAACCTATATTGTTTTATATTTAAAAGTTATGAAACTTTATAAAGACGGCGAAATAAAAAGTTCTTTTAAAGGCATAATTGCACCTATTTTTGCTATAATAGGTTCTTTAATTATTTTAATAGGAGGAATTGTAGCAAGTCCTTTCTATGTTATTTTATACATTTTTATATCCATCTTTATATTCTATTTAGGCTATAGGAAAATTAAAGATGAATGAAGTTTTAAATAAGTGTTTAATATTAATGCTCACAATTTTTACCGGATATTCTATAAAAAGATTTAAAATTTATAGTCCTGAAACAAATGCCGGTATAAACGATCTTTGTTTTTCACTTTTGTTCCCTCTTACTATTTTGATGAGCTTTTATCAAAAGGACATGAATATAGTAAGTATATCTTTTATATTATTTACAATTTTTTTATTTGCAATTAATTTATTTTATAGTATTTTTCTTGCAAATATTTTAGTAAAAGAAAATATAGGAATGTGGATTGTAAGTGCTAATGCTATTTTTAGAGGTAATTTTATAATAATGGGCATACCTATTATTTCTTCCTTAGTTGGAGAAAAAGGTTTGGTCTTAACAGGAATAGCGATAGGCCTTTCTCAAATATTTTATAATTTTGCATCGGTTCTATTTTATTCAAAATTAGATAACACAAAAATAAGTTTAAAAAAAATAATAAGCAATATTTTTAAAAATAATATGATGCTTGGAGGAATTTTAGGAGTTTTTCTTATGATATTTAAGATAAACTTAGGCATATTTGCAGACTTATTTAGAAATGTAGGCAGTATATCCTCTTCCCTTGCCCTTATGTGTATGGGATATAATTTAGGCTTTATAGATATTAAAAAATATTTAAAATCTGCTTTGATAATCTCTTTTTTTAAGTTAGTTCTATTCCCTACTATTGTTCTTGTACTTCTTAAATTTTTTAAATTTCCCTTGGAAGAATCAATAGTTTCTTTAGTTCTTTTTGGAGCTCCTGTTGCAGTTAACACTTTTACTTATGCTAAAAGATATAACACTCAGGTGCAATTAGCAGAATATTATATAATTATAAGTACTCTACTTTTTATATTTACAATTCAATTATTTTTAAGATTTGTAATTTAAAAAATAATAAATTTGTCAATATTTGTCAATATAACCGCTTAATTAGCGGTTCATTTATTTTCAATAAAAAAATAACCGCTGATTTTGCGGTTATTTAAAATTCTATTTTTATGTTCTCCAAAAATTCTTTATTAGTTTTAAATTTTCCTAAATTATCTAAAAGATACTCAGTTATTTTTAATTTTTGTTCATCGCTAGTTGCCCGTCTTATATCTATGGAAAAATCATATTCTTTTTTATTAAGCAACAATTCTTCTTTTCTCGTACCCGATTTAAAGATATCAACGGCAGGAAATATTCTTTTTTCAGATAACATTCTATCTAAATGAATTTCCATATTTCCTGTCCCCTTAAACTCTTCATAAATTATATCATCCATCCTTGAGCCTGTATCCACAAGAGCTGTTGCAAGTATTGTAAGGCTACCGCCCTCTTCTATATTTCTTGCCGCACCGAAAAATCTTTTTGGATTATGAAAAGACAAAGGATCAATTCCTCCAGAAAGAGTTTTTCCACTTGGTGGTGTAATGAGGTTATACGCCCTTGTAAGGCGCGTTAATGAATCGACTAATATAACTACATCTCTTTTTAGTTCTACAAGCCTCTTAGCCCGTTCTATGACCATCTCAGCTACTTTTGTGTGGTTCCTACTAAGTTCATCAAAGGTAGAAAATACAACCTCTCCTTTTACTGATCTTTTCATATCAGTTACTTCTTCTGGTCTCTCATCAATTAAAAGAACAATTAAATCAACATCCTTGCAGTTAGTTGATATTGCACTTGCAATTTTTTTCAAGAGAGTTGTTTTTCCAGATTTAGGTTGAGATACAATTAGACCCCTCTGCCCTTTTCCTATAGGTGCTATTAAATCTATAAGCCTTGTTGCCAGTTCTTCAGGTTTTGTTTCCAAACTTATTTTTTCTTTAGGATATATTGGAGTTAAATTATCAAAGGAAGGTCTATTTATTATATCTTTAGCTTTTAAGTCATTTACTTTATTAATGTAGATTAGAGCATTAAAATTTTCTCCATCTTTTGATGGACGTAAAATTCCTTGAATTTTATCTCCTGTCCTAAGTCTAAATTTTCTAATTTGAGATGGAGATACATATATATCATTTTCGCTGGGCAAATAATTTTCAGTTCTTAAAAATCCGTATCCATCAGGAAGTTGATCTAAAATACCTGTGACATAATTTATTTTTTCAAGTTTTTCTATTTCTTCTGTTGCATTGTCAGATAGATCTTTTGTATCAAGTTTATCTATTTCTTCAACTTTATTAGAAATTTTATGTTTGTTTTTATGCAAATATTTTATCAAATCTTCTTTACTTAATGTGTTTGGATTTTCAAGTCCACATTCTATTGCAAGAGTTTTTAAATCATCCATTGATAATTTTTCTAAATCATCATTTTCCCTTAGATTTTCACTCCAAGAATTGTCTGAAATTTCAAGTATTTTTATTATTAATTCATTTTTCTTATATTTATACGGAGATGTAATTTCCAAATTTTTTGCTATGTCTCTAAGATCTGAACTATTTAAATTTTCCAATTTGTCTTTAGAATATGAAATTTTCGGTATTTGTCCATCTTCAATAAATTTTATATAGTCCTCTTTCTCATAAAACTTATTATCTATAAGACCCATAGAAAGAGCAATTTTTCTTAAATCTTCAATTGTTTTATTTGATAATAATTTTGAAGTAGAATTTTCTTTATTCATATTATTTTGCGTATTCTGGTTTTGTGTTTAAATTGTGAATACTCTTAATAAATCTTACTGTACCGCTGGGAAGTCTTGTAACAAGAGTTTCAGTTGTAGCTTTATTATCTTTTAAAAATTTAACACCTTGTAAAATTTCTCCAAAAGAAACACCTGTAGCTGAAAAAATAACATCATTACCCTTTACAAGATCATCTATATGGTAAATCTTTTCAAGGTCATTGTGAAAAGACTTACATCTTTCCATTTGTTCTTCATCAGAAGGAACAAGTTTACCTTGAAAATCTCCTCCTAAACATTTAAGAGCAGCAGCTGCAATAACTCCCTCAGGAGCTCCTCCAATACCCATAATCATATCTACTCCAGAATCTTCAAAACAAGTTTCTATAGCAGTTAAAATATCTCCATCACTTACCATTTTTATTCTTGCGCCTGTTTTTCTGATTTCTTCTACAAGTTTGTCATGTCTTTCTCTTTTTAAAACAGAAACTGTAATTTCTTCTATGTTTTTATTAAGAGCTTTTGCAACTCTTTTTATGTTGTTTTCAGTTGTATCTTCAAGATCTATACATCCTTTGGCTCCTGGACCACATGCTATTTTATCCATATAAATATCAGGAGCATGAAGTAAGCATCCTCTTGGAGCTGCAGCAAGAACTGCAATTGAGTTATTCATTCCATTTGCAATTGATGTAGTTCCATCAAGAGGATCTACTGCAATATCAATTTCATCAGAGCCAGGAACCTTAGTCCCAACTTCTTCTCCTATATAGAGCATAGGAGCTTCATCCATTTCTCCTTCCCCTATTACTACTATACCATTTACATCAACTGTATCAAAAAGCTTTCTCATAGCTTCTACTGCTGCACCATCTGCATCATTTTTCTTACCCTTACCTAACCATTGAGCAGCAGATAGAGCTGCAGCTTCAGTAGCTCTTGCTAAATTTAATGCTAAATTTCTGTTCATTAAAAATCTCCTTTTGTTTTAACATTACTAAAATCATTTAAAAATTTATCCAACCCATTATCAGTTAATGGATGTTTAACCATTTGTTTAAAAACCTTATAGGGAACTGTGGCAATATCACATCCTGCAAGCAGTGAATCAAGTATATTGTTAGGTGTTCTTATACTTGCAGCTATAATTTCTGTTTTTATATCATAAATTTCAAAAATCTTTGATATATTTCCTATAAGGTCTTTACTATTTACACCAATATCATCCAATCTTCCTAAAAAAGGACTTATATAAGTTGCTCCTGCTCTTGCCGCAAGAATTGCTTGAGAAACGCTGAAAACAAGAGTAACATTAGTTTTTATTCCCTTTTTAGATAAAAAGCTAACAGCCTTCAAACCTTCTTCAGTCATTGGAATTTTAATAATTACATTATCTCCTATATCTTTTAATTTCATTGCTTCATTAATCATTCCCTGACTATCTGTTGATATTACTTCTGCAGATACAGGTCCTGAAACGATTTTTGCAATTTCTGAAATTACATCTTCAAAAACTTTACCTTCTTTAGCGATTAAAGTTGGATTTGTTGTAACTCCACTTAAAATTCCCCAAGAATTTATTTCCTTAATCTCATCTATATTTGCTGTGTCAATAAAAAATTTCAAAACGCATCAACTACCTTTTCATTTAATAATACTACTGCATGGCTTGCTATGCCCTCTCCTCTTCCTATATAACCAAGTTTTTCAGTTGTAGTTGCCTTTACAGATACATTGTTAACATTCATCTCAAGGGCACTACTTATTTTACTTCTCATATCATCTATATAGGGTGCAAGTTTAGGATTCTCAGCTACTATAACAGAATCTATATTTTCAATAAAATAACCCTTACTTTCCATTATATCTTTTACTCTATTTAAGAGTATAAAAGAATCTATATCCTTGTATTTAGGATCCGTATCAGGAAATTCATGACCTATATCATAATGTCCCAATGCACCTAAAATTGCATCCATTATAGCATGTATTAAAACATCTGCGTCAGAATGTCCTTCCAGTCCTTTTTCATATGGTATTTTTATACCTCCAAGTATAAGATTTCTACCTTCAACTAATTTGTGTACATCAATTCCAATTCCGATTTTCATGTTTACTTCCTTTCTTGACTTTCTGATTTAGCAATTGCTTCTGCAATAATTAAATCTTCTTGAGTTGTAATCTTTATATTTTTATAATCACTAGGTATTATTTTAACCTTGACTCCTATTTTTTCAACAAGAGCACAATCATCAGTTGCAGTATATCCTTCTTCTTCTGCAATCTTATATGCTTTCAACAATAAATCTGTTTTAAAAACTTGAGGAGTTTGTATAGCAAAAAGCTCATCTCTTTTAGGAGTATAGTCTACATAGCTCCCATTTTTTGAAACTTTAACAGTATCTTTTACAGGTACTCCCAAAACTGAGGCTCCTGTAAAAAATACATTTTCTATTGCTTCTCTAATTTTTTCTTCACTTACAAAGGGCCTAACTCCATCATGAGTCAAAACAATGCTTGTTTCTTTAGGTATATTTTTTAAGCCATTTAAAATGGAGTCACTTCTTTCTTTTCCCCCATATACAATTTTAAAATCTTTTTTTAATTTATTTTTATTTAAAATAAAACTCAAATAAGGGATGTCACTTTCTTTAATTAAGATTAAAATAAAATCAACATATGCACAATTATCAAATTTTTTTAAAGTATGAGCTAATATAGGCAAATCATTTATAGATAAAAATTGCTTATTTAAGCTTTTTTTCATTCTTCTACCCATACCGGCAGCTGCTATTATTGCAGTAACAAAATTTTCATTATACATAAATTTTTAATTACACTCCCAAATCCAATGCATACTTCATAATAGTTCCTGCAATTGGGGCTGCTATTTTTCCACCATGGTCTTCTACATCTTCTAAAACAACAGCTACTGCTATTTTAGGATTTTTTGCAGGAGCAAATCCTATAAACCAGGCATAATTTTCAGTTCCTTCTGTAGATTTTTGTGCAGTACCAGTTTTACCTGCAATTTTATATCCTCTTCTATAAGCGGCAGAACCTGTCCCATTGCTTACAACACTTAACATATATTCTTTTAATTCGTTTGCTGTATCTTCAGAAATTGCTGAAGATAAAACTTTAGGTTCTGCATTTAATAAATTTTCACCATCAGATGTATTAACTTGAGAAACTAAATAGGGCTTCATAATATTTCCGTTATTTGCTATTCCGGCCGCAACCATACACATTTCAAGCGGAGTAGCTTGAACATTTCCCTGCCCTATTCCTGAAGAAGCAAGGTCCGTTTTAGATATATTATTATAATCAAAAATAGATTCATGAAATGGTAAATCAAATTTAAAATTTTGATTAAACATAAATTTATCTGCACTTTTTCCAAGATGTTCAGACCCCAAATCAACAGATTTTTTAACAAAATAAGTATTTATAGAATTTACTAAAGCAGTTTTTAAATTTACATTTCCGTAAGCATTATCTTTTCCACCGGCATTTGTATAAACTCTACCATCAATTTCTTGCGTACCTTCATCTTTGTAATTTTGATCTAATTTATTTTCTATAATTGATGCAGCAGTTATCACCTTAAAAGTTGAACCAGGTGGATATTTTGTCCAAAGAGCCCTATTATATTGAGCTCCCCTATTTTGTTCTATAAGAGCCTTATTATCCTGAGCAATTGATTGAGAATTAAAATCAGGCAAAGATACCATAGCTAATATTTCTCCAGTATTAGGTCTTATAGCAACAAGAGCACCAGCAGCTCCAGTTTCATTTAGTAAATCTCTTGCTTTTTGCTGAATGTCTGAATTTGTAGTCAGCACAACATTATTCCCTATATTTAATTGAATATCAGGGTTGAAAAAAGATTTTAAACTTTTTAAAGCTTTTGAGCTTTCTCTTCCTAATAGATATTTATCATAACTCTTTTCAATCCCTGTCTTTCCCATGATTTTATCAGAGTAGCCAATTATGTGTGAATAAGTTATTGGATAGTTATAGTGTCTTTGATACTTACCCTCTTTTCCATCTGAATAAGCAAGGATATTTCCCTTTGAATCCAAAATTGATCCACGTAATATTTTATTTTCATCAATAGTTTCTCTCCTATTTGCAGGGTTATCAATAATTTTTTGAGCTTTAAATACAGTAAAATAACTCAAATAAACAATTAGAGATAAAAACATGCAAATAAGGCCTACTAAAACAATTATAATTTTATTTTTATCTTTTAACATTTTCCTCACTCATATTTATAAGTTAAATCTTCACTTGCCACTTGTAAAATTCCAAGAGAAATAAAACTTGTAACCATAGATGAACCACCATAGGAAACAAATGGTAAAGTTATACCAGTCATTGGAATAAATTTAATAAAACCGCCTATATTTAAAAAACTTTGAATTCCAAAAAGGCAAGCAACGCAAATTGCTAAGATTCTATAAAACAAATACTCTTGATTAAGGGCGATTTTCATTCCCCTATAAGTCAAAAGCATATTTAGCATTATTATCCCTATACCTATAAAAATTCCCATTTCTTCACAAATTACAGGAAAAATTGCATCACTTACGGGCACAGGAACAAGCTCAGGATATCCTCTTCCTATTCCTGATCCGAAAAACCCTCCTTCTGCTATAGCAAATAGAGATTGAACAATTTGTCTTGCATCATTATAAGGATCGGTCCAAGGATCTAACCAAACAGAAACCCTTAATCTTACATGGGAAAATTTCAAATATCCTATAGTGGCTCCAAGTAAAATTAAAAACAAATTTATAAAAAACATATTTTTATTATCTTCATAAATAAAAAGAGTTACAGTATAAATAGTTAAAAACACAACACTCATACCTAAATCTCTTTCAATAAATAAAACTCCTATAAACAAATAAGTGACAAACATAAGAAGTAAAGGAGGGTTTTTAAATTTTTTAAGATTGTTGGAATATCTGAATTTAGTATAGTAACTTGCAAGTAAAAACATCATCAAAATTTTTGCAAATTCCGATGGTTGAATTGAAAAACTTCCAAATCTTATCCAGTTATATGCTCCCTTTTCTCTACCTCTTTTAAAAATAAGGCTATAAACTAAAGTTGAAATAAGTAATATAAAAATTCCTATAGCATATAGCTTTGTGTAGTCATCTAAATTCTTAAAAGCTCTAAGACAAAAATAGGTAACATAAAAAGCTGTGAGTCCAACTAAAATCCATACAAGTTGTAAAAGACCCAAAGACGGATTTATCCTATAAATAGTAACAAGTCCAAGAGAAAGAAGCATGGAAACAATTAAAAATATATAATTATCTCCAGAAGATATTTTTCCAAGAATAAAATTTGAAATGTATATAATTAAGACGAGGCCAAGAAAAAGTATACAAATATAAGTGTCTACATGTTTATTGTTCTTAAAAAACAATAATAAAAAGGCTAAAAGTTCAAAAATAAGTAAAAGATCTCGAGGCCTTCTAAATTTAGTAATATAATTTAACATTCAGATCTACTGCCCCCTAGTATCTACATAAATAAATTGGATTAAACCTATTCCGATTTTATCTCCATTTTGAAGTTCGATTATATCTTCAATTTTTTCGCCATTTAAAAAAGTTCCATTTGCAGAATTTAAATCTTCTATAAAATAAGAACCCTTATCCTCGAAAATTTGAAGATGAAATTTACTTACAAATTTATCTTTAATGCAAATTGTATTTTTAGATGATCTTCCCATTGTCAATTTTTTATTTAGGACATAATATTCTTGCATTTTGAAATCTAAAGAATCCAATCTGTTTACAACTTTTAAATAAGCGGAATCTATATTAGCTCCCTTTGAGCCCATAGACTTAATGTCCAAGTACATAAGCCTTATAATACTAAAAATAAAAAGATAAATTATAAGTATGAATACATATTTTAGTACTTGTGAAACTATCTCAAACATTTAACACCCCTTAAAATTACTATTCATATATTATCACAAAACTTAAAATTGGTATAGAGTTTTACTACTTTATGGAACTTATGCTAAACTATCTATGAGGTAAAAAATGATTATTAAAAAAATTGATTATGATAAAAAAGAAAAATTATATACAGTTTATTTTGAAAATAAAAATATAGAAGTAAGACAGGGAACTTTAATTAAATTTAATCTCTATGTGGGAAAAGAATTAGACAGAGATATGACAGAAGAATTTAAATATTTTGATCAGTATGATACTGCAAAAAATCTTGCTCTTAGATATTTAAAAAACATGAAATCAGAATATCAGGTTCGCTTCTACTTGAAAACTAAAGATTTTGAAGAAAATATAATAGACCAAGTTATAGATTATTTATACTCCATAAAATATTTGGACGACTTGGATTACGCAAGAGCTTACAGCTTGGATAGACAAAATATTTATAAATATGGAAAAAATAAAATTATTTTTAAATTAAGGGAAAAACAAATCCCAGAAAAATTTATAGATATTGCCCTTATGGAATTATCTGAAGATGTTGAAATAGAAAATTTAAGAAAATCCATAGCTGTAAAGAAAAAGACTTTGAAAAGTACTGACAAAAATTACTACTACAAGCTAGTAAATTCTATGTTTAATAAAGGATTTGATATAGATTTAATAAAAAAAGTTTTAAGGGAAGATTTTGATGAATAATTATTTTGTCTACATGGTAAGATGCAGTGATGATTCAATCTATACAGGCATTACAAATGATTTAGAAAAAAGAATGAAAATGCATAATCTAAAAAAAGGTGCAAAATACACAAGATCAAGAACTCCTGTAAAATTAATTTATTTTGAAAAATGTCTTGATAGGTCTCAAGCTTTAAAAAGAGAAATCGCCATTAAAAATTTAAAAAGAGATGAAAAAATAAAATTAGCACGTAAATTCACGTGCTAATTACTTAATATACCTAAAATAAGAGCCAATAATAAAGACACTATTCCGGCAGAAATAAATATAATAAAAATTAAAATATTATTTAAGCTATTTGATTCAAAAAGCCTTCCCATAACTGAAAAAATAGAAAAAAGTCCAATAAATGTAAAAACAAGACCTGGAAGATATTTTACAAATTTTAGTTTTCTTGCAATAAAATTTATTACAAGAGTTATTATAATAGCTGCAACTATTATTAAAAGTGCTATGGTCATATATTCTGAATTATTTTTTAATATATCAATTAGCTCAGTGACTAATTTGCTCATGGTTTCCTCCCAAAGATTTAATATATTTTTCCCAAATATTTGTGTAGTTTCCAATACTCCACTCAGTCATTACAACTCTTCCATTTTTAATTTCCAGGGAATATATAGGCTTGATATTTATCTTGCCCTTTTCAATATTATAAGCTTTTATGAAATTATTTTCCAAGGTAATTAAAATTTTATTGTTAGGAGATGTGAAGGCATCTTTAACATTTGGTAAACTGTTTTTAATACTTATCATTGGAATAGATAAAACTTCATGTTTTATAATATTTTTCGGTAAAATAGTATTTACATCAAAATCAACATACTTTTCGGATTCGTCAAAATTTATTCTTCCGAACAATTTCCAATATCCATTATCTCTTTTTAATGCAATATTTGCAATATCAATTGTAGCTTTAATATCTTCTCTTTCAATTGTTTTTAAATGATCTTTAAAAATCTTAAGCCCGTTTTTTGCAATATCATCTAAATCTATTTTAGTAAGATTTCCAACATTTTCAAATTTAAAAGTTGAAAATTTTTTATTTTTATCTTTATCAAGACTTTCATATGAAAAATAATCTCCGGTAATAAAAGATAATTCTTTTGAACTTGATTTATTATTATCTTTATAAATTGCTTCATTGGTTTCATTTGAAATAAATTTTAATATATCATTTCCATCTTCATTTTCTATTTTAAGTTTTAAAAATTCATTATTTTTCGGAAAAATTAAATAATTAAGACTATCTACCGACTGTAATTTATTTCCTTGAATATTAAAATAAAGGGTTTTATATTGATTTTCATCAACTTTTAATCCAAGTAAAAATCCATTTTGAGATTCTTTACTTTCTTTAGCTGTCTCAGACCCTCCAAGTAATGCAACTATTTTTTGAAAATCTTCTTCTGAAATATCATCTTTGACTAAAGAAAGTTTTAAAAATGTATTTCCCATACCATTAAAAATAAGATAAACATTTTCAGAATTTTCATACAAGATTTCACAAAAAAGCTCATTTTTTTCATAGACATCAATTATATTTACCATATCTTCTTTGATACCAAGTTTTTCTGCATCGAGATTATATTTACTATTTAAAAATTTGTTAGATTTAACTAAACTTGTTTTATAAGTTGGGTCTTTTATATAATAATCCCCTATTACAGCACCAGATACAGTAAAGGCACTTTCTTTTCCTATATAATTTTTAATTCCGAAGCTATCTTCCAATTTATCATTTCCAAAAATAATTTTAGAAATTGTCCACTTTCCCTTAATTGGAGATTCGGTTAAAGTGGGTGGAACTATTTTATTCGAAGTTTCTTCCATGAAAGAACAAGATGTAAGAATAAAAAATGAAAGTATAATTAAAATAAATTTTTTCATATTGTCTGTCCTTCTTTAATTATTGGAATCGTTACCTTTACTACCGTACCAAGATTTAATTCGGAAAAGATCTCCAGTTTTCCACCATGTAGTTTTGCAATTTCATCTGATATGGAGAGACCTAATCCGCTATGGGATTTAGAATGTTTTCCTTTATAAAACTTTTCTTTTACATGTAGCAACTCTTCTTTTGACATTCCTAAACCATTATCTGAAACTGAAATTAAAAAATTATCTTCTTCAAGTTTTGTTTCCAACTTTACCCAGCCATTTTCTGAGGTAAATTTTATGGCATTGTCAATTAAATTTATTATTATTTGTCTGATTCTATTTTCATCACCTATTGTAAGAACAGGTTCGCTATATAAATCACTTATAAATTCAATTTTATTAAGTTCTGCTCTTATTCCCATTTGTTTTTGAACTTCTATACAAGTTTGACTTATATTAAAAGGTTCTTTTTCAAGCTTTATTCTTCCTGAAATATATCTTGAAAAATCTAAAAGCTCTTCAACCATCTTTGAAAGCCTATCAGATTCTTTCTCGATAATATTAAGTCCATCATAAATTAGTTCCTTATTTAATGGGTCTGAATCTTTTAAAACTACAGCCCATCCTTTTATGGATGTTAATGGAGTTCTAAGCTCATGAGAAATTGAAGAAATAAAATCATTTTTAATTTTATCCTTGTTTACAATTTCTTCTCCTAATTTATTTATGGAGTTTGAAAGTTCTTCCAATTCATCATTAGTATGAATATTTGCCCTTGATTTATACTGACCGTCCGTCAGTTTATTTGCTACTGCAGTTACTTCATTAATCGAATTAGTTATTGATTTGCTAAAAATCAAACTGAAAAGACCGGCTATAATAACAATAAGAGCACTTACGGCTATTATGATAAAAAGGCATCTTACTATAGCCTTATTGGCAATTTCCAAAGATGCTAAATGACGAATATACCCGTTTATTTTATCTCCTTTATAAATTGCACTTGTAACTGCTATTACCATTTCATTTGTTGAATTGGACTTTCCAATCCAAGTTCCTATGCTTTCATTTTTCGCATTTCGTATATCGGGAGTTGAAATTTTTTCGTTAGATATTACCCCTATTGTGTCATATAAAAGTCTTCCATTTTCATCAATTATCTGAACTTCAGAATCATTTTCATAAATAGTTAATTCGCCTTCTTCAGTAACTATTTCTAAAAGGCTTTTATCAGAATAATTTTTATAGAAAAAATCCATGCTTATTTTGATTCTATTAATTAAAGTATTTTCAATAGATTTATAATAAAACTCTCTTATGCCAAATATAAGCAAGGCATCAGTTATAATTATAATTGTAATTAGTATAAGTAAAAATGATTGAGTTATTCTTTTTCCTAAACTTTTTTTCATTCCTCATTTTTCCATCTGTATCCAAGTCCCCAAACGGTTTCTATATATTTTGGTTTTGCTGGATTTTCTTCTATTTTTGACCTTAATCTTCTTATATTTACATCTACTATTTTAGAGTCTCCAACAAAATCATCTCCCCAAACCATATTTAAAATTTCATTTCTTTTCATTGCACGTCCTGGATACTCCATAAAATTTTTAACAATTTGAAATTCTGTTGGGGTTAACTCTATTTCTTTATCTTCTTTATAAAATTTTCTTGAATATACATCCATTTTAAAAGGATGATCATAAATGATTTTTGAATTTGCAGTTTCATCAGGGTTTACACGACGTTCCAAGGATTTTATTCTTAAAGTAAGTTCTGTAGGATTAAATGGCTTTGTCATATAATCATCAGTTCCATATTGTAAGCCCATAATTTTATCATAATCCTCTGCCTTTGCAGTAAGCATAATAATTCCTAAATCCGGAAATTCTTTTCTTAAAGTATTGCAAACCTCAAAGCCGTCAATTCCAGGTAACATTACATCAAGAACAACAATTTGAGGATTTTCTCTTCTTGCTATTTCAATTCCAATTTCTCCGGATTCAGCTTCATAAACATTATAGCCTTCTCTTTCAAGATTTATTTTTACAAATTTCCTTATTGATTCTTCATCTTCTACAAGTAAAATTTTTGTTTTCATAATATCACCCTCTTCATTAATTATAGAGAAATAAAATTAAAAACTCAAACATTTGTATTGATTTAACTTATTTGTTGAAATTAAATTTTTATTAAAGTATTATAAATTCATGGATTATAAAAAAATTGATAAAAAATTGACAAAAAATATATGGAATCTCGCTTATCCTTCAATGATTTCATTTTTACTTGAAACTCTCTATGATCTTGTTGATATGATTTGGATAGGAAAAATTTCAAAAACAGCCCTTGCGGGAGTTACAATATTTACTACGGTATTTTGGCTATTCACCTTTTTTAACGAACTTATTGGTGCAAGCAGCGTTTCTTTAATTTCACAATATCACGGTAAAAAAGATTATGATAGAACAAGAATTGTTTCCGAACAAACCATAAGTTTCAAAATGATTATGGGAATTTTATCAGGATTTCTGCTTTTTATTTTTTTAAAACCAATTCTCGGATTGTATTCTAAAAACCCTGATACAATTAAGTGCGCAATGGATTATGGTTATTTAAGGATTTTTTTCATTCCTTTTATGTTTGCATCTTATTCTATAAATACTATTTTCAGATGCCATGGAGATTCAAAAACTCCAATGCAAATAATGACTATAGCAACTATTTTTAATATTATATTGGATCCTATTCTTATGTTTGAAAAAGTCCCCTTCATTGGAATTAAAGGTTTTAATTTAGGTGTATTCGGAGCTGCTCTTGCCACAGTATTATCTACAATTTTAACTGTTATTATTGGAGGATATTTTCTTTATAGCAATAAAAATAATATAAAAGTATCTTTAAAAGGACTTTTAAAAATGAATAGAGATATTGATAAAAAACTTTTAACTATAGGATTTCCCAGTGCAGTAGAAAACTTCACAAGAAGCTTATTTTTGGCTGTATTAATGAAATTTATAGCCCACTACGGAGATGCCGAAATAACAGTTATAGGAATTATATCAAAACTTATGATGTTTGCCTTTATGCCCCTTGAAGGATTTATGATGGGAGGCAGTGTTGTTGTAGGACATTTAATCGGAGAAAAAAATATTGATTATGCTAAAAGAGCCGCTGATATTTCTGCAAGGTTAAATGCTTATATTATGTCTGTTTTTACTTTTTTATTTATAATTTTTTCAAAGCAAGCATTTATGCTTTTCAGTCATGATCAAAATATTTTAAATATAGGAGTTTCTATCGCCCCTTATGTAAGTATAAGTCTTCCTCTTGAGGCATACTCTTTGGGCAAGAGTGTTGCTTTTATGGGATCTGGTTATACTAAACCTCTTTTAATAGCAACCCTTGTACCTCAGTGGTTAATTCAACTTCCATTTGCGGCTTTCGTAACCTATGGATTAAATTTACCATTTAAATTTATAACTTTTTCCTATCCCTTATATGATTTAACTTTTTTAATAATTATTTTATATTTTTATAAAAAAGATACTTGGAAAACAAATAAAGTTACCTATTAAAATAACCATTCTAAATTTAGAATGGCTATTTTTTATTTGTATTGAATTTTCTATTTGCTTATATAATTTGGAGATTCTCTTGTGATAGTAATATTGTGTGGATGATTTTCTTGTAATGTTGCAGGAGTGATTTTCATAAACTTTGTATTAGTCTTTAGTGCATTTATATCCTTAGCACCTACATATCCCATTCCTGAGCGCAGTCCGCCCATAAGTTGATATATTACCTCTCCAACCTTGCCTTTAAATGGCACACGACCTTCTACACCTTCAGGCACTAGTTTTTTAGTATTGTTTTGGAAATATCTGTCCTTACTGCCTGCATTCATAGCACCTATGGAACCCATTCCTCTGTAAGTTTTAAATCTTCTTCCTTCAACGAAGATTTCTTCTCCTGGTGATTCGTCTGTTCCGGCAAAAAGTGACCCTATCATCACTACATCTCCACCAGCAGCTATTGCTTTTGTAATATCTCCTGAATATTTTATACCTCCATCTGCAATAATTGGTATATTAAATTCACGAGCAGCTTTAGCAGCTTCGAGAATAGCTGTAATTTGTGGAACTCCAACACCTGATACGACTCTTGTAGTACAAATTGATCCAGGTCCTATACCGATTTTTACACAATCAGCTCCAGCTTTTATTAAATCAACTGTTCCCTGATAAGTTGCAACATTTCCAACAATTAATTGTATTTCAGGATAGGCTTTTTTTATTTTTTTTACAGTTTCTAAAACACCTTGTGATTGACCATGAGCTGTGTCAATAACAATTACATCTATTTTAGATTGAACAAGTGCCTTTACCCTATCTAAAACGTCTTTTGTAACTCCTACGGCAGCACCCGCAAGAAGTCTTCCTGTTTTATCTCTTGCTGAATTTGGATATTGTTCAATTTTTTCTATATCTTTTATTGTTATTAAGCCTGTTAATTTATTTTCCTTATCAACTAGTGGAAGTTTTTCAATTTTATATTTTTTTAAGATTTTAAGTGCCTCGTCCATAGTAATATGTTCGTTGCCTGTTATTAAATGATCTTTAGTCATAACTTCCTCTATAGGCTTTTCCATATTATCTTCAAATCTGATATCTCTATTTGTTATTATTCCAATAAGTTTTCCATTTTCTTCAACAATTGGAACTCCACTTATTTTATAGTGACTCATTATATCAGAAGCATCTTGTATGGTATGATTTCTTGAAAGGTAAAATGGGTCTGTTATAACACCATGTTCACTTCTTTTTACCTTGTCCACCTCAATAGCTTGTTCTTCAATAGACATGTTTTTGTGAATAATACCTATTCCGCCTTCACGTGCCATTGCTATTGCCATTTGTGATTCAGTTACAGTATCCATACCTGCACTTATAAGTGGTATGTTTAACTGAATTTCATTTGTAAGTTTTGTTTTTAAGTCTACTTCATTTGGAAGAACCTTTGAAAAACTTGGCATTAATAAAATGTCATCAAAAGTTAAACCCTCTCCAATATATTCCATCACTACCTCCTAATTTAAAACATTATTTATTACTGAAAATTTTACTACAAATTTAGCTTCATGTTCAACCAAACTTACACCTTCAGGCAAATTTAATTTTACATCAGCTATACCATCTTCAATATCACTTAAACTTATAGGTTTAGTGGATATCTCAGATATTTTATTTAAAACCGCAGTATTTCCCTTTATGGAAACTGCATTTGGCTCTATAGTTACACCATTTTCCGATACCTTATTAGAAAATCCATAAGTTTTAAGTTTAACCGGTACAGTTTTTGTCATTAAAACAGGAACTTCTACATCAATAGTATTCGGATTTATTTTTATATTGTTTAATTCTTCTCCGTTCTTATCATAGGCAACTACTTTAACAGGAAGAACAGTTGATTCGTCTCTATTTGCTATATTTACAAGAGCTGTAAGTTTTTCTATATTTTCAACAAAAGTTTTTGCGCCGCTTACTTCAACATCAAATGATTTTTTTATTTTTCCTAAAATAAAATCTTCTTTAAGATTGCCTTCTGTTACTATTTCAACAGTCATTTTCTTTTTGATATTTTCATCAATTTTAAAAACAACACTTTTAGGATCAAATCTATCAACTGATATTCCAGGATCCAAAGTATTTATAACAATTGGAACTGTGTGCTCCCCTGCGTTATATCCGGATAAATCTACTCTTGCAATTATAGCTTCTCTCCTTAAATTTCTCATAGCCGAATTTTTACCTTTTACAATTACATTGGTAGTTACTTCAGTTGGAGAAATTAAAGCTAAATTATTTTCTCTTAGAGATGCTATATTCTCAATCCTTACATTAATATTTCTTTCCATATCAGTTCTTTCAGGGTCAACTTCATTAATAACATAAGACCAAAGAAGCAATGCAAAAATTACTGAAAATAATTTTAACATAAAATTTTTGCTTATAGAATTTTTTATAAAATTATCTTTCATCTTCTTCTACCTTACTTTCATTACCTTTAATAAAGTTAAATACTTTAGAGTTTTCTATATCAGAAGTGTATAAATCTGTTAAAACTTTTTTAAGAGTTTCAATGTCCAAGTAACGAGAGATTTGACCATTTTGAGCTATAGATATCGAGCCTGTTTCTTCACTTACTATTAGGGAAAGTGCATCACTTCTTTCTGTAACTCCTATGCCTGCCCTATGCCTTGTTCCAAGTTCCTTAGATAAAGTGTTATTATCCGTTAAAGGTAAAAAACAAGCAGCGGCTTTAATTCTGTCGTTTTTTATTATTACCGCTCCGTCATGAAGAGGAGTATTTGGGATAAAAATATTAATTATAATTCCGCTTGATACAAGAGAATCGAGACGTGTTCCAGTATCTGCAATATCTTCAAGACCTGTCTTTTTTTCAAAAACTATTAAAGCGCCTATTTTTTGTCTGCTTAAAGAAGCTACAGCATCACAAATTTCATTTACTGTATTTGAAACATTTGTAAATGAGTTTTGTATGGTATTTTTTATAGACGATGTTCTTCCTAAAAATTCAAGACCCTTTCTAAGTTCAGGCTGAAAAACTATTAATACTGCTATAAGGCCAAAATTCATTATATTGGAAAAAATCCACTTTACTGTATAAAGTTGAAGGGCATCGCTTAATTTTGTAACTATAAGTAAAACAACTATTCCTTTACTTAATTGCTCAGCTCTTGTTCCCTTTATTATGTTCATTACATAATAAAACAGTATTGCTACTATTATAATATCTATTATGTCCCTAAATCTTATTAAGTTAAAAAAATTTAAAAGTGGATTCATTTTTCACTCTCCTCTATAAATAAAATATACAAAAAACTTGAAATGGATATTAAAATATCTCCAAAACTTATTACTCTTGAATAAATATAAGTTTTTGGAATTGGAATTATATCAGACAATATAAAAAGTTTTGAATTTTCAAAAAAACCATGACTTAAAGAATATCCATTTTTTATTAAATCAAATTTTTCATCAGATAAGGCTATTTTGGCAGCAGCCATATCAACTGGCATTTTCCCGTTAAAGGAAAAAACAATAGTATTTAAAATTATTCCTAAGGCCAGTATTTTAATAAAATTATTTTTCTGTAAAAAACAAAATATAATAAGAAATATATTTGCTGTTAAATTTAAGATAAAATAATTTTTTATAAAAAATTTATTATTTAAAAAATTTATTCCTATAAAAATGCTAAGACTTAAAAATAGAAGCAAGTAATATTTAAATTTAACTTTATAAAGAAAGTCAAAGTTTTTGGTTTTTATAAATTTTAAAATTATTGCAAGAAATATTAGTTCAATCGACATTTTCTCTCCATAAAAAAAATAAAAAGAGATATTACTATCTCTTTTTAATATAACACATTGGTAGATTTTGAACAATTATTTATAGAATTTTAATAATTGTTTAATTAAAAGTACATTAGTTAAAGGACCCACTCCCCCTGGAACAGGGCTTATTGCTTTTGCCTTATCCACAACATTATCAAAGTCTATATCTCCGCATAATTTTCCACTTTTATTTCTACTAAAACCTATATCTATTATTACGCTATTTTCCGTAAAATATTCCATGTTCAACATTTCAGCTCTACCCATTGCTGTAAAAACAAAATCTGCATTTTTACATTTTTCCTTTAAATTTTTTGTTTTTGAATGGGCGATAGTAACAGTTGCACCTTTTGATAAAAGTAACATGGTTAGAGGTTTACCCACTACTGTTGATTTATTAATTATAAGACAATCTTTACCTTCTAAATCAAATCCATAATAATCAAGCAAAAAAGATGCCGCCAAAGGAGATAAAGGCATAAATCCATTAGTTTCTCCAATATAAAGTTTTGCTTTATTTAAAGGGTTCATACAGTCAATATCTTTTTGAGGGCTAATTGTGTTATTTATTAAATCTTCATCTAAGGATTTTGGCAAGGGTCTGAATATTAAGATCCCACCGATTCTATGATCATTGTTAAGTTCTAAAATTTTATTTTTTATAATTTCAGTTGTTTCATCTCTTTTAAATTTATAAATATCAAGTTTAATATCTAACTTTTCACAATTTTTTCTTAGCATATTTTCATAAGATATATCAGCAACCTCATCTCCTAATCTTATTATTGCTAAAGTAGGTATAATATTTTTATTTTTAAGATTTTCAACATCTGCCTTTATTTCAGATCTTATTAAATCTGCAAGTTCTTTTCCTTTTAATATCATATCTTCTCCTAAAAAAAACTTCCCTTCAAAGGGAAGCTTTTAGATTATTTTGTTACATCGTTTAAATCGATGTTTATTAAATCTCCAATTGTTGTATTGAAATCATCTTGTTTAATTTCAGGTGCTTTATTTTCCTCGCTTTTTTCAAAATGTCTTTCTTTAACTCTTTCTTTTGGTTTTTCTTCTTTAACTTCTACCGGTTTTTCTTTTTTTTCTGGTTCAGGTAGAAGGGCTTTTATAGAAAGTGATATTTTTTTATTTTCTTCATCTATATCTGTAACTTTAACCGTTACTTCATCACCTATATTCAATACATCTGATGGTTTTTCTATATGTTCTCTTGCAATTTGAGAAACATGAAGAAGTCCATCAACGCCGGATTCAAGTCTTACAAAAGCTCCAAAATCAAGAAGGTTTACAACGTGTCCATTAACTGTATCTCCAACTTCTACAGTTGAAACAAAAACATCCCACGGTCTCTTAGTAGTTTGTTTTAATCCAAGAGCGATTCTATTTTTATCTTCATCAAGGTTTAAAACTTGAACTTCTACAACTTGTCCGGGAGAAACAATGTCTGCTGGATGTTTTACTCTATTCCAGGAAAGTTCTGAAATATGAATTAAACCATCAACTCCTCCAACATCTACAAAAGCTCCAAAATTAGTTAATCTTTGAACAGTTCCTTTTATTACATCGCCTTCATGAAGATTTTCATATACAGCTTTTCTTTTAGCTTCAAATTCTTCATTTTCTACATTTTTTCTTGAAAGAACAACTTTTCTTTTAGCTTTGTCGAAATCTATAATTTCGCATTCAAAGTCTTGACCTATGAATTTTGAAAGATCCTTTTGGAATCTAATTGAAGCATGTGATGCAGGAATAAAAGCATTAACTCCATCAAGATCAGCAGTTAATCCTCCTTTTACAACTGATTTTACAGTTGCATTAACATGTTCTTTGTTTTCAAATTTTTCACCAATTTCGTCCCAGATTTTCATGTTTTCTACTCTTCTATATGAGAGAACAACATTTCCGTCGCCATCATCCATTTTTACAACACAAACTTGAATGTGATCGCCGGGTTTAAACAAATCAGATGGTTTTACATCAGGATTAGATGATAGTTCTTCCTTTGAAATAATTCCATCAGATCTGTACCCGATATTTACCATTATTTCATTGTCGGTAACGTATAATACTTCTCCTTCTACAATTTCGCCTCTTCTAACTCTTTTAAAAGAATTTTCGATAGCCTCCATCATTTCATTGTTGTCATAATTTTCCATACTACTAACAGCCTCCTTGATTACTGAATCCGGAGTCGATGCTCCGGCAGTAATACCTATTTTATTAAAATTTTTTAAAATACTTAAATCAATGTCTTTTATTGTCTCTATCAGATAAACATATTTGCAATTAATCTCAGACACTTGAGCAAGTTTTTTTGTATTAGATGAATTTTTACCACCTAATATAATCATAGCGTCAACTTTTTTAGATAATTCAACAGCTTCATCCTGTCTTGTTTTAGTCGCACTACATATAGTATTATAAACTATAATATCGTCATTTAAAATAGATTTTATCATATTTATTGCATTTTCGAAAAAATTTTGATTACTTGTAGTTTGACTTACTATAAAAGTAGGTTTATTTTTTATATATTTTATATCTTCTAAGGTTTCAATAATTATAGCTTTATCATCTGCGTAAGAATTTATCCCTATTACTTCCGGATGATTTTTCGATCCTATAATTACAATTTGGTAATTATCTTTATGATCTTCCACAAGCTTATAGACATATTTAACTTTTGGACAAACACAATCTATCACTTGGTTTTCACTTTTTATTTTATCTAATAATTTTTTATGGATTCCGTGGCTTCTTATAATAACTTTTTTGTTTGTTATATTTTCATTATAAGGTTTAACCCCAATTTTTTTTAAATTTTCTACAACAATAGGATTGTGAACAAGATCTCCAATGCAATAAGTTTCTTCATCTGAATCTTCAAAAGCCATTTTCACTGCCCTTTTAACTCCAAAACAAAACCCTGCACTTTTAGCTAATATGATTTCCATTTAATCTCCAAAATATACTTTTTTCATTAAATCAACAGAAAGCTCTCTATAGCCTTCATTGGACAGCTTTGGCATCTCTTTAAAGCTTATAGGTTTTCTTACTTTAATTTTCATTTGCTTAAAAAGTTTATAATCTCCTTCAATATAAATTGGCACTACAATTGAGCCTGTTTTTTGAGCAATCATTCCAGTTCCCGATTTAATCATTGACTCATCAAATTTTTTTACTCTAGTTCCCTCAGGAAATATTCCTAAAACTTCGTTATTTTTTAATATTCTTAAAGATTTTTTTACAGCGTCTATATCTGCAGATTTTCTATTTACAGGAAATGCCCCTAAAGAATCTAAAAAAAATGCAAGAAATTTATTTTTCCAAAGCTCTTCTTTCCCCATCCAGTGAATTTTTCTATTTTTAACATAACTTGTTAAGAAAATGGGATCCCATAAAGATTTATGATTTCCAACTATTATAAGAGAACCTTGGTCTGGAATATTTTCTATTCCTATTATTTCTGGATAATACACTATGTTGTGAATAAATCTTGCAACCACTCTTAAGATATTATAAAGCATTATTACTCCTTACTATCTTTATTATTTTGTCAATAACATTTTCTATACTCATATAAGATGTGTCAATATATTTTGCATCTTTTACTAAAGTTAACGGTGAATTTTTTCTTGTTTTATCATTTTTATCTCTTTTTATTATGTCTTCTTCAATATTTTTTAAATCTGCTGAAATTCCTTTTTCCTTTAATTGTTCATATCTTCTTTTGGCTCTTATTTCAGGTGAAGCATCAACATAAAATTTATTATTTGCATTTGGTAAAACTACAGAACCTATGTCACGGCCTTCCATTACAACAGATTTTGATTTTGATAAATTTCTTTGAATGTCTACTAATTTTTCACGAACAGAATTATTTTTAGATATCTCCGATGCAAGTTTTGAAATTTCTTCAGTCCTTATAAAATTTGAAATGTCTTTTTCATTTAAAAAAATTTTTCCTTTTTTATAATCAATATTTATATTGTTAAGATTTTTTATAAGTTGATCAAGAGATAAATTATTTTCTTTTTTATAAAGAGCCACTGCTCTATACATAGCTCCTGTATCAATATATTCAATATCCAACTTTTCAGCTATAAGTTTTGCTATTGTGCTTTTGCCGCTTCCTGCCGGTCCGTCAATTGCTATAGAAATCATTTTTCCTCCAAAAAAATCACTAACAAAGTTAGTGATGTTATTTAACAATTATAATTTAAAAAAATTTTTTAATCAAGATAATCCACCTGCAACAAACCCAGTAGACCAAGCTATTTGTAAATTAAATCCTCCTGTCAAAGCATCAATATCTAAAACTTCTCCGCAAAAGTAAAGTCCATCAACAATGTTGCTTTCCATGCTTTTAGGATTTATTGATTTTAAATCCACTCCGCCTCTTGTTACAATTCCTGTATCTAAATCATAAAGATCATCATATTCAATTTTAAAATTTTTTATTTCTTCTACAAGTTTTTGTCTTATTTCTTTTTTTAATTCACTTGTAATTATATCTTTTAAATTTGCTCTATCTGCAACTATTGGAATTAAAGATTTAGGTAAGAGTTTATCTAAGGAATTTTTTGCCATCTTCCCCGTATTTTCGTTAAAATCTCTTAAAATTCTAAGATCCAATTTTTCATAATCAAGACCTGGTTTTAAATCTATATACATTTTTATTTTATCTTTTCCTGAAATAAATGCTGAAGCTGAAAGAACTAATGGCCCTGTTATTCCAAAATGCGTAAACATCATTTCCCCTATTTCAGTATATATAATTTTTTTATTTCTTTTTACAGTAAGCCTTACATTTTTTAATGAAAGACCCTGCAAACTCTCTTCTACATTTTTTAGTTTTATTCCAACCAAAGATGGATATATTTTATTTATTTTGTGATTAAAGTTTTTTGCAAATTCATATCCATCACCAGTTGAACCAGTAGATTTATAAGTTAAGCCTCCTGTTGCAATAATTACCTTATCAAACTCTTCTTGGTCAACAAGAAAAATATCATTATTTTTACTTATTTTTTTTACTTGATGATTTAATCTTAAATCTATATTTTTACTTTTTATTTCTTTTTCAAATATTTTTATTACGTCAGAGGATTTATCACTTTTTGGAAAAACCCTATTTCCTCTTTCAACTTTAAGATTTAATCCTCTGTCTTCAAAAAATTTCATAGTATCAAAGTTGTCAAAATTAGAAAATGCTGAATACAAAAACTTATTATTTTTACAAACATTATTTAAGAGTTCATCTAAGCTACAATTGTTTGTAATATTGCATCTCCCTTTTC
The DNA here is from genome assembly GCF_030812875.1 of Peptoniphilus koenoeneniae. Taxonomy (NCBI): domain Bacteria; kingdom Bacillati; phylum Bacillota; class Tissierellia; order Tissierellales; family Peptoniphilaceae; genus Peptoniphilus; species Peptoniphilus koenoeneniae. The sequence goes on from NZ_JAUSTN010000001.1 coordinate 171,700, forward strand.
CTGTTATAAATAATTTTTTACCTATTTTTTCATTTTTTTCGAAAATTGTAACTTGATTTTTTTCCGAAGCACGAACTGCCGCAATTAAGCCTGCTGGTCCTGCTCCTATTATTGCAATTTTACTCATATTTCTCTCCAATATAAATTATGGGCGGATTGTTAATTTGATTAAAAAATTGTGTTTTTATAACCCTATAATTTTTCTGATTTAAGCTTTTAAAAAATTCATCTACAACTTGAGCTTCTTCAAAGGATCCTTCATGACCGACATATTGAACAAAAAAAATAATACCATTATTATTTAAAATTGAAATTGATTTTTCTAAAGCTTTTAAAGTGGTTTCTTTGTTTGTTTTTATTTTTTTATCAGACTTTGGTAAATAGCCAGTATTAAACATTATTAAGTCAGCTTTTTTAATATAATTGTCCATTTTTTCATGACCATCTAAAATTAATTTATAGTTTGAAAAATTATTTTCCCGCAAAAGTTTTTCAGTATTTTTAATGGCTATTTCTTGTATGTCAAATCCGTATACAAATCCATTTTTAAATTTTTTTAAAAGTTTTAGAGTATCATGTCCATTTCCTATGGTTGCATCTACACATATTAAATCGTCTCTTAGACTTTCTAAAAGACGATCTTGCATTTGTTTAAAATTATAATAAATCATAAATTTTTTAATTCCTTAACTTCATTTTCAGTTAAATATCTATAATTTCCTATTTCTAAATCAAGTAGTTCTATGGGACCCATCTTTATTCTCTTTAATTTCTTTACAGGATTTCCGATTTTTTCAAACATATTTTTTACTTGATGATTTTTACCTTCATGAATTTCTATTTCTACTATACTGTCATCTTCAAAACTTTTTAAAATTTTAACCTTGGCAGGAGCACACTTATATTCCTTAATTGTTGCACCTTTTCTTAAATATTCCAAGCCTCTTTTTGTAGGAGTTCCATTTACTGTTGCTATATAAGTTTTTGAAATTTTGTTAGATGGATGGGTAAGTTTTTGTGCAAGTGCTCCATCATCAGTTAAAAGTAAAAGTCCTGTTGTATCTATATCAAGTCTACCTATAGGATAAAGTCTTTTTTCCGTATCTATCAAATCAATAACAGTTTTTCTATTTTTTTCATCAGAAACCGTTGAAACATATCCTAAAGGTTTATTTAAAATTACATAAGTATTTTTTATTATTAATTTTATTCTCTTAGAATCAAAATATACTTTATCTTTTTCGGGATCTACTTCTGTGCCCAGTTCTGTAATTATTTTATCATTCACTTTGACTCTTCCCTGACATATATACTCTTCGCATTTTCTACGTGAGTCAACCCCACTATGGGCCATAAATTTCTGTAATCTCATTTTTCCTCCAAAAAAGATATTTCTTCAAAACTCTCATCTATTTTAGGCAAATCTTCAATTTTTTCCAAACCAAATTTTTTTAAAAAGTCATTAGTTGTACCATAAATTATTGGTTTGCCAATCCTATCTAATCTACCTTTTTCTTCAATAAAATTTAAATCATTTAAAAGTTTTATTGTTCCATCACATTTTACTCCACGAATTTCTTCAATTTCAAGCTTTGTTACAGGTTGTTTATATGCAATGATTGAAAGGGTTTCTAAAGCTGCATTAGAAAGATTTTTTTTCTTTTTGTCTTTTATAAAATTATTTATATAAGAATAAAGCTCTGGTTTAGTACTTATTTGTATCGAGTCATTGATCCTTATTATCCTTAGTCCTCTGTTTTCAAACTTAAATTCCATTTCCATTTCATCAATTATTAAGTTTGTTTCCGATTCTTTTATTTCCAATATTTTTGCAAGATCACTTACTTTAACAGGATCTCCCCATGCAAACAATATTGCTTCTATGATGGCTTTATAGTTCATCTGTTCTCCTTAATAAAATAATATCATCAAAATCTTTATTCTGTTTAGCATATAAAATTCCCATTTTCATTGCTTCTAAAATTGACAAAAAATAAGTTATTATTTCAGCTTTATTAGATTTTTTTATTAAATCTAAAAAACTTATTTTTTTATTTTCCTCTAACATACTTTTTAATATTTTAATTGCCTCTTCTGTTGAAAAACTTTCTTGAATAATTTCTGAAACTTCAAATTTATTAATATGTTTTTCCATAATATTGTTAAAAGTTTTTAATAGATTATTTAAATTTAAATTTTTTAAAAAATCTTTTTCATCTATTGAAGAAAAATCCTCTTGTAATTTATAGAATGCCTTTGATTCATAATCTAAAGATTCTTTTAAATCATTTGATATTTTTTTAAACTTTTCATACTCCAATAGTTTTTGAACAAGTTCTGCTCTTGGATCTGCAATATCATCTTCATTTTCTTCATCTTCATAGACTTGTTTGGGCAAAAGCATTTTTGATTTTATCTCTATAAGGGTTGCAGCCATTAAAATAAAATCTGAAGTTATTTCAAGATTTAATTTTTCTATAGTTTTAAGATAGTCTAAAAATTGTTCTGTAATTTTTGCTATAGGTATATCATATATGTCTATTTCATTTTGTTTTATTAAATCAAGAAGAAGGTCCATGGGACCTTCATAAGTTTTTATATTAATCCTGTATTTATCCAAAAAGAAGCTCCTACATTTATAAAAAAGTTTATTATTTTTAATATTATTGGTCCTATAATATTATTTATAAAACCAGAAAATATTAAAACTATCAAAGCTATATAAAAATATTTTTCATACTTAAAAAAGTAAAATTGGTATTTATAAGGTAAAAAGGATGCTATAATTTTTGATCCATCTAAGGGTGGCAATGGAATTAAATTAAAAACTCCAAGCATGACATTGTACCAAACTATCTCTGTTAGAATTTCAGAAATAAAATTATCTTTTGCAATTAAAGCTTTGGACAAAAAAATTGAGAATACAAAAGCTATTATGAAATTCATTGTTACTCCGGCTATACTTATTAAAAATATCCCTAAATTTTTATTACCTTTTATTCGTGAAAAATCTATAGGCACAGCTTTAGCCCATCCGAATCTGAATACAATCATTGAAAGAAGCCCCAATGGATCTATATGGTTAAGTGGGTTTAAAGATAATCTGCCATCTTCTTTTGCCGTTGTATCTCCCAGTTTATATGACATATAGCCGTGGGCAACTTCATGAGGAATAATTGATAAAAGTAATGCAAGTATTGTTATTAGCAAGTTGTGTATGTCTAAATTTCTCATTTTTTAATCTATTTCCTTATAAATTAATTTATGTGTTTCCTTATTTTTTTCTCCTATTTCATAGGCTTTATATATATTTTCTACCTGTAAGTTTATATCTTTTTCTTTGTCAGTGTAAAAAGTTGCCAGTAATTCTCCTTTTTTAACAAAATCATCTATTTTTTTATTTAAAATTATTCCAGCACCTAAATCAATTTTAGATTCTTTTGTTATTCTTCCTGCTCCTAAATCTCTTGCAATTTCACCAATTAACAGTGCATCTATCTTTTTAACATAGCCTTCGTCTTTTGATACAATTTCAACTTTATATTTTGACAGCTTAAACTTACTTGTATCATCAATATAAGAAATGTCTCCACCTTGAGCTTTGACAAATTCTTTAAATTTTTCAAAAGCTTTGCCATTTCTAATATTGGTTTCTAATATTTCTTTGGCTTCATCTTCATCATCTGCAAAATTAGACATAAGTAGAAGCTTTGAACCTAAAGCAAGACAAAGTTGTCTTAAATCTTGAGGGCCTTGTCCTTTTAATGTGTTTATAGCTTCAATAACTTCTAAAGAATTCCCCACAGCAAATCCAAGAGGCTCATCCATGGAAGTTATTAATGCTTTTGTTTTATGGTTAAATTTTTTTCCTAAACTAACCATAATCTCTGAAAGTTTTGTTGCACTTTCAACATCTTTCATAAAGGCTCCTGACCCTACTTTTACATCTAAAACAAGAGCATCTGCTCCAACCGCTAATTTTTTACTCATTATAGATGATGCTATAAGACTTATATTGTCTACAGTAGCAGTTGAATCTCTTAAAGCATATAACTTTTTATCTGCAGGTGTAATATCTGCTGTTTGGCCTATTATTGAAATACCTATTTTATTAGAATTATTAATAAATTCATCCATTTGTAAATCTATTCTCATTCCTGGAATAGATTCCAGCTTGTCAAGAGTTCCACCTGTATGCCCAAGTCCTCTTCCGCTCATTTTTGCAAAAACAAGACCTGCACTTGCAACAAGAGGGCCTAAAACTAGGCTTGTTGTATCTCCAACTCCTCCAGTAGAGTGCTTGTCGACTTTTATGCCTTTAATTTTACTTAAATCTACGAGATCTCCTGAATTAAGCATAGCATTTGCTAAATTTACAGTTTCATCTAAATTTAAATTCTTTAGGCATATTGCCATTAGCAATGCCGATATTTGATAGTCGGGAATTTCTCCTTTTGTATATCCATCAACAAAATAATTTATTTCTTCTTTTGTTAATTCTTGTCCATGCTTTTTCTTTTCAATAATGTCATAAATATTCATATTGCACCTACATTTTTTCAATAACTTTTTTAACTAAATTTTCAAATTTATCTTGAATTTTAGAAGAAACATCAATTACTTCTTCATGATTTAAAGGTTTATCTAAAATTCCAGCAGCCATATTTGTTATAGCTGAAATTCCTAAAATTTTAACTCCTCTATGGTTAGCTACTATAACTTCAGGAACAGTACTCATGCCTACTGCATCAGCTCCCACTATCCTTGCCATTCTAACTTCAGCCGGAGTTTCATATACAGGTCCTGTAAACCACATATAAACCCCTTCTTTTAATTCAAAATTTAATTCTTTTGCAGCATTCTTAGCAATATCTCTTAAATCTTTATTATAAGTAAAAGATTGGTCCGGAAATCTTGGACCTATTTTATCATCATTTGGTCCTATCAAAGGATTTACTCCGGTAAAATTTATATGATCTTTAATAAGCATTAAATCACCCGGATTAAAAGAAGTATTTACCCCTCCGCAAGCATTTGTTACGATTAAGTATTTAATTCCTAATTGGCATAATATTTTTGTAGGAAAAACTGTCTTATCAATACCTTGACCTTCGTAATAGTGAATTCTTCCTTGCATTGCTACAAGATTTTTCCCTGATAATTTTCCAAAAATCAATTTTCCACTATGACCTTTTACGCTGGAAGTTGGAAAATCGGGAATATCCTTATAGTTTATTTCAATAGGATCATTTATCTGTGAAGCTAAGTTTCCAAGTCCTGAACCTAATATTATTCCTATTTCAGGTTTGTTTTTTATTTTACTTAAAATATATTCATAAGTTCTATTCATTTTTAACATCCTTTTTTTCTTTAAAATTTTTATAAAGAAGTATTCCAGCAATAGTTTTGGAATCCATTATATCTCCTACTTCAATCATTTTTAAAGCTTCATCTATGGAAACCTCTAAAACCTCTATCTGTTCTTCTTCATCTAAATTTTGCTCTTTAAGTTCTAAATTATCAGCATAAAATAAATATATTTTTTCTGAACTATATCCCGGAGATGAATAAAATTCCGTCACATACTCTATATTTTTACTTTCATAACCAGTTTCTTCTATTAGTTCTCTTATAGCTGCTTCTTTAGGAGCTTCTCCCGGTTCAATCATTCCTGCTGGAATTTCTAAAATTTCTTTATCTACAGAAATTCTATATTGTTTAACTAAAATAATTTTTTCTTTGTTTTTAGCTACAATACACACTGCCGGATCATGAATTACTATTTCTCTTTTAGAATATTTTTGATCAGGCAACTCAACTGTATTGACTTTTACACTTAAAATTTTTCCACTATATATTTTTTCTGATTTTATAGTTGTTTCAGTCATTTTCTACTCCTTCTATCATTTCTTTTGCAGCTTTTAAGGTAAGATCTGTAATTTCTTCTGAACCTATCAATCTTGCAATTTCACCAACTCTCTCTGAGTTTTTTAATTTTTTGACATAGGTTCTTGTTTTATTTTTATTTATTTCTTTATAAATCTTATAGTGAGAATTAGCTTTTGATACAATTTGTGGTAAATGAGAAATTACAATGACTTGTCTGTCATTAGAAAGTTCTTTTATTTTTTTTCCTACTATATTGGCTGTCATTCCGCTTATTCCAGAATCTATCTCATCAAAAATTACAGTTGGTATATTATCTTTACTTGCTATGATGGATTTAAAGCCAAGCATTATTCTTGACATTTCACCTCCGGAAGCAATTTTGCTTAAAGGTTTAAAATCTTCACCTATATTTGTAGATATCATGTACTCAATTCTATCTATACCTGTTGAAGATAATTCCTTTTCATAAATATTTATTTTAAACCTTGCGTTATTTATGTTAAGTTTTGAAATTTCTTTTTCAACATTTTCTTCCAACCACTTAGAAACAGTCTTTCTATCCTTAGAAATCTCTTGTGCTAAATTTGAACTTTCCTTATAGAGTTCATCAATTTTTTGGCTTATATTATTTAAATTTTCTTCAAAGTTTTTTAATTCTTTAAGCCTTAATTCGGCCTCAGATTTAAATTTATTTATCTCTTCAATATTATACCCATATTTCTTTTTTAAACTGTTTACAGTGTCTATACGGGCTTCTAAATACATAAATTTTTCTTGGTCTATGTCCATATTTTCAAGATAACTTTCAATTTCTTTATAAACTGAACTTATATTAAATCTTATATTTTCCAGTTCTTTATAAATTTCATCTAAATCTGGTTCAAATTTCTTTACATTACTAAAAAATGAAACTGCCTTATCAATTCCATCTTCAACTGCACTCACTTCATAATCACCTCTTAGTAAATTTAAAGTGGCTTCCAGATTTTCTCTTATTAAAGAACTATTGCTGAACTTTTTAAAATCATTTTCCAAGTCTTCATCATCATAAGGGGTTAAATTTGCATCTTCTATTTCTTTTATCTGATAAGTTAATAAATCTATTTCTCTTTCTCTACTTGATTCAAAATTTTCAAGACTCGCTTTTTTTTCTTCATATTTTTTTATTTCTTCAAATAAATTGAGAAGATTTTCTTGCTTTTTTTTATGCTCAATAGTACAAAAATCATCGATTAAATCCATTTGATTTTTGGGACTCATTAAATATTGATTTTCCTCCTGAGCATATACATCAACTAATTTTGAAGATATGTATGTCATTACGCTTTGAGTTGCAACTCTGCCATTAATACGAGTTATAGAAGGTTTATTTCTATTTATTTGTCTTGATAAAACTATTAGTTCTCCTATTTCAAAACCATTTTCAGATAAAAATTTTGATAAATCTTCATTATAAAAACTAAAAACAGCTTCAACATAGGCATATTCCGCCCCTGTTTTTATAAGATCCTTATTACTTCTTCCGCCTAACACCATACCAAGAGCATCTATTATTATAGATTTACCTGAACCTGTCTCTCCAGTTAAAATATTTAGTCCTGAACCCCATTCAATTGTCAAATTTTCAATAATTGCAAAATTTTCTATTTTAAGTTCAATTAGCATAAATTACTCCAATTCATCAGTGCTTTTAAGTATAGAATCAATGTTTATATCAATTGATGGCTCAGAAGATTTCTTCAATAAGACTAAAAATTCTATATTTCCCTTTGTTCCCTTTATTGGCGAATAAGTTAAGTCTTGTATAGAAAAACCTATTTTTTCTGCAAAACTTAAAGTATTATTTAGTACCTCTGCATGAACTTTAGGATCCCTTATAATTCCATTTTTACCGACTTTTTCTTTTCCAGCTTCAAATTGAGGTTTTATCAAAGCCACAAGGTAAGATCCATCTTTTAAAATTTCATATGCTTTTGGTAAAACAAGTTGCAATGATATAAAGGAAACATCAATTGATATAAAATCTATTTCATCACTTATCAAATTATTATCTAAATATCTTATGTTTGTTCTTTCTAAGACAATGACTCTATCATCAATTCTTAATTTATAATCAAGTTGATTATAACCCACATCAATAGAATAAACCTTTTTTGCACCGTTTATAAGCATACAGTGTGTGAATCCTCCAGTTGAAGAACCTATATCAGCACATATAAAATCAGACAAGTTAAGGTTAAATTTCTTTATTGCCTTTTCTAATTTTAGTCCACCTCTTGAAACATACTGTATTTGGTCTGAATTTATCGTTAAAGTTTCAAAATCTTCAATTTGTTCGCCTGGCTTATCAATTCTTTTAGTTCCACAAAGAACTTTTCCTTCCATAATAAGCCTTTTAGCTTTTTCCCTTGAATCTACAAGGCCTTGATTATATAAAAGCAGGTCTGCTCTTATTTTTGCCATTAATAACTCCTATTCATTAATTGCTTTGCAATTTCCAAAAGTTCATTAGTATTTCTATCTATAGTTTTAAGGCTGTTTAAAGTTTCTTGATAAATCTCTTGCATAAAATCTTTAAGTTCATCTTTATTTAAAATTCTTGAAAGAGTCATATTTTTCGAATTTATATCACTTTCATAATCTAAGATATCATCTTTAACTTGGTATGCAAGGCCTATAGAATTTCCATATCTTTCAAGGGCAATAATTTCACTGTCGTCAGCTCCTGCTATTATAGCTCCGCAAACAAGAGCTGCCCTAATTAAAGCTCCTGTTTTTAAGCGATACATTGACTCAAAAACATCTCTTGACATATCAGATTCCTTAAGTCCTATGTCGATTGTTTGTCCTGCAACCATTCCTTGAATGCCTGAGCAGGTAAAAATATATTTCATGGCTTTAATACCATTTTTTATTTCATCAAGGTCTGTAAGTTTATCAAGTCTTTTAGAAATAGTTTCAGCAGCTAAATTCAAAAGTCCGTCTCCAGCTAAAATTGCCACAGCTTCATTGTAAACTTTATGATTAGTTGGCTTACCTCGTCTCATGTCATCATTATCCATGCCTGGCAAATCATCGTGAATTAATGAATAGGTGTGGATGTATTCAATAGCACAAGCATAGGGAATGATCTTTTCATAGGAATTATCACCGCTGAAAATTTTATAACTTATCAGTGTTAATAAGGGCCTTATTCTTTTTCCCCCTGATGAAAGAGAGTATTTGATTGATTCATAAATAATTTTTTGATAATCATCTGTGTTTGGGATAGAGTTATATAAATTTTCATCAATTATTTTAATTAAATTTTCGTAATCACTCATCAATGCCACCTTGAAAATCTTTAAACTCTCCATTCGCTTTGTTTGCTAAAATTTTAATCTTTCCTTCATAATTTTTAAGAAGATCTGAGCAGTAATTATATAATCCTATTCCCTCTTCATAATTTTTAATAGCTTCTTCAAGTGTTAAATTATCACTTTCAAGACTTTTTACAATTTCCTCAAACCTTTTAATAGCTTCTTCATAACTTAAATTATTCATTATTTTCTCCCGATTTTAATATTTTTTTTACAAGAGATTCTACAATACCATCATCTAAAAGATTAACCATAATATCATTTTCTTTAATATCATTTATAGAATTTATTTTTCTATTATTTACATAAATTCCTTTTTTATTTTCTCTTGCCTTTAACAAATTTAATTTTAAAAAATGTAAATTATTTTTATTACTTCTTAAAGAATTTATAAGATTTAAATTAAATTTGGTTTTTAAATCCTCTAAATATTTTAAATTGTAAATTATATTTTTTTCAATATGCTTTAAATGCGGTAATAAGTTTATAGATTTTAAATAGCTTATCTCATATTTTACTCGTCTATTTATATTTTGGTTAAATCTTAGTTTTATATCTTCTATACTTCGTTTTTCTTTCAAAACCAAATTATAATCTAAAAGAATTTTTATTTTATTAAATTTATAATCAATTTCACTTTTATTTTGTATTAAAGTTTTATAAAGGCTTCTATCTAAATTTGCTTTTAAAGAATTAATTAAAGATTTATTTTCTTCAAATATATTTTTGGGACTATTTTCTACAAGATTTAATTTTAAATTGTTTATATTATTTTTCATAAATGAATGTAAGTCTAAAATTGCATTAGTAGCTTCTATATAAGTCCTTCTTAAATTATAAAATTTTTCGGATATGATATTAGCCATATTCATATCTCTAAACTTAATATAAATCTTGTTTAAATCTAAGTTTTTAGAATTTATTAAATAAGATAATCTAAAATTTAATTTATCCTTATAAAAGTTTAAATTCAATAAAAGGTCTTTTATATCTACACTCACCAGTTCAGCCGCAGCAGAAGGAGTTGGTGCTCTTAAATCACTTACAAAATCACATATTGTAAAATCAATTTCATGACCAACTGCAGATATTATAGGGGTTTTTGCTTTAAAAATAGTCCTTGCAAGATCTTCATTATTAAAAGCCGATAAATCTTCCTGAGCTCCTCCACCTCTTGTAATTATAATAGTATCTAAAGATAGATTGTCTAAAAACTTAATACCCTCAATTAAATCTAAAGAAGCTTTGTCTCCCTGTACAAGAGCCGGATAAATAAAAATATCTACTGTTTTATTTCTTCTTTTCAGTATACTTAAGGTGTCATGAATGGCTGCTCCTGAAGGAGAAGTAATTATGCCTATTTTTTTTGGCATAATATTTATGTTTTTTTTATATTTTTCTAAAAAAAGTCCTTCTTCATTAAGTTTTTCTTTAAGCCTCAAAAATTCAGCACTTAATTCCCCTAAGCCCTTTAATTTTATAGAGTTTACCATTAATCTTATGCCGGAATCTCTTTCAAAAATTGACACTGCACCTTTTACAATTACTTTATCTCCATCTTTAAAATCATAAGAAACTTGCTGAGCTTCAATAATTGGTATTAAAGCATCAATTTTTGAAACTTCATCTTTTAAAGAAAAGTAAATATTTCCATTTTTGTGCTTTACAAAATTTGATATTTCTCCTTCAACTTCAAGGCTATTTAAAAAATAATCCATTGAAAGACTTTTTTTTATGTAGTTTATAACCTGTGAAACTTTTAATGCAGACATAACTCTCCTAAAAAATTAAATACCCAGAACTATTCTGAGTATTTAAATTTCTTTTGTAGATTTTCTATAAATAGTTCCTAAAATTCCGTTAATGAACTTCGGAGCATCAACTGTAGAATATTTCTTTGCAATTTCTATTGCTTCGTTAATAATTATTTTGTTTGGAATTTGACCTTTTAACATTTCATAAACAGCAATTCTTAAAATTTGTTTATCAACCATCGCTATTCTCTCAAAGGTCCAGCCCTTTAAATTATCTGAAATGATTTTATCAATTTCTTCTAACCTTGATATCATTTCTTCAGCTGATTCTTTTATAAATTCAGCCTCATCGACTTTCCAATCATTATTTTCAAGGCTTAAATCAATTACATTTTGACTGAAATCAGAATTCAAGTCCATTTGATATAAAAGTTGCATCAAGCCTTGTCTTGCTTTTCTTCTTCCCATTATTTATCCTTAATATGGATTCCACTAATATGAACATTAACTTCTACAACTTCAAGATCTGTCATAGTTTCAACTTTTTCCTTAACTTCTTCTTGTACCTTTTTTGCAATTTCAACTATATTGCTACCAAATTCAACATTTATATACATATCAATTATAGCTTCCTTTTCTCCAACGCTAACTTTTATACCTCTGCCGGCATTTTTAACCTTAAGAATATCAGAAACTGAATTTTTTAAATTTGATTGCAATTCAACTACGCCTTCAACTCCTTGAGCGGCGAAACTTGCAATTGATTCTATAACATCATCGGAAATATTAATATTTCCGTCTGTAACTTGAGCAACTAAAAATTTATTAGACATAATCATTACCCTCCTTTTGTAATTATACCAAATATTAAAAAGTTCTACAATTATATGCAATATAATAAAAAAAGCCCATAAAGGGCTTTTTAAGTCTTAAACTTTTTATTAGTCATTTGAAGTTTCATCTGCTGATGGCAAATCTTCTTCGTCATCAAAGTCATCAAAATCATCATAGTCTTCATAGTCATCATCAAATTCATATTCATCATTATCATAAACATAGTCTTCAAGTTCTGATAAATCTTCTTCAACCATATCTACATAATTTTCAAGATCTTTATTTGAATCTTTGACTTCATCAACTATGTCCGAAAGAACATCAATAATTTCTAATAACAACTTTCCTTCTTTTGAATTTTCATCAATTTCAAATCCATCTGCCAAACCTTGTAGATAAGATACTCTTTTTAATAAATAATCCATGATAACCTCCTATACTCTTGACATATATTCACCGGTTCTGGTATCAATTCTGATAACATCACCCATGTTAACAAATAAAGGCACATTTAGTGTATAACCTGTTTCAACTTTTGCAGGTTTTGAACCTCCAGAAGATGTATCTCCTTTAACTCCTGGTTCGGTAAATGTAACCTTTAATTCAACAAAATTTTCAGGTGTTACTCTAAATGGAGATCCTTTGTAAAAATTAATAGTTGCGGAATCATTTTCTCTCATAAAATCAAGAGCATCACCAACCATAGAGCCGTCAAGAGGTATTTGCTCATAAGTTTCATTATCCATAAAATAATATAATGTTCCGTCGTTGTATAAGTATTGCATTGTTTTTGTTTCTATAACAGCTTTTTCAAATTTTTCACTTGGATTGAATGTTGTATCTTTTATTGCACCTGATAAAACTGATTTTATTTTAGCTCTAACAAAAGCTGCACCCTTGCCTGGTTTTACGTGTTGAAAATCTATAACTTCATAAACATCGCCATCATATTCAAAAGTTAAACCCTTTCTTAAATCGCCAGCTGATATCATAATTTACCTCCTAAAATTAACTATAATAATTATAACAATACAAATTAAACTTAACAAGTATTTAAAAATCCAAGTCACTTTTAGTTATTGTTTTTATATTTAAATCAATATAATTAGGTAAATTTTCCCTATGAATTTTTATTCTGTTAAATTCATATTTTAAATTTACATTTTTCTTGTCGTAAATATCAATTAAATCTCCCCTAACTTCAACATCTGCTTGAATATCTGAACTTTTATCTTCTATAAATACTCCTACTGCCTTAATTCCATCCCCTGTAATCTTGCCGTTGTTAATAATATATCCTGTCATTTCAGCTTTATTTACAGTTTCAAGATCGGCATTTATTTTTAATGTGATAATTTCGTATGAGTACCAAACAAAATAAGGGCTTGCCTGATTTTCAAAATCTTTTTTAAAATATAATTCATTTTTTAATCCGTTACTTATTAAAACACTATCTTCAGTAATTTCAAAATTTCTAAGTTCTTTAGTTTTTATTTTAGAAATTTCTGATTCAAAAAACTCCATTTGAGACCTGTCTATATCTTTTGAGCTTACTCCATTTTCATTAAGATAAATTTTATTTACAATACTCCCTTTGGCACTGGCAGAGTCCCAAATTCCTTTATATTTTGAATTTACTTTTAATAAAAAATCTTCAACTTTGTAAGCCTTAATGTACTTAAGTTCAATTTCATATTCAGCATCAAAAAACTCTTTTAAATTTATATCATCAATGATTATTTTCTTATCTTTAGTTGCCATAATACTTTCCATTTTTTTATTGAGCTCTTCCTTATGCTCGGCAAAAAGTATATTTATTACGCTTTCAGATACATACTCAGCCTGTAATTTATCTTCTAAATTAGCAGAAATTTCAATGGAATTTGAGGTTAAATTTAAAACAAACAGTCCTATAATACTTATTATTGCAATTGTAAAAAGAGTTGTAATGAGTAGAAATCCTTTTTTATTCATATGAGGACCTTCTTGCTAAAATGGAAATTATTGATTTATTATTTTTAAAATTTATTTCAATTTCAAATTCATTTTCCTTTTCCCTAAGTTTTATAGACTTTATATTTTTTGCAAGTAAATTTAAACCTACATCTTTCTGTCTATCTCTTGTCTTTATAATATTAAATTCTTCCATTTTATTTTTATTGTCGGAAGAAGCAAACCTATAAAGATTCCCATCTATTACACCATAAGTTATATATCTATATTTTTTATAATTGTTTTTGCCTATAAGTTTTTCATTTACAATTGCAAGTCCTATATCCGCATTTGATTTTACAAAGTAATCAGAGCTTTGAAATTCATCGCAAATATAATTTTGCAAAAATGATAAGTTTTCAGCCCTATCTATGTTTTCAACTAAACTCTTCTCAGATTTTAAAGCGGAATAGAAAGTCGTCATTAGGACACTTATTATTATGCCACTTAAAGCCATTGCAAATAATAATTCAATTAAAGTGAATCCCTTTTGATATGTAGCATTTAATTTCATTGTTTTTATTGTCCTTAACAACTAATTCATAAAAATTTCCTTTATCAATAATCTTCGAATTTAAATTATCTCTTTTTCTTTCAAAATTTAATATTTTTCCGCTATATAGCTGACCTATATTTTCTTCCATAAAATTTTTTAAATTTAAACTTTCTTCTATTCTGTCATTTGCTTTTTTTGAATGACTTTGACTTATATAAAAAATAGGTAAAATACTTGCAACTACTATAGATAAAATTGCAATAGATGCAATTACTTCCACCATTAAGAATCCTTTTTTCATTTTTCAACCTTCAAATTTATATTTCCCGTAACTGGAGCAACACTTATAATATATTTATTTTTACCATACAAAATCAGAGTTCCTTGTCCTCTATAAGACGAAGCTCCTCTTTTAGTCCAAGTAAATTTATTAAATTGAGGTTCTTTTTCTAAAGATAAAAATTTTAGATCTACATCTTTAAAGTTTTTTTCTTTAGAAAATATTTTATAATTTTTGTTTTCTATTTTAAAATTAACATAATCTCCGATTTTAATTGCCATATTTCTCGCATACTTTAAATCATCAACTAATTTTTCGGCTTCTTTTCTTTCGTTTAAGTTTGTAATACCGGTGATTTTTGGAATAGCAATTCCCAATATTATGCAAATAATAGAAATAACAATTATAAGCTCAATTAAAGTAAAACCTTTATTTCTCATATCCATATCTCTCTATGGAAAAAGAATTTGGATCTTTTTCTTCAATAGGAATTTCATAATAAAAGCCCTCTATTTCATCTTCATTTTCAAAAAGTAAACTATTTAGCTCAAAATTTTTATATTTTTCACTTATTTCATATCTTTGACCCTCTTTTATTAACCCGAATTTTCCCATCTGATTTTCTGTATAAAATTCAATAAAAAATCTTCCTCTTTGATCTTTCAAATCATTAAAAATTACATCAACATATCTGTTATCAAACATAAAATTTGGATTGTAAGAAACTATATTCATGTTATTTATGAAATCTAAATTTGTACCGTATTGAGTTACTTCAATCGGGTCTTTTTCTTTTAAAGGTCCTTCTGAAACTAAAGGAGGTTTTTTATTCTCAACAATTTCATTTGTTTTATTTTCCTCTTTTTTCACCTTATTCTTTTCTAAATCTATATTTTTATCTGATTTATTATAATTTTTTACCTTTTCTTTATTTAAATTTAAACTTGAAGTTTTTACCTTAATTTGGTTTACAGGTTTTGATTGAATTTTTGAATCTTTAAAATATATTTCTTTTAAATTTATATTTTTAGTATTTTCATCTGACAAATTTTCAGATTTTTTGTATGTATTATTAAATTTTTCATTTGTTATTATTAAAAAATTTCCTTCAAGACCAACTTTAGTTGTTTTAAGGTTCACTACTCTCAGTCTGTTTCCCAAATCTTCAAATAATGCAATTAATTGTTTTTCATTTCCATTATAATTTGCAACTATTTTATTTAAGTCCCCCGTATTATTTATTGATGAAATTGAAATTAAATTTCCATCAATTATATTATTTATTGGCCTATCCGATTTATAAGTTATTTTTTCTTCTTTTTCAACCTTTATCGGTTCTTCTAAAGTTTCTTTATTAATTTCAATTTGACTTTTAAAAGCTGAGATTTCATTTTTTAAAGGTTGGTATAAATTTCTAAAAATTAAAATTTCAAGTATTAAAAACCCCAAAATTACAATTAAAAATTTTTCACGCTTTGTAAGTTTACGTTTACATATTAATAGTTCAAATTTTTCCATAAACTTCCTCTATTTCACTTTTAAATATTTTATACAAAACTTTGTGTCCTTCCGTGTTTGGATGAATCCCATCAAAAGTTAAATTTTCTTTTAAAATAAATTTTCTATAAAAATTAATTATATTTACATTTGAATCAAATTTTGTATCTAAAATTATTTTTTCAAATTCTCTCAATTTATTAACGGTTGATTTATATGTAAAATTGTCGTAATAAGACCAAGACTCATAATTAATAACAGAAAAAGGAATTCCCAAAAAGATATTTTCAACACCTTTAATATTTTCAATTATTTTTAAATAATTTTCATATACATGGCTTAAGGATTTACCGTTTGAAAAATCATTGATGCCTGCCATGAAAAAAATATCATTTTTTAAATTTATATTTATCATGTTTTTTAACAAGCCATCTGTTTCAAGACCGTTTATTCCATAATTATTTATTTTGCAGGGCAAGGAATAATCTAAAAAAGATTTTTTTACTCCAAATCCATTTACTATTGAATCTCCATAACAATTTAAAGTTTTCATAAGAAAAGTATACTACATTTTTTATAAATTTTTATAAACAATAAAAAATTGGGATCTCTCCCAATTATTTTGTAAGTCCTTCCACATCATCTACATTTAAAGTAAACATTATTCCTGTGTTGGCTTTTGACATATCCCCTAATATTTTTCTTACACATTTTTTTGCGATATCAATCTTCTCATCATCTAAAACTAAGAAGATTGTTTTATTATAGTTAATAGGACTTGGCATAAAAATTTTAAGATAAGTAAAATATCCTTCTTCAATATATTTATTTGTTAGATTTCCTAAGCCTTTGCTTTCTAAAATTGTGCCTCCTTTAATGTCATTTTCAGCAAACTCTTCAACTAATTCTCTTAAATGTTCTTCGTTATTAATAACTATAAATAATATTTTCATTTCATTCACTTGTTAATAAATATAGATGCAAATAAAAATCTTTTAAATCATCCATTGAATTAAAAAATACATCTCTGAATATAACTTTGTAATTGATATTATCTTTACTTCCTTCTATGGTTAAATAATCAATGTTGATATTTGAATTTTCTTCTTTTAAAACAATTAATTTATCTTTTATTTCTTTTAAATTTATTTCAAGCAAAGGATAAAAATCTTTGCCTTTTTTATATAAAATTTTGCATTTATTATCTTCAAACTTATAGGTATATTTATCATTCTTATTTTCACTTTGATCTTGTCCTGTATCAATTTCAGTAAAAGTTTTATAGTTTGATACATCTATCTCAGATAACGATGTTGCACTTATATAAGCATTATCCATATCACTAACAGCTTTTTCATCTTCTGATGATAGATTAAGATCTCCAATATCAAATCCAAAAATTTGCTTAAAAGATTTTGTTCCATCTCCCAAATATTTTAACTGACTTTTTTGATATCTATAATTTAAATAATTTGTAATATCTAAAATTTGTTTTTTATCATCTTCCGAAAGATTTTTGTTTGGGGTTATGATTTCACCTTTTAACATTTTATTTTTATCAAGAATTTTATAAAGTCTCGCCTCTTGACTTAAAAGTGAAATGTTGTAAGCGGACTGAGGCCCTATTGTAGATATTAAAATAACAATAACTAAAATAATAGGAATGGTTATATTTGAACTATCTTTATAAAAAATATAGTATAGCATTGACAAAAGTGAAAAAATCCCGCCTGCAATAACATAATATCTATTTGGTGTTAAACCATATTCTGATACTCTTATGCACATTGAATAAAACATAAATAATATCAATGGTAAAATTATTATAGGCATTATTTTTTTAAAGGATTTGGATATATCTGTTTCAATAATCTTATTTATAAACAATACTCCTACGCATACAAGGGAATACCATACAACAAGATTGGAAATAATATTTTGAGGAACCTCTCTTGTGAATATAATTTTTATAAAATAAATATAAAGTATTATTGCATATATACTGCATAAAGGTATTACTATAAAATCTATAAGTTTTTCAAATACACTTCCAAATTTATAATCATTTAAAGGATTTTGAATTTTAGGCAATTGAGATAAAAATATTAGAAAATTAAAGGGTATAAAAATTACTATAAAAATATAAAAATAAAATTTCGAACTTATCTTTGCGTTCAATAATAAATTTATAGTTAATATAATTGCACTTAAACCTATAAAAAGAATTATTGAATAAGAAAATGATATTATTATGTTTTTATAAATATTAACTGCATATGCAATATAATCGTTGTGGTAAAATATTTTCGATATGAAAAAAACGCAAATAAATAAAGCAAATAGCACTCCGAAGTATACATGAGCTGAATCATATTTAAACCCGTCTTTAAATAAATTTATTACAACTGACATGGCATAAACAATTGGAAGTGATATTATATAACAAGAAATTATAAATAATTTATTTTTTTTCTTATCTGATTCATCCTTTGCAGAATATTGGATTCCTTCAGAAAATAATTTTATATTTAGGTATAAAAAAACTGAAAATATAGATATTAAGCCATAACGAATGAACTTTTCATTTAATTTTTCAGGATAAATTCCACATATAAAGAAAATTGCAGCTAATATTGATATAAATATAGGTAAAGGAAATCTTTCAAAAGATGACTTTGAATTTATTAATATTTGCTTTAGTCGATTCATTGGTTTCATCTATTTAGCCCCCTAAAGAAATTATATACTTGAGTATAATGTTCTTCCACAATTAAGTAAATTTTTAACTTAATTTTAACCTCTTTGTAAATTTTCATCCCTAATCCACTAAAATTTCGATTATTAATTATCCTTTGCCCAATCTTTTGATTTTATAGCAGCTCGGTGCCATCTATCCACTAATTCATTTCTTTTTATTTCATCCATTTGAGGTTTAAAAATTTTATAACTATTTGTTTTTTTCTTAAGATCTTCCATATTTTTATAAATTTTTACACTCAAACCGGCAAGAAAAGCAGCTCCCTTTGCTGTCGTTTCAACTATAGAAGGTCTTTCTACATCCACTCCTATTATGTCTGATTGAAATTGCATTAAAAAATTATTATTGCTTGCTCCTCCATCAACCTTTAATTTTTTAAGTTTAAATTTGCAGTCTTCTTCCATTGCATTTAAAACGTCATAAGATAAAAATGCAATAGATTCAAGAGTAGCCCTGATTATATGGTATTTATTTGTTCCCCTGGTTATACCAACAATTGTTCCTCTTGCATATTGATCCCAATATGGAGCTCCAAGTCCTGTAAAAGCAGGTACAACAAAACAATCCAAAGTGTCCTTTACTTTTGATGCCATGTATTCAGAATCTTGAGAGCTTTCTATTAAGTGCATCTCATCTCTCAACCACTGAATTGCAGATCCTGCAACAAATATTGATCCCTCTAATGCATAATAAACTTTTTCTTCTATAGCCCAGGCTATTGTAGTAACAAGACCGTTCTTAGAGAAAATAGGCTTTTGCCCTGTATTCATAAGTAGAAAAGCCCCTGTCCCATATGTATTTTTTGCTTCCGCTTCTTCAAAGCATAACTGTCCAAACAATGCTGATTGCTGATCCCCGATAGCAGCTGCTATAGGAATATTTCCTCCTAAAAACTTATCATCACTTAATCCATAAACCTGACAAGAAGATTTTACTTGGGGTAAAAGAGATTTAGGTATGTCCAGTAAAGTTAAGATTTCATCATCCCAGGTGAGGGTGTTTATGTTAAAAAGCATAGTTCTTGAAGCATTGGAATAATCAGTAACATGAAGTTTGTTGCCACTTAATTTATAAATAAGCCAGGTATCAATTGTTCCGAAATAAAGTTGACCCTTTTCTGCCTTCTCTCTAGCACCTTCAACATTATCCAATATCCACTTTATCTTTGTAGCTGAAAAGTATGCATCAATAACTAATCCTGTTTTCTTTCTAAAAAATTCTTCATATCCTCTATCTTTAAGGCTGTCACAAAATTCGGAGGTTCTTCTACACTGCCAAACAATGGCATTATAAATTGGTTCTCCTGTTTTTTTATCCCATATTACAGTCGTTTCTCTTTGATTTGTAATTCCTATAGCCTTTATATCACTTGGTGATATTCCGACTTTTGACATAGCTTCAACAGCTGTTCCTATTTGAGTAGACCATATTTCATTTGGATCATGCTCAACATATCCAGGTTTTGGAAAATATTGAGCAAAATTTTTTTGTGCTGAAGAAATAATATTTCCAAATTCATCAAATATTATTGTACGACTGCTTGTTGTTCCGGCATCAAATGCCATAATATATTTTTTCATTTTTCTTCATCAAACCTTATATTCATTAAATATAGACCATGGGGCGGAGCTGTAAGTCCTGCATACTTTCTTTCTTTTGCATAAAGAGCTTCTCTCATTAAATTTACATCTCTATCTGAACTTGCTATTTGAACTGCAGTGCCTACAATTATCCTAATCATATTTTTTAAAAAACTTTTTCCATAAAAATCAATATAAATAAAATTATTTTCTTTTTTCACATCAATTCTATATAAAGTCCTTATAGTGTCTTTTACAATTGCATCTCTACCCATAAAAGATTTAAAGTCATGTTCTCCTATTAAACACTCAAGGCTTTTTTTCAGCTTATCTTCATCAATTTTAAAAGGATAGTGCCAAGATCTATTATAAAAAAGTGCGTTCTTATATTTGCCGTTAAAAATTACATACCTATAATGTTTTTCAATTGAATTATACCTGCAATGAAAATCATCCTTTACAAGTTTTGCTTCTATTACCGATATTTCATTTGGCAGATGAAAATTTATAACTCGCGGCAAATTTCCAAGGTCAATTGTAGTGTTTGAATAAAAATTGACATATTGACCTAAGGCATGCACTCCTCTATCTGTTCTACCTGAGTAAAATAATTTAACCTTATGTTTAACCGTATCTTCAACAGCCTTTGTTAAAACACCTTCTACTGTTTTAAGCTTAGGTTGTTTTTGAAATCCATAAAATTTTGTTCCATCATAGGTTACTTTAAGTCTTATGTTCATTTTAAAATTTCCACAATTTAATAATACTTGTAAATATTATTAGGGCAAAAAATAATGTTGAAGTAGAAAAAACAAAATAATCTTTTCTAACTATTTTTAATTCATTTAATCTTGTTCTATTTTCTCCTCCCCTATAACATCTTGCTTCCATTGCAATTGCCAGTTCATCGGCTCTTCTGAAAGAAGAAATAAAAAGTGGTACTAAAAGAGGAACTAAATTTTTTGCTCTTTTTATAATATTTCCCGATTCAAAATCTGCTCCTCTTGCCTTTTGTGCCTTCATAATCTTATCTGTTTCTTCTATAAGAGTTGGGATAAATCTTAATGCTATTGTCATCATCATTGAAATTTCATGAGCAGGAAGTCCTATTTTAGCAAATGGATTCATAAGTGACTCAAGACCATCTGTAAGCTCAATAGGAGAAGTTGTTAAAGTTAAAAGAGATGTGCCCCAAACTAAAAGTACAATTCTTACAGAAGTCATTGAAGCAAGTTTCAAAGATTCTTTAGTAATGGATAAAGGTCCAAGTCTAAATATTTCTTCTCCTCCAACAAATAATAAATTAATTACAAATGTAACTAAAATTATCCATCTAAGAGGTTTTAAACCTTTAAAAACAGTGGAAAACTTTAAACTTGATGATAAAGTCGCCAAAATTAAAAAAATCCCAACAAAAATATATGGAGTAAATGAATCAATAAAAAATAACTGTAATATAAAAAACATTACACTAATAATTTTTAATTTAGGATTATATTTGTGAAGGACTGATTGCCCAGGATAGTATTGTCCTAAATTTATATCTTTAAGCATTCTTTCCTCCAATAATCCGTTCTATTTCTTTATAAGCTTCATCAACAGTTATGCAATTAAGCTTTACATCTATACCTTTTTCTTTTAACTTTCTCATTATTTTTGTAGATTCTGGAACTCCTAATCCAACTTTTTTTAATTCATCATAGTGCATAAAGATTTCTTCAGGTTTTCCGTCTAAAAACAGCTTTCCTTTATTCATGACAATAATTCTTGTGGCAAATTTCGCAATATCATCCATTGAGTGGCTAACTATTACAATTGTTATTTCAGTACTTTTATATAACTTATAAATTTCATCTAAAATTTCATCTCTACCTTTTGGATCGAGACCTGCAGTTGGCTCATCGAGTACAAGAACTTCCGGCTTCATTGCAAGTATGCCTGCTATGGCAACTCTTCTTTTTTGTCCACCAGATAAGTCAAAGGGCGATTTATCTTTTAAATCTAAAGAAAGCCCTACAGCCTCCATTGAAAAATTAACTCTCCTTTCAATTTCTTCCTGACTCAAGCCCATATTTTTAGGACCATAGGAAATGTCCTTAAAAATAGTTTCTTCAAAAAGTTGATATTCCGGATATTGAAAAACCAAGCCAACTTTTTCTCTTATTTTAGACATGTCCAACTTGTCTTTAAAAAGTTCCCTTCCGTCAACAATTACCCTGCCTTCACTTGCTTTTAAAAGTCCGTTCAAATGCTGAACTAAGGTTGACTTCCCACTTCCAGTGTGTCCTATAAGGCCAATAAACTCTCCCTTATTAATTTTTATATTTATGCTATCCAAGGCTTTTTTTTCAAAAGGTGTCCCTTTGGAGTATATGTGATTAAGATTCTCTATTTTGATAATTTCCATATTTCCTCAACAAGTTCTTGGTCATTTAAAACAATTTTTATATCATGGCCTGATTTATTTAAATTATATGAAATTTCAGTAGCAACAGGCACATCAAGGCCAATATTTTTAATCTTTTCAACATTTGAAAATACATCAAGAGGTTTACCCTGTAAAATAATATTTCCTTCTTCCATAACTATTAATTCTTCTGAAAGAGCTGCCTCTTCCATGTTGTGAGTAATTAATATTACACCCTTTCCCTCATTTTTTAATTTTAACAAGGTATCTATTACTTCTTTTCTTCCTGACGGATCAAGCATTGCAGTAGGCTCATCTAAAATTACATAATCAGGCTCCATTGCAAGAATACCAGCAATGGCAACTCTTTGTTTTTGTCCTCCCGAAAGTAAATGGGGAGCACTTTTTTTATATTTTTCCATACCTACGCTTAAAAGAGCCCTATCAACTCTTTCTCTAAGCTCTTTCTGCGGAATTCCCAAATTTTCAGGTCCAAAAGCTACATCTTCTTCCACAATTGTAGCTACTATTTGATTATCAGGGTTTTGAAAAACAAGACCAGCCTTACTTCTTATATCCCATATTTTTGAGTCATCTTTAGTGTCCATGCCATCAACATAAATGCTTCCTTCATTAGGTATTAAAAGTCCATTTATAAGTTTTGCCAAAGTTGATTTTCCGCTTCCGTTATGGCCTAGTATAGCTATGAATTCTCCTTTTTTAAATTTTAAGTTTATACCATTTAAGGCATATTTTTCATCATCTTGGTATTTAAATTTTACGTCTTTAATTTCTATCATTTTACAATTTTGTCCAATAATTCAAGCATGCCCTCTGCAGGATCCAATATATTTAATTTAGAGATTTTATAAAGCTCATCTTTAATATATGGGAAATGCGTACATCCAAGGACCAATGCTTCAATGTTTCCCCCATCAATTTTTATATTTTCAAAGAACTTAAGTAAATTTTTAATGTCTAATTTTTCAATTATTTCTTTGGGCTCTTCATGGTTTTCAATTGATATAACAAGAGGCAAAATTCCTAAAGTAACAAGGTTAAGCTTTAAATTTTGTGACTTCATAACTTTTTCAATGCCATGTACAGCTTGTGAATTTGCTCCAATTACTCCGAGAGATTTGAAATTTTTTGCATACTCTTCGTAAACTTTTAATGGTGTTATAATTTTGAAATTTTTATTTTTTTCAATTTTTTTATAGTCGATTGCAGTGCTTAAAGAATTGCAGTAAATAAAAAGTGCCTTTGCATCTTTTTCTTTTCCTATATCAATAATTTCTTCAACTTTTTTTTCTAAAGTTGATTGACCTAAAAATTGAAGCCTATCTTGTTCTTCCGGGTTCTTTGCAACAGGAAAACTTAAAGCTTCATATCCATGGTCTTCAATAATTTTACAACCTAATCCAGTGTCTACCGGTGTGCCCGCAGTAACTGCTATTTTCATATTTCCTCCATAACTATAATTTCGAAACGTCCTTATTTCCTTTTATATAAAATCTGTAGAGGTAGTCTTTAGCCTCTTCAGCATAATCTATTCCAATTCTTTTTGATTTTACAATTTCAAAATCGGAAATACCTTTCTCAATATAGAGCTTATCTCCTGTCAAGTCAATACCGTTGAACTTCTTGTCAATTCCCATAGCTTTTGTTAATTTCCCCGGCCCATTTGATAAATTTTTTATTTGATATTTACTTAAGTTTTCAAAAGTTAAGCCATATCTGTTTTTATAAACAAGATTCGATGGATTTAAAATAGATACTGCCCTAATTAATACTGCGCTGGGAAGCTCAGGCGCCTCTGTGACGACGTTTAACAAGTAATGAATACCATAAGTCATATAAACATAAGCATGACCTTCCTGGCCCCACATAGTTTCATTTCTTTCAGTTCTTCTTCCTGAGAAAGTTTGACAAGCCTTGTCGTCAATTCCTGTATAAGCTTCCGTTTCGACAATTAAACCCTTAATAAGATTTTTTTCATCAATTTTATGAATTAGAATCTTGCCCAACAAATTTTTAGCTACACTTATTGGATCTTTAGAATAAAAATCCCTATTAAGCTTTTTATTCTCATTTGATATTTTTCCAAGCATTATATCTGTCAATCTCCTTTGTGATTTTTTTAATGATAAATTTCATAACATATATGTCATCTAAAAATCCTATTCCAATTAAAAAATCAGGTATTAAATCAAAAGGATTAACTAAATACAAAAGGCCGGATATTATTAAAATAATATTTTTTCTATTGTATGCCCTATAATTTCCATTAATAAAATCTTGAGCCATACTAATCATTGTTTTTAAATTTTGCAAAGTAAATTCTGAAAGACCTAATTTGTCAAATTTTTTTAAGGCTAATTTATAAAGTTTATTTAATCTACTTGAATCTTTTAAAATTTTTTCAGAACTATTATTAAGACCTTTTAAAAGCCTTTCCGCTAATTTCATTCTTCTGCCATCCAAGATTCATCATTTGGATCTTGTTTCCACCTTTTTAATTTTTTAAGATGACTTTCTTTAATATAGTTTATTTCAAGGGCTATATCTATTAATTCGTCATAATCAGTAAGGGATGCAAAAGATAAATCATTTTTATCAAAATTTTCCTTGCAAGCTTTTAAATTGTAAGAAAAAATTGCAATTACTCCAATTACATCAAAACCTGCTTGTCTAAGAGCTATAGCAGCGTTAATGGATGAGCCACCTGTAGAAAATAAATCTTCAATTACAAGAACTTTTTTTCCTTTAAAGATTTCCCCTTCAATTTTATTTCCCTTTCCATGATCTTTGTTTCCACTTCTTACAAAACCCATGGGAAGTTTCATTTTATCTGCAATAAGAGCTGCATGAGGAATGCCTGCAGTTGCAGTTCCCATAATGTATTCAACATCTGGATATTTTTCTTTAATTAATTTAACAAGATTTTTTTCAACAATATCTCTTTCTTCAGGGTATGACAGTAAAAGTCTGTTGTCACAATAGATTGGGCTTTTAATTCCCGATGCCCATGTATATGGATTTTCCGGATTTAAACTTACAGCTTTAATATCTAATAAAATTTTTGATATCTCTTTCATTTATTCACCTACAAATTCCTTTTTTATTATTTTATAAACCTTAAGAGGATCTTCACTTTTTGTTATAGGTCTTCCTACAACAATATAATCGCTACCAAGTTCTCTTGCATATTTAGGAGTAACAACTCTTTTTTGATCTCCATTTGAAGAATCATCAAGCCTTATTCCAGGAGTAACAGTTAAAAAATCTTTTCCAACTTTTTCTTTTATTTTCGGAACTTCAAGAGCTGAACATACAATTCCGTCAAGTCCGTTTTTTTTTCCCATTTTTGCATAAGAAATTACCGTGTCCTCAAGAGAAAAATCTTTATCCACTAAAATTTCCCTGTGTAAAGTTTCTTCGTCTGTTGAAGTTAAAACAGTAACACCGATTAAAATTGAATTTTCAAAAACCTCTCTTGCAGCTTTTATCATGGCTGATCCGCCGCAAATATGAAGATTTGTCATATCAGCTCCAAGATTTTTAAGAGAATTTGCAGCACCCTTTACTGTGTTAGGTATGTCGTGAAGTTTTAAATCAAGAAAAATTTTATGACCTCTCTTTTTTATTTCATTTATAATTTGAGGTCCCTCAGAATAAAATAATTCAAGTCCCACTTTTACATACAATTTTTCATCAAACTTATCTAAAAAATTCAAACACTCTTCTTTATTTTTAAAATCCAGTGCAATTATTACATCTTTTGCCATAAGTCCCTCCTTAACAAATTATTTTATCATAAAAAAAGCCTTATCCATATAGGATAGGCTTTAAATAATATTCGCATCTTAATTTTTATTTTAATTTTATAGAAAGTTTTTCTTGACCCTTATTCATCTTCAATACAACTTTTAAAATTTTTACTTTTTTTTCGGATTTATCTAAAGGTTTGTCAGCTACAAATTTTACGTTGGATTTATCCAAAATAAATGCAGGTTCGCTGTCATCGTTATAATACAAGAATATTTTGGAATTTTCCCCCTCAAATTCAGCCTCTATTTTTTTAAAATTTAAACCCCCATCTAAATCAAAAATCCTAACCTTTCTTTTAGTTGAATCTTGTAAATTAAAAGTTGCATTAACTTTTTCTTGAACTGTATAGTAATAAGGTGATTCTGAAGTATCACTTATATTTTCTTCTAAATTTTCTGTAACATAACCTTTATTGTAGTCAAAATCTTCTATCAGGTCAGGCTTGTTTGTTTCAAGCTCTCCATCCATATTTCTAAATGCAACAATTCCAGCTCCTATTATAAGAGTTATAGCCAAGATAAATGTGACTATTGCAGCCAATAAAATTTTATTATTCTTTTTAATATTATTTTCATTTGGCTTTTCAAAATTAAGCTCAGAACCGCATTTTGAGCAAAAAGTATTTTCTATAGAATTATAATAGCCACAGCTTTCACATTTTCTTTTTACGTTATTTCTTGCAAAAAGTAAATAGGCTATAAAGCCTAAAAGATAAGGAACAAAAATTGTGGCTAAAGTCCACAATAAAGCATCTTTATTTTTTCTTTCTTTAGCATCTTTATAAACCCAGACTCCTATTAAAATCCCTGTTGCAAGGGAAAGTATCATGGATATGAAACTAAAGATTATAAGAGTTAATTTCATAATTTTTACCTCCAAGTCCCACAATAAAAGCTAATAATACGGATAAAATTATTAATATAAAATTCATAAAAGCTATTCCGTTAATTATTAAAAAAGTAAAAATAAAATTATTTTTTAAAGACCATAAAATATTATGGGGAAATAACTTTATTAAGACTGCAAGACCTAATATGGTTAAAACAAAGGCACTTATAAATATAAGTCTTGCTACAATTTTTACATATCTATTTTCTTTTTCAAGTTTTAATAAATTCATATTTAATAATTCTGGAACTTCTTCTTCAAAATTTAAACTGTCTTTTATTAAATTATCAATTTTCAAAAAATTCACCCTCCAATTTTTCCTTTATGTATTTTTTTACACTAAACAATCTCGATTTAACTGTCCCTTCTGGTATGTTCATAATTTTTGCAATTTCACTAACGCTGAGCTCTCCATAATAAAAATATATAACCACAAGTTTAAATTTATCATCAAGTTTGTCTATTTCATTTCTTATAAAAGAATACATATCTTTGTTAATTAAATTATCTTCAATATTTTCATCAAAAGGAATCTCCTGCCCCTCTTCTAAAGACGTTTCAGGGGCTATTCTTTCTCTTCTTGCATATTTTTTCTTTTTATCTTGCCATATTCTGTTCGCTAAAGAAAATATAAAAGCTTTTATGTTTTCTTTTTCATCTAATTTATTTTGCAATCTTATAATATGCAAAAAGGTTTCTTGATAAAGATCCTCCGCTTGATATTTATTGAAAGTGATTTTTAAACAAAAGTTATAAAGGGCTTTTCCATAATCTTTTATTAACTTTTCAATCATATTTCTTGAAAGTTATTTAATTTTTACTGCCGTGCCACTTATATTAAGTAAAAGCATATTTCCTTGTCCCATTACTTCAAACTCAAATCTTATGCCAATTACTGCATCTGCTCCCATGGAAGAAGCTCTTGTTTTTAATTCTTCTAAAGCTTCATCTCTTGCACTTATTATTTCGCTTTCATACCCTTCAGCACGTCCACCGAAAATATTTCTAACTCCTGCACCGAAATCTTTTATTGCATTTATTCCGTTTACTACTTCTCCATAAACAAGTCCTAAATACTCTGTAATTTCTTTTCCTTCAATTTTTTCTGTTGTTGTTAATATCATTTTATTTGTCCTCCTAACTATTTATCTGCACAAGTTTTAAAAAAGTTCAAAAAAATCTGTTAGAAAATTTTCTAACAGATTTAAAATTTAAAATTAAAATTTAAATTCTTTTGAATTATAAGTTATGAAAGTTAAAACTAACATTAAAATAAAAATTATTAAATTAATTCCCATACCTATAAAATCAAAATTTGCACTTATAAGTCTTATTGGTTTAAATACTTCGTATGAAAATTTATTTACTACTTCAAAGAAAGTTTCGCCAAGTACTTTTCCTGCAATTACAATTAAAACTACAACTATTACAAATAATATTCCTGCTCCCTCAGCATGGGATGAACTTCTTGAAAAAGATGAAATGAAATATCCTATAGACATAAATACAAGAGCTGTAGCTAAAATACCTAAAAATATAATTACAAGATTTACTAAATTTTCTCCATTATCTATTTGTGAATATTTAAGAGCAATTACTTTTATAAAAGCAAAAGTTATGCCAAATAGACCGCATAAAAATATAAATAATGTTGTAATGTTGGAAAATAGTTTTTGTGAAACTATTTCACTTCTATTAATAGGATTTGAATAAATATATTGTATTGAACCTGTTTCTTCTTCCTTCGCAAGAGCTTGTGCTCCTATTTGGAAAGCAAAAATTGAAATCAAAACTGCAATGTATTGAAAAATAAAAGCAATATATTGACCGGGATCAGTTAAATCAATAGATTCTTCCAAACCTAAAACCATTTTTAAGTTTGGGCTGAGTTCATTTACAAATGTTTCTACAAGACTCTTCATTCTATCTTCAAGCATTAAAGGATAAAACGCTAACAAAAGACCAGTTAAAATTGCAATTACCAATAACCAGGCTATCATCTTTCCAAAAGTGGATTTAAATTCTTTAGAAAATACCATTTCACTCTTCCTCCTTTTGCTTATAGCTAAAGTTTATAGTTTGACTATTTGAATCTGTAAAATTTGAATTTTCTGAATCTTTATCAATTACTAAAGTTTCATCGTTGAAAGTTTCTGAAAAATCTCTATCCTCCCTATTTTCATAAGAGGATTCAAAAACATTATTATCTTCAGTTGTTTCTTCAACATTATCTTCTGTTGTTTCTTCAACGTCAATAGGGTTGTCAACTTCTTCTATATATGTTTGTTCATACATAGTTTGGTTTTTAAAATCAATTATTTCAGGAACTTCATCTCTTTCTCTTTCATTTTCAAATTTTGGAAGAGGTCCTTCTTTTAAAGCATTAATTTTATCTTCCAAAGTTGAATCTAAGATGCTGTAATTAATAATATCCAAATCAAATAAAATCTTACTTATTTTCCTCAAATCTCCATTGTAATAAAGCTCTTTATGATTTAATTCATCTTTAATTACCCTTGCTCCAACTTTAGTAAATTCGTTTAAATCGCCAATATTTTCTTTAATAATAATTTTTTTATCATTACTTAGTTTATCATTTGTATACTCAATATCTTTAACCGCTCCTTCTGAAATAATTGCAACTCTGTCGCAATAGCTTTGAGCTAAAGATAAGTTATCGGATAATAGAAATACTGTTAAATTTTCTTCTCTTTTTAAATCTTTTAAATAAGTAAAAAGTTTTGTCAAATCATCTTGGTTTAATTCATTTGTTGCATTATCAAAGACTACAAGTCTTGGTTTAAATAAAAGAGCGTTGATAATAGTAAAAATTCTCTTTTCTCTTTCAGTCATCTCTCCTATTCTAAGTCTTTCATTAAAGCCAAAATAATCAAGCAATTTTTCAAGTTCGTCTTTGTTCTTTAAATTGTGAGCAGATAATGTCTTATTAAATATTGAAGATGCTTTTACATTTTCTCTAAGCATAACTTCATTTGGTACAAAGCCTACAGATTCTTTTATTATTTTAGAATCTTTCACCGTATCCATATCAAAAATATAGACCTTACCTTTATTCGGTTTTAAAAAGTTAAATAGAATTCTAAAAAGAGTTGTTTTTCCTCTTTTTTCAGGAGCAAGCAGTGCAAAAAATTCTCCTTCAGGAACTTCAAGATTAAAGTCAGAAAAAACTTTGCCTTTTCCGATTCTCTTAGAAAGTTCTTTTATTAATATAGCACTCAAAGTGTTACCTCCTTTTCATAGTTTCTAATATATTATACAATATGTTTAGTTTAAAACCAATAAGAATAGGCTTAATCTATGTTATAATAATTTAGGAAATGAGGCGATTAAATGAAACTTGGAATTGTAGGTTTACCTAATGTAGGAAAATCCACTTTATTTAATGCACTTACTGAAGCGGGAGCTGAAGCTGCAAATTATCCTTTTGCAACTATAGAACCCAATATAGGCGTTGTAAGTGTACCTGATGAGAGACTTGAAGTTCTTGCTGAAATGAGCAAATCTGAAAAAATTGTTCCAACAGCAATAGAATTTTTTGATATAGCCGGCCTTGTAAAAGGTGCAAGCAAAGGCGAAGGACTTGGCAATCAATTTTTAGCAAATATTAGAGAAGTTGATGCCATTGTAGAAGTTGTAAGATGTTTTGAAGATGACAATATTATTCATGTTGACGGTAGTGTAGATCCTATTAGAGATATTGAAAATATTAACTTGGAATTGATTTTATCAGACCTTGAAGTAATTGAAAAAAGATATTCAAAAACTCAAAAACAATTAAAGGGTGATAAAACACTTACAAAAGAATTTGAGCTTTTAGGAAAAATTAAAAGCACTCTTGAAAAAGGAGAATCTATCAGAAATTTAGATTTAAACGAAGAAGAGGAAAAATTTTTAAAAACATATCAACTTTTATCTTCAAAGCCTATTATCTATGTTGCAAATGTTTCAGATGATGATATAGAAAATGACGGGAAAAATAATAAATTAGTCGAAAGTGTAAGAAATTATGCAGAAAAAGAAGGCAATGAAGTTGTTGTAATTTCTGCTGAAACAGAAGCTGAAATTGCTACTTTGGATCCCGAAGAAAAGAAAATGTTTTTGGAAGAAATGGGATTAAAAAGCTCCGGTCTTGACAAATTAATTAAATCTTCTTATTCCCTTTTAGGATTGATTTCATTTTTGACAACAGGCCCTATGGAAACAAGAGCTTGGACAATTATAAAAGGTTCAAAAGCTCCTCAAGCTGCAGGAAAAATTCATACAGATTTTGAAAAGGGCTTTATAAGAGCGGAAACTGTATCTTATGAAGATTTAGTATCCAGTGGATCTATGGTAAAGGCAAAAGAATTAGGTCTTGTTCGATCCGAAGGAAAAGATTATGTTATGAAAGATGGGGACGTTGTTTTATTTAGATTTAACATTTAAAAATAAAAAACATTGCATAAATATTTTGCAATGTTTTTTTATTATTAAAAAAATGTGAATTGAAACAACTATTTCAATCCACATTTAATCATAAATATATGGGGTGGGTAGTGGGATTCGAACCCACGACCTCAAGAGCCACAATCTTGCGCCCTAACCAACTAGGCCATACCCACCAAGTCTAAGCAACTTCTATAATGTTAACATTTAGTAAATTCTTTGTCAACATTTATATTTATAGTTTAAATATCCTTTTAAGTTTTCTATTGCTTTTGCCCTATGAGAAATTTTATTTTTTATTTCGTCTCCAAGTTCAGCAAATGTTTTGTCATATCCTTCAGGGACAAATACGGAATCGTAGCCGAATCCTCCCTCTCCTCTTCTCTCTTTTATAATAACTCCATCAATTTTTCCGCTAAATAATTTTTCACTTCCATCTTCTTCAATTAAAGCTATGCTTGTTCTGAAGTGAGCTTTTCTATTTTCTGAATCTCCTAAATTTTTAAGCAATTTATCTATATTTTTTTCATCATCGTGAGTTGAAGCATATCTTGCTGAGTGAACTCCTGGATCACCATTAAGCTCATCTACGAAAAGACCTGTGTCATCAGAAACAACATTTCTACAACCTAAGGCTTCTTTTATTGCACGAGCTTTAATAAGGGCATTTTCCTCAATACTTTCTCCATTTTCTTCAACCTCAAAATCTTTTAAGCCTTCTTGAGATTTTGTTCTTAAAGTTATTGGAAGGTCTTCCATAATTTTCTCTATTTCTAAAACTTTGTGCATGTTGTCCGTTGCTAAAACATATATATTCTCATCAGGAACTTTTTGATCTATTATTTTAAAAATTTTATCTATACCATCTTTTGCTAAGAGGATCATTTCATTCATCTCATCAATATTCATAGGATTTCTTTCAGATGTCCCCTGAATTTCAATTATGTCATGTTTTGAATTCATTACAACATTCATATCAACATCTGCAATAGAATCTTCAGAATATTCAAGATCCAACAAAATATTTCCTTGAACTTTACCTACTGAAATTGCAGAAATTTTTTCTTTTAAGGGATTTTCTTCTATTATTTTATCTAATAGCATCTTTTTAACGGCAAGTTTTAAGGCTACATAGCCTCCTGTAATACTTGCTGTTCTGGTTCCTCCGTCAGCAGATATTACATCACAATCTATCCAAATTGTTCTTTCTCCAATTTTATCTAAATCTATAGCTGCTCTTAAACTTCTACCGACAAGTCTTTGAATTTCTTGGTTTCTTCCGTCTATTTTGCCTTTAGTAATGTCTCTTTGTTTTCTTATTTTCGTTGAGCCTGGTATCATTGAATATTCAGCACTCAGCCAACCTTTGCCTGTGTTTTTCAAAAAAAATGGAACTTTATCCTCTACCATAGCTGTTACAATTATTTTTGTATTTCCCATTTCAATAAGACATGATCCTTCCGGTTCTTTTAAATAATTTGTAGTTATTTTTAAATCTCTAATTGAATTATTTTCTCTTTTTCTCATTTCTGTGTCCTATTCCACATAATTATTTACATAATCTTGTATTCCGTTAAATAGACCCTGTGCCAATAAATCAAGATATTCATCATTCATTATCGAATCCATATCTGAAGAATTTGATAAAAATCCAAGTTCTGCAAGAGCGGATACATTTTTAGTTTTATTTAGAACAATTAAGTCCGGTCTATTTTTTATTCCCCTACTTGAAGAGCCTGTAATATCAATAAGACTATTTAAAAGACATTTTGCAAAATGTTTTTGTTCAGCAGTCTTTATTATTACATTTTTTTCAGATGCATACAAAACTTCTATACCTTTTGCTGATTTATTCTCATCTGAACTATTAAAATGTATTGAAAGGAAAAGTTCTGAATTGTTTTCATTTGATAATTGAGCCCTATCCAATAATTTTATATATTCATCAGAATTTCTGGTCATAAGTACTTCATAGTCTGTTGCTTGCAGTTTTTCATAAAGTTTTTCCGCAACTTTTAAAGTCAATTCTTTTTCATTTATAGAACTTATTACAGATGAATTAGCTCCTGGGTCTTTTCCTCCATGTCCTGGATCAATTACAATTGTAAGTGGTCCTTCTTTTTTTATGGTCTTTGTTATTTTTCTCTTTCCTGGATCAATATTATATTCATCTTCACTTAATCCTGCAGCCTTATAAGCAGAGATTCTGTTGGATTTTTTAGCATTGTTCATTTCTTTTTTTTCTGAATTTGAAATATATTGATTGTTAACTAAAGATAGGTCTTTTTTTCTTTTTTTAGATTTTTTTTCTGAATTATTTTCTTTTGTTCCACTATTATCATCTGTAATTAAATCTGAATCTTTAGCTTTTTCTGTTGTTATAACTGCTAAGTTTTCTTCACTATTCCAATCAACTTTATAGCCAAGAGCCTCTGATACAAATCTTAAAGGAACCATGGTTTTAGTTTCTTCTTTTGGCTCATTATACTTTGCAAGTTTTGGAATTGAACTTTCATTTAAAATAATTTTTTTACCTGAAATATATGAAACTTTAGAATCTATTTTAAGTTTAATTTCCTTTTTCTCAAATTTTATAAGCGCACTCTTTTCAAGGTTGTCCCATTTAACTTCAGCGCCCAAACCTTCAACAAGCTCTCTAATTGGAACAAAAGTCCTCCCGCTACTTATATAGGGAGAAAAATCGCTTTTTAAAATTTTTCCATCAACTTTTACATTAGTATTTCTAACATCTATACTTTTCCCATTTATATTTACTTGACTTATTTGTTCTTCTGCAAATACAGAGCCACTCAAAAGCAAAGCTGAAAGCAAAAATCCTGTTAATATTATTTTTTTCATACAGACCTCCGTGTTTAAGTTTATTATAAGTCTTATCAACAGTCAATTTATTTAATGACTTTATATAACTCATCGGGTTTGGGCTCATCTATTTTTTCTTTTTTATCAGAAATTAAATACATCCCTTTTTCAACTATTTTGCCTATGTCGCTTATATTCAAGTTTAAAACCTTTCCACTTTCTATTATGCTTTTTGCATTTTTTTCTTCAGCTATAAAGAGCATAGAGCCGCTTGAAATTAATCTCAAAGGATCAATTTTATAATAATTGCAAATTTTTTTAGTAACTTCAGTAATAGGAACTTTATTTTTTTCAATTTCTATTCCATAGCCTGAACTGTTTGCCATCTCCCATGCAGCTCCAAGAAGACCTCCTTCAGTTATGTCATGAAGATTTTTTACTCCAACTTTTTTTGCAATTTCAGACTCTGTTTTTACGGAAATTAAATTCTTAAAAGATTTGGCAAGCTTCATTTCATCAGAAGTTAAAATATTTTTAATATTGCTAAAATCATCATGAGCTATAATTGAAGTCCCTTCAATTCCCACATACTTGGAAACTAAAATTCTATCTCCCGGTTTTATTTCATCTCTTTTAGGAATATTATTTTTAGAAACTTTTGCAATTACACTGGTTATAATTACTACTTTAGATACTGCATCAGTTATTTCAGTATGTCCTCCTACAATATCAACATTTAACTTATCTGCAGCTTTGGAAGCATCCTTTACAATATTTTCTATTTCAGCTTTACTTATATTTTTAGGAAATAAACAACACATCAAAAGTCCTACTGGCTCTGCGCATTCGCAATAAGCATCATTACAAGAAATATTAACTGCTAAATTCCCAATATTTTGTGATGCTCCCGTTATAGGATCTGTGGAAACGACAATTAAATCCTCTTTAAAATCCATAATTGAACAATCCATGCCTACCTTTGATGAGCTTACTACTTCTTTTCTTTTTATATTTAAATTTTTAAAAATTAATTTTTCTAAATCACTATTAGAAATTTTCCCTATTTCCATTATTCCTCCATACTTATTATAAAATAAACGACATCTTTTTTATCTAAGCTTATACTTGGATTAAAATTTTTTAATTTTTCTTTTAAAGAGAGCGCCTTTTCATTATCTCTTGCAAGACCTCTTATTTCAATTTTTTGATTATCCATATAATAGTCTGTTATTAATATATCATCGGATTTTTCGTCCAATAAAATATTTAGTACTTCATTAAATCTCTTAGTTAGATCTTTTTCTTCCACATCTACGACTTGAACCTTAGCTTTCGATTTGTTTTCTGAAATTTTCTCAATTAATTTTGCATTTTCTAATTTTAAATTTTGGAGCTCTCTCTTTGAATTATTATAAAAAAACAAATTTACTAAAGCAAAAATTAAAAATATAGAAGTTAAAATTTGAAGGTTTTTATTTTTTAATTTAACTTTTTTTTCGTTTTTAGGAACTTGAGATTTGAAAACATCAAAAGGTTCAATTTGAAATTCCCTGAACAAATCTTTATATCTTTGAAAATCAAAAAATAAATCTCCACTTAAATAAATTTTTTCAAATTTATTTTCTTGTAACTTTTTAACTATTTTCATAGTTTGCTCATTTAAATAAAAATTAAACTTAAGTAAAAAATCGTCCTCGATGAAGCTGTCCTGTGGATCTTCTATAGAATTAAGAATATTTTTTACATTTTCATAGATTAAATTATTGTCTTCATACAAACTATTAAGCTTATCAGTACTATAAAAATTAAATTCTTTTAAAATCTTATCTTTTATTGCCAAAACTATTAGAGACTGTGTAATTATAACATAGGCTCCATCTTCATAAAATTTAAAAAGAGAGCTTAAATTTAAAATCTGATTTAATTTTAAATTTAATTTTTCGAAAACTTCTTCATACTTTAAACGATTTTTTTCAGGTATTGTTGAATAGGAAAAATAATTATCTTCTTGATCCTCTATGTCTATATAAACTTTATCAGAAGAATTTTCAAATTCTATTTCCAATAAATTTTCTAGATCATCTTTCTTTATGTTCTCAAATTTTTGACAATGAAATTTAAAACCTTGTAAAAAAATTAAATTAAATAAAGTGTCTTTTGCTATGTCATTTAATTCTATTTCTTTTTTCAACAAATAAAAAATATGATTAAAATCTATAATCTCGCAATCTTTTAAAACACCCTCTGGTATTAATAATTCTCGTTTTTTTCCATAAAAATATGTAATTTTTTTGTCTTCAATAAATAAATTTAATACTTGCAAAATATTACTCCAAATAAAACAACCAAAATAAAAGGTCCAAAAGCAATTTCATCTTTTCTACCTTTTTTCTTTAAAAGAATTAAAATTATTCCTACTAAAGCTCCAAGACTAAATGTGTAGGTAAAATATCTAAAAGCTTCAAATATATTTGAACTTACAAGTCCTAAGCTTGCTCCAAGTAAAATATCTCCTGACCCCATAGACTTTGTAATTATAAAAATTAAATAAAAAACTAATAGTAAAAAAATATAGGGCAAAATAAATTCTTTAAAATTTCCTTTATAAAAATTTAAAATTGCTAAAAATATGTACAAAATAAATACATCAAAATCATAAATATCTTTATAAAAAAAATCACTTAAAAATATACTTAAGCAAATGAAAAACAATAGACCTTTAATTGCTAATAAAATTAAATCTTTTGATTGGTTTTTAAATATAAAAATTAAACTAAGTCCTCCTATTAGTTCAATAAAAGGATAGATAAAAGAAATCTTTTCCTTACAATATCTGCATTTTCCCCTCAAAAATATATAGCTTATTAAGGGGATTTCCAAATACATAGGTATAATTTTTTTACAATTGTCGCATTTGCTCCTTGAAAAAATAAAATCTTCCCCAGCGTTTCTTCTTTCATTTAAGCAAAGGACAAAAGATGCAATTGAGGAGCCGAGAAAGAATATAAAAAATAAAATCATTGCGTTTCAACTATGTTATTATTTTTAATTTCAACCATTCCGGGACTTACTATAATATTTTTATTTCCATCAAGCTCTACCTTAAATGTCCCATCATTATAAGTTTTAGGCATTTTGCCACCTTCAATATAATTTAAAATATCAGCATCACTTATAGATGTTGCATTGGGATTATCAGCCAAAAATGAAGCTGCAGCATTTTTTAAAATTACTACATTTGCATTATGGGCTGCCGCCTTTGCTTTTAAATTTGAATTTTGATACTTAGGTATGGCTATTGATGCTAAAACTGCTATTATAGCTATGACAATTATTAATTCAATTAGTGTAAAACCCTTTTTCTTTTTAAATTTCATTTTTACCTCACTAAATTTACTAAATCAAACATAGGAATTGCTACTCCTAAAACTACAAAACCGACTAAAATTGACAAAAAAATAATCAAAGCAGGCTCTAACAAACTTACAAATCTCTTTAAATTTATATCCAATTCATCTTTGTAATATTTATCCAATTCTTCAAAAGCAACTTTAAAGGATGCTGATTCTTCGCTTGCTTTTAAAATTGAAATGTATATTTTAGGAAAAAGCTTAGTTTCTTCCAGAGATTTTGAAATAGATTCTCCTCCATTTATTTTTCTAACTGTATCTAACATTTTGTCTTTTATATAAAATTCAGAATTTTTAGCATAATAATTTAAAGCCTCGCTTAAATTAAAATCAGCTTTTAAAAATAAATTCATTGTACTTGTAAATTTATTTAAAAAATCCAAATTTCCAATCTTAGATTTTAAAATCATTTTCTCTAAAAATTTTCTTTTTGAAGTTAATAAATAATAAATTATCAAAAAAATTGAAATAATAAATAATGGAAAAATTATAAAAATATTATTTTTAATAAAACTTGAAATATTAATAATAAATTTAGTTAGCAAAGGAAGCTCTACTCCACTGTCTCTAAAAATATCACTAAATTTCGGCAAAACATTTATCAGCAAAAAATTAAGAACTAAAATAAAAACTGTAAAAAGTATTATGGGATATGTAAAGGCGTTAATTATTTCTTTTTTAACTAAAGCTCTTTTAAAATAATAGTTACTTATTTCATAAAAAACAGTGTTTAAATTTCCTGTGGATTCCGCACCTTTAATTAAAGAACCAGTCCATTTAGGCATATTTTTTTCTTCAAAAAAGCAGGTGCTTAAACTTTTTCCTTCTTTTAATTTTTTACATATGTTTTTTAAAAATTCGCCCTTATAATCATTAAATTCCCCTGATAAAATCTCACTTGCCATTTCAAGACTTATTCCGGAACTTAAAAGAATATAGTATTCCCTGGATAAAAGTGCAACCTCTTCATATGTCCATCTTTTTTTGCTGAGTTTAATTTCACTATTAAATTCTATGGATTTTTTAACTTCTATGGGTCTTAAATTTCTATTTTTCAGTTTTAAAATAGCATCTTGACGACTTTGCGAAATAATTTTTCCCTTTTCAATTTTTCCTTGATCGTTTAAAGCTCTGTAAGAAAAATTCATATAACCCCTCATTAATGGAAAATATTTTTATAAACTTCATCTAAAGATATAAGTCCATCTGACAAAAGTTTTTTAAAACTTTCCTTTAATTCAATCATACCGCTTTCTTTTGCAAGATTTTCAATTTCGGATAAATTTGATAAATCTTCAATCTTATCTCTTATTTTTGTAAAATCTAAAATTTCAAAAACTGCTTTTCTTCCTATATAGCCATTATCACAAAATTCACAATATCCATTTTCATAATAATCCATTTCTTGGTCAAAAATATCAACATAGGAATGTTTTCTTATTTTGCAGTGAGGACATAAAACTCTAACAAGTCTTTGAGAAATTATCCCTATTATGCCTGCTCTTATTTGGTAATTCATAATTCCCATATCCTTTAATCTTATTATTGCTTGTGCCGAATTATTTGTATGAAGAGTTGATAAAACTAAATGACCTGTTATTGATGATCTCAGGGCAATTTTTGCAGTTTCAACATTTCTAATTTCTCCAACCAT
Source organism: Peptoniphilus koenoeneniae (assembly GCF_030812875.1). Lineage (NCBI taxonomy): Bacteria > Bacillati > Bacillota > Tissierellia > Tissierellales > Peptoniphilaceae > Peptoniphilus > Peptoniphilus koenoeneniae. The sequence continues at coordinate 211,595 of NZ_JAUSTN010000001.1, forward strand.
TATTTTATCAGGATCTTGTCTTAAAATTGCCCTCAAGCCCTGTTCAAAATCCAATCCAGTTTTTTCATTTACTGGTATTTGATTTATTCCTTCAATTTTATATTCAACAGGATCCTCTATGGTCATAATATTAATTTCAGGATTTTTTATTTTTTCAAGAATTGAATATATTGTTGAAGTTTTTCCGCTTCCAGTAGGACCACAAACTAAAATTAATCCACTTGGTTGCTTTATTAAATTTTCAATACTTTCTCTATCGTTTGCCTTAAGACCTATGCCGTCAAAAGTTAAATTTAAATTTATCTTATCTAATATTCTAAGAACAATTTTTTCTCCAAAAACTGTGGGAACTGTAGAAACTCTTATATCAACTTTAAGATTTCGATTTTCATAGGTCATTCTTCCATCTTGAGGTAACCTTTTTTCAGAAATATCTAAACCTGATAAAATTTTTATTCTGGAAATAATTTTTAGAGTTATTTCTTTTTTTATGTTTACTAAATCTTTTAAAACACCATCTCTTCTAATTCTTATGGTGCTATATTTTTCATAGGGGTCAAAATGAATATCTGAAGCCTTTTTTTCAATAGAATACATAACTATTTTATCTATTATCTTTGCTATAGGAGAATTTAAATCATCTAAATTTTCCATAAAATTGTCCGATTCAACATTTAACTTATTTATCTCATTTTCTATTGAAAATTTATTTTTATATGTAATTTTAATTTGTCTATTTAATTTTTCTTCATCTACTTTTTGAAAAATAAGACTTTTATTTAGTAAGGCTTCAAGATTTTTTTTAACATCTAAATCTTCATTTAGGACATAAAAATATATCTTGTCCCCAAGAATTTTTACAGGGACAAGTTTATATTCATAAGCGAAATTTTTATCTATAATTTTTAAAATTTCATTAATTTCCATTTTTTTCTTCCACATATCCGCAATTTTCACATTTTAAAACTAATCCTTTTCTTGTTGTGACTTTTGAAAGATTATGTGAACATTTTGGACATTTTTTATCTACTGGTTCATTCCAAGATACAAAATCACATTTAGGATAATTTGAACATCCATAAAATTTTCTACCTTTTTTTGAGCGTTTTATAACTATTTCTCCATCATTACATTTAGGACATTTTAATCCAATTTTTTCAAGAAGAGGCTTTGAATTTCTACATTCGGGAAATCCTGGACAAGCTAAAAATTTTCCGTAACGACCCATTTTGATTACCATATGTCTTCCGCATTTTTCGCATATTTCATCAGTGACTTCATCTTCTATTTTTATTTTATCCATTTCATCTTCTGCTACTTTTAAATCTTCTTTTATGCCATCATAAAACTCTCTTAAAACTTCTTTCCACTGTAAATTTCCATCTGCAATTTTATCTAAGTCATCTTCTAATTTTGCAGTAAAGTTTTTATCTACAATTTCTTTAAAATATTTACTTAAAACTTTATTTACAGTTTCACCAAGCTCAGTAGGTATAAATTTTTTATCTTCAAGGCTTACGTAATTTCTTGATTGTAATGTGCTTATAGTAGGTGAATAAGTTGAAGGTCTGCCTATGCCTAAATCTTCAAGTAACTTTATTAAAGATGCTTCATTATATCTTGGTGGTCCTTGAGTAAAATGCTTAATAGGTTCAACTTTTTCCGTATTTAAAATTTCTCCTTCTAAAAGATCAGGTAAAAGCTTGTCTTTTTCATTTAACAAATCATATACTCTTAAAAATCCTTCGAAATTAATTTTTGAGCCCCTTGCCTTAAAAATATTATCATTAGATTTTAAATCAAGAGAAATTGTGTCATAAACTGCATCTGCCATTAAGGAAGCCAAAAATCTTTTCCAAATTAAGGTATAAAGCTTAAGCTCATCTCTTGAGAGAGCTTCTTTTATACTTGATGGACTTTTAAATACATCTGTAGGTCTTATACATTCATGGGCATCTTGTACACCTTGCTTTGCTTTTGTAGTTTTTTTATGACCTAAATAATTTTTTCCATAATTTTTTTCTATAAATTCAAAAGCTTTTGCCTGAGCTTGATCTGAAATTCTTACAGAATCCGTTCTCATATAGGTAATTAAACCTACAGATCCTTCTGAGGGCAAATTTATTCCTTCATATAAACTTTGAGCTATTCTCATTGTTTTTTTTGTAGAAAAACCTATTTTTCTTGATGCTTCTTGTTGTAAGGTTGATGTTGTAAAAGGATTAAAGGCCTGTCTTCTCTTTGTTCCCTTATCTAATTTAAATACTGAAAAATTTTTCTTATCAATTGATTTTAAAATTTCTTTCGCTTCTTTTTCATTAGATATTTTTACTTTTTCTATTTTATCTTTTATAAGTTTTCCATAAAATTCTGAAGTAAAACTTGTTTTATTTTTTTTATGTTCAGCTTCTATTGTAAAATATTCTTCAGGAATAAATTCTTCTATTTCTTTTTCTCTGTCACAAATTATTTTTAAAACAACAGACTGAACTCGTCCAGCTGACAGACCACTTTTAATTTTCTTCCACAAAAAAGGACTTATTTTATAACCTGCAAGTCTGTCAAGTAATCTTCTCGCTTGTTGAGCGTCTACCAAATACATATCTATTTCTCTTGGATTTTTTATTTGACTTTTTACAGTATCCTTTGTTATTTCATTAAAGGTAACCCTATTTTTTTCTTTAGGATCTAATTCCAAAATATGACATAAATGCCAGGAGATAGCTTCTCCTTCCCTATCGGGGTCAGTTGCCAAAAAAACATTGTCAGCTTCCTTTGCGTTTTTTTTCAATTCTTTTATTATTGAACCCTTGCCTCTTATATTTATATATTCCGGCTCAAAATCCTTTTCTATATCAATTCCTATTCTTGATTTCGGAAGATCTCTTATGTGACCTACTGAAGCAATGACATTATAATTTCTTCCAAGCATCTTTTTTATTGTTTTTGCCTTAGTCGGCGACTCTACAATCACTAAATTCTTTACCAAAACTAACTCCTATCTAATGCTAAATTCTCCCTTACCTACTTCTTCTATAAATCCCTTTAATTCTAAAACTGTAAGTATTCCGCTAACAAAAGATATATTATATTTGCTGTTAGCTGCAATTTTTTCCACGTCTTTTATTCCATTATAAATTAATTCATAAATTTCTTTTTCATCTTCTCCCAGTTCATCACTCTTAAGAGCTACCATCTTTTTATTTTGATTAAGCTCGCTTATTTTACTTAAAATGTCATCAATGGATAAAAGAGGATATGCCCCATCCCTTATAAGTAAATTTGTTCCCTCAGAAAGAGGTGAATTAATATTTCCAGGAACTGAAAAAATTTCCTTCCCCTGTTCTGCTCCAATTCTTGCTGTAATCAGAGAACCACTTTTAGTTCTTGCTTCCATAACAATAATCGCTGAGCTTAAACCTGAAATAATTCTATTTCTTTCAGGAAACCTAAAAGGTAAAGGTTGAGTTTCAAAGGGATATTCTGAAATTACTCCACCATTTTTTGAAACTTTTTCATATAAGCTCTGATTTTTATAAGGATATATAACATCAACTCCATTGCCTAAAACTCCAATAGTTTTTCCTTTATTTTCAAGACACGTTCTATGGGCAATGGAATCTATTCCATAAGCAAGACCTGAAACAATAACCGCTCCAAGATCAGTAAGTTCTCTTACAAATTTTTTTGTTACAAATTCTCCATAATCAGAATACTTTCTTGCACCTACAACTCCAATTTTTACTTCCTCAGGAATATATCCATTAAGATATAGAACTTGTGGCGGATTGTCAATATATTTCAAATTTTCAGGATAATTTTCATCAAATATACTTATTATTTTTGTATCTTTTCCCTTAAGATGATTATCTAATCTTTCAAAAAATCCCTCATCAAAATTTTTTAATCTCAATTTAGTTGCCGGTCTTAAAAAATCTAACAAATCAATAAACTCATCTATTTTTCTTATATCTTCAAAATTTAAGTTATTAGCTTCAAAATAATTTTTAATTTCAATTATCTGGTCGTTTACAATTCCTATGCCATTTAAATAAATTAAAAGATTTCTAAGTCCTTTCATTATTTGCTCCAATATTTTGTATCCATGGTTCTATATCTTATAGCCTCAAGAAGATGCATTTCTTTGATGTCAGTTGACTTATCTAAATCTGCTATGGTTCGTGAGATTTTTAAAAGTTTATTATAAGTCCTTGCTGAAAATCCATATTTTTTAAAACTTAATTCCATTATTTTTTCACAGGCTGCATTTAATTTACAATACTTGGAAATAAATTTGTCTGGCATTTCTCCATTTAGGTTGAAGAACTCTTCCTTATATCTATCCTTCTGAAGCTCTCTCGCCTCCTCTACGCGTCTTCTTATGGTTTCTGAATCTTCTCCATAGGGTTCATTTTTTAAGTCCTTATAATCCACCTCAGAGACTTCTAAGTGCATATCAATTCTATCTAAAAGAGGATGCGAAATTTTCGCCAGATATCTTTCAATTTGACTTTGGCTACAATTACATTCATGAACTTTGCTCCCGTGGTAGCCGCAGGGACATGGATTTAAAGCTCCAACTAAGATGAAATCTGCAGGGTAAGTTAAAGAAGCATTGGCTCTACTTATATGTATGGACTTTGATTCAAGAGGCTCCCTTAAAACTTCAAGAACATTTTTATTAAATTCTGGAAGTTCATCTAAAAATAAAACTCCTCTGTGAGAAAGGGAAATTTCTCCAGGCTTAGGTATTCTTCCTCCTCCTATTAAAGAGACGGCACTGGCAGTATGGTGAGGAGACCTAAATGGAGGGATAGAAATTAAAGTGCCTTCATTTAAAAGACCTGCAACAGAATAAATTTTAGAAACTTCTATTGATTCTTCAAAAGTTAACTTAGGTAAAATAGAAGGAAATCTTTTTGCTGCCATTGTTTTTCCGGAACCTGGCACTCCTACAAGAAGTAAATTTATTCTTGAAGCTGCACTTATTTCAAAAACCCTTTTTATTCTTTCTTGACCTTTTAAGTCTTTAAAATCTAATTCAAATTTTGAGTCTTCTTGTTTAAATCCATTTGAAAACTTTTCGAGTTTACCATTTCCCTGTAAGAAGTCAACAACTTCTTTTAAAGACTTTGCAGGATATATGTCAACATCTTTAATTACGCCACATTCATTTCTATTTTCATAAGGAATAATAAATTTTTTATTTCCCAAACTTCTCATGGAAATCACCATAGGAAGAACTCCTCTAACTCCCTTTAAACTTCCGTCAAGGGCAAGCTCCCCTATGAATATGTAAGAATCACAAGCTTCATTAATTTCGTCATTTGCACACATCATGGAAATTGCAATAGCAAGATCCATTTGTGAGCCATCTTTTTTTATATCTGCAGGAGCAAGATTTATTGTGATTCTTTCTCTTGGATATGAATATGATGAATTTTTTATTGCCGATCTTACTCTTTCGCCGGATTCTTTAATTGCAGTATCTGCAAGACCCACTATGGTAAGCCTGGGCATACCTAAAGAAATATCCGTTTCTACCTCTATTTCTCTTCCTTCAAGTCCTACAAGAGTACATGTTTTTATTTTTGCATACATTACAAACCCTCACAATACTGAAAAAGCATCTTTAATATGATTTATTTTTCCGCTTTTTAAATAAACTTCTATAACGTCAAACCTTACTGAAACATCAAAAAATTTTTTAGTATAAATATAATTTTTTGCTCCTGTAATTATCCTTTTAATTTTCGTATCAGTAACAGCCTCTACAGCTCTTCCATAATTTTCATTATTTCTTGTTTTTACTTCAACAAAAACCAATGTGGCCCTGTCGCGAGCGATAATATCTATTTCCGAATTAATTATTCTATAATTTCTGTCTAAGATTTCATAACCTTCATTTTTTAAAAAGTTACAAGCTATATCTTCACCTAAATTTCCATAATATTTATTCATTACCAATTATCCTTATTTTTCAAGAAAGACTGTCTGTGCAATTTACTTGATCCAAGTTCTTTAATAGCATCTCTGTGAGCTTTCGTTCCATATCCCTTGTGTTTTTCTATTCCATATCCTGGATACATCTTTTCCCACTTTTTACAAAGTCTATCTCTAAAAACTTTAGCGACAATTGAAGCACAAGCAATTGAGTAGCAGTTTGCATCCCCTTTTATGATATCAACTTGGTCAATTTTTGTTTCAATATGTTCTGCATCTATTAAGAGCAAATCCGGATAAATTCTTAAATTATCCCTTGTTCTTAAGTTTTCTACGGCAAGAAGCATAGCAAGGTGAGTTGCCATTTTTATATTAACTTTATCAATAGTAACTGAATCCATTCTTCCTATTCCCACTGCAATAGCATCTCTAAGAATTTTGTCATAAAGACTTTCTCTTTGCTTTTCAGTTAATTTTTTTGAATCATTTACACCTAAGATTCTATTTTCAGGCATAATAACCGCAGCAGCTACAACATCTCCAAAAAGACATCCTCTACCTACTTCATCAATACCAACAATATTTTTATAACCTTGGCCTAAATATTTTCCTTCATAGTCTATCATAATCTTTCAAGGCTTATTCTGCCAAGCACTCCCTTTCTAAACTCATCAAGGATGACATTTGAAACTTTAGTATAATCAATTTCATTACCCTTCATAATTGCTCCTCTTTTTTTAGCAATATTATCCATAACTTTAAGAGGATCTTCATCTAAATCAATATTATATCTCTCAATTAAAATTTCAGGTTTATAGCTTAAAATGTTCTCTACAAATTTATAGGCAAGAGTTTCAATATCTATGATTTCATCCTTTATAGCTCCAGTCCAAGCTAAATGAATGGATGTTTCTTCAGTAAATTTAGGCCAAAGAATACCTGGTGTATCCAACAATTGTAGCTCAGGATTTATTTTTATCCACTGATTTGTTTTTGTTATTCCTGGTTTATTGCCAGTTTTTGCAGATTTTTTTCCACTAACATTATTTATAAAAGTTGACTTTCCTGAATTCGGTATTCCCACAATCATAGCTCTTAAAGGTCCATGGTTTATTCCCTTTTCCTCTTTATTTTTTATAATCTCTTCCATTAGAGATTTTGATTCTTTAACAATTAAATCCCTGTTATTTTTTAAAGAATTATAAAGAATTGCTCTTTCATTATTACAATTTATCTTATCTACCCACAGGGCATTTTGCCTTGGATCTGACAAGTCTGATTTATTTAAAATAACAAGTCTTTTTTTTGAAATTATTGAATCAAAGAGTGGATTTCTACTTGATATAGGTATTCTGGAATCAATTATTTCAATTACAAAATCAACTAATTTTTGTTTTGATTTGATTTCATCAAGAGTTTTTTTCATATGACCTGGATACCAGTTTATATTCATACTCATATTAAATCCCATTCCTTTATGGTTTTTATAACTCCGCCTTCATTGTTGGTAAAAGCAGTTTCTTTTAATTTGTTTTTTAAAGTCTTTCTTGCATTTTTCATAATGTATCCGTATTTAACACTTGAAAGCATTTCCATATCATTTTCTTCATCGCCAAAAGCCATAACTTCTTCATTATTTATGTTAAATTTTTCCATAAGTCTTTTTAATGCGGTAAATTTTGAAATTCCTCCTTGAACAATTTCAAGCATATAGTATTCAGGTAAATTTGTTGGCATTAAATAAAAATTTAAATTATTTTCCACTTTTTCAATTTCTTTTGATAAGTTGTAAAGATAATTGACATCTCCTACAAAGACACAAGAAAAATACTTTTCATTTTTTTCAAATTTATCTACAAATTTTACAGGAAAATAAAATCTTTCAATGTATTTTTTCACTTCCGTACTATAATTGCCATTTAACATTAAAACATTATATTTGCTTTTATAACCATTAACGTGGGTCAAAAAATTGTCATCACTGAAATTAGAAAGTTTTAAAATAGTTTCATAATCAAAATAATTTGCATAAATTTCATTTCCCTCATAATCAAAAATTGCATTTCCACTTAGGGTTACGAAAGTTAATTTTAAATCATCTGGGAAAAAAGATTTTGCACTGAAAAAATCTCGCCCCGTTGTTACTGCAACTTTTATTCCTTTATCAATTAAATTTTTTAAATAGTCTATATCTTTAGGATTCACTTCTTTTTTATCATTTAAAAGTGTTCCGTCTAAATCTATCGCAATTAATTTTATCATTTTATCACCCCTTAAATATTAGCATAGGAGCTTTTGAGCTTGCAACTTCTTGAATCTTAACCCCTCTTGTTATATTATTACAAAAGGAGGTTTCTATATGAAAAAAATTATTACATTTTTCTTAATTGTATTACTTTTGCCAATAAATGTCTTTGCAAATTTAAGTGAAAACAATTCAGAAAATATATCTACTGCAATCACAAAAACTGAGTATACTTACAAAATTAATGAAAATAAGTCTACAAAAGTTGTAGTTCTTGTTTGTGATTTAAATAATCCTTATTTTAAAATAGATTTAATGACAGGAAAAGGAAAATACACACAAAGAGCAAGTGTTTCAGATATGGCTGATTCTACAAATGCTTTAGCTGCAACTAACGGTGATTTCTTCAACATGGCTCTTCAAGGAGTGCCCGAAGGCCCTTCAATGGAAGATGGAGTTTTATATTCTTCTCAAAGTATAATAACTGAAGTTTATTGCCTTGGAATTGACGAAAACAATAAAGGAGAAATACTTCAAATTAAATCCTCGGGATCAGTAACTGCACCTAATGGACAAACTTTTCCCATTGCTGGTTTAAACAGAAGTTATTATTGGTACGATACAACTAAAGAATATTCTCACGAAAGTAAAATTCAAGCTTACAATGATATGTGGGCTGCAAAGTCTCGTGGAGATAAAAAAAATTCGGAAATTTTAGTTGGAGCTGACGGAACTATTGAACAAATAAGTGTGGATAAAAATTTCCCTTTTGCTGTTCCTCAAGGAAAAACAATACTTCAAGTGTCAAAAAAAGCCAAAGAATTTTTTGACAAGAATACAAAAATTGGAGATAAAATTCAAATTGAAAATAATATTTCTCCAAATAAAAACTGGAAATTTTTAATAGGCGGCCACGCCCTTTTAGTTAATGATAATAAACCTGTAAAATACACAAAAGATATAAATGTTCTTGGAGGTAGACGTGCAAGAACTGCTGCTGGAGTTTCAAAAGATGGAAGCAAGTTATTCTTATTAAGTGCAGAAGGAAGGACAAGTCGTTCAGCTGGACTAACTTTAAATGATATGTCTAAAATATTTGTAGAACTCGGCTGTTATAGAGCTTTTAATTTAGATGGTGGAGGCTCTACAGCAATGGTTGTAAAAAAACTTGGGGATACTCAAAGAACAAGAATAATAAATCCTGAAAAAAATAATGCCGAAAGAAAAGTTGTAAACGGAATTGGACTTCACACTACAGCCCCTGCAACTGGAATTCTTGCAGGTTTTAAAATTGCAGGTCCTGATACTTTATATATAGGTCAATCTGCAAAGTATTCAATAAAGAGTGCTTGGGATACAAATTTAATTCCCATGGATATAAAAAATATAGGCTATTCAGTCTATGATATGAGCGGTCAAGAAACAAATTGGAATGGAGAATATTTCCTTGCAACAATTCCTGGACCTATAGATATAGCCATAACCAGTGCCGATGGTATAAGCGGTTTAAAAACCGTTAATATTAAAGATTTAAGCGACTTAAAAGATTTGCAAGTTATTCCAAGTATGGAAATTGTAGGTAATAATTCACAAGTCGATTTGCAATTTAAAGGAATTGACAATAGTAATAAAAGCTTTGATTTAAATCCGCAAATTTTTACTATTTCATCTGATGATGGAGTAATTTCAGATTTTGGAAATGGAAAAATTTTAATTAATGAAATGATAAATCCTTATATTACTTTAAATATTCAAAACGGAAATAGAAAATTTCAAACAATTTTACTTTCTAAGGATGCATCTACAATTAAAATGAAAATAAATGATCAAAATTACTTTGTAAATAATATTCCCGGTAAAATGGACGCAAAGCCTTTTGTTAAAAACTCAAGAACTCTTGTGCCTATAAGATTTATTGTTGAAGCTTTAAAGGGAGATGTAAATTGGAATTCTGAAAATAAAACTGTTGAAGTAAAAATTGCAGATAAAAATATTTTAATTCCTATTAATTCAGAATCTGTAAGTGTTAACGGACAAAATGAAAAAATTGATTCCCCTGCCCTTATAAAAGAAAATAGGACTTATGTTCCCATAAGATTTATTTCAGAAACAATAGGAATGAAGGTTTTATATAATGATAAAAATAGAGAAATAACTATTGTAGATACAAGCAAGTCAGTAAATAAAAATACTGTACCTAATTCTGAAAATAAGGAAAATATAAATTCCAATAATAAGCAAAATAAGAACGTGCAACAAAATAATAATAATAATTCAAAAGATTTAACTAATAATTAAAAATAATTTATGGTAAGAAAAAACTCGCCCTATTTTGGACGAGTTTTCTTATTATTAAAAAGTTATAGTTTGTTTAAATAAATCTCCGTCAATGGAAATATTAAATTTTCCTCCTTGGGCTTCGACAAAAGATTTTGCTATAGATAAACCTATACCAGAGCCTTCTGAATTTCTTGCACTATCTGCTCTTGTAAATCTTTCAAAAAGGCTTTGACTATCTATGTTAAGCTCATAATTTGCAATATTTTTTATTATTAAATACAATTTCACATCTTTTATTAAATCAATGTAAACTCTCGTCCCCTTTAGAGCATACTTATAAATATTACTCATAATATTATCAAGAACTCTTTGAGTTTTATTTGCATCTAAATACAATATAGTTGGTTGATCAGATAAATTTAGCTTTATTTCTAAATGTTTTTCATCAAATTTATCCTGCCATTCCCCAAGGACTTGATAAAGCATTTCCTTTAAATCTATCCTCTCAGGTTTTATTTCTATAACTCCTGAAGAAATTTTTGAAATTTCAAAAAGATCTTCAATTAAATTTTTTATTCTTATACTTTTTTCAAATATTATTTCAGAGTATTTTTTTATATCTTCCTCTTTTAAATCATTGTTTTTCAAAAGTTCTGAATAATTAATTATAGAAGTAAGCGGAGTTTTTAAATCGTGAGAAACATTTGTAATAAGCTCAGATTTTAACTTTTCGCTTTTTATAGCATCATTAACTGCATTTTGAAGGTTAGAATTAATATTATTTAAATTGTCTGAAAGCTTATCAAAGCCTCTTACATTTTTAATTTTGTCATCAAAGTTTCCATCTTTCATTTTTTCAGTCTTTGCAATAATATTTTTAAACTCTTTTAAATTTTTATAAATGAACAGAAAAACAAAGACTAAAAATATAAGCCAACAAATTATTAAGATTTCTCTGTAGTAATCAATTCCAAATACGCTCGCCGCAAAGACACCAAGTAAAAATAAAAATACAAAAATAATAATAAGCTTGATTCCGTTTAAGTTCCCCAAACCGAATACTGATTGAATAGCATTTATAAGACGCAAGCCAGCAGAATTTTCTATAACTTTTGAATTTGTTCTATTTATCCACAAATCTTTTATTAAAAATACAAGTAAAAATAATAAAAGACTTAAAATCACTTTTGATAATAAGTAAATGTTGAAATTTTTATTAAATACTCTTATAAAACTTTCATTGTATAAAATAACATTATCTAAAACTTTCCACGATACTCTAAAAGTAATGGCTAATAGAAGTAAAAAGAATAAAATATAAATTTCCAAAGGAATTTTAAATAATATTTCTTTAAATTTTCCTTCCAGTTTTGAGTTTTTAAAAGAAAAGGCAAATATTATAAGACCTAAAGCATAAATATTTAAAAATATTTTAGTTATAGGGACTGTATAAGCTAAAGAATTTAAAGTATTTATAAAGTTTGAAAATTCCTTGGATTTATAATTTACAGCATAATAAAAATTTAGGGATTTTATGTCCTTGCTATTAATATTTTTATAAATGTCATATAAATTTCTTTTAAAATCCTTAACAAAATCTTCTCCCATATAATTTTTTGAAAGTTCAAATTCTCCAAAAGTTCCTTTTAACTTTTCATAATTATCCTTTATCTTTACCTCTCCGTCCCTGCAAACTCCCTTTACAACATAATCTTCATTTAAATTTTCAATATCCTGTGGGTCTTCTTGATCATAAGTATCCATATTAGATAAATATCTTGTAGAAAATTTGTTTGCTTTTGCGTTATATTCTTTAATTACTTTTTCTTCGTCATAACTTCCTTGAGGACCTTCAAATACAAGATTATCATATCTGTCAGTTACTACGATTCTATCGTCTGTTGCCGTTACATAAAGGGAAGATTGGTCTATAGGTTTAATTTTTTTATAAGATCTTATGGCAAATTTTATAATCGAACTTCTATTGTCTTCTCTCTTATATAAAGTACCACCTAAAAAATCTTTTAAATAAAAATTTATACTTGTTCCAAAATCATTTTTTATAGAATAAATTTTATTATGAGAAAAAATAAATATAAAAGAAAAAATTATGAAAGTCCAAATAAGCAAAAATTTTACCATATATTTTTGATTTTCAAAATATTTTTTCAAAATATCAACTCCTTGAAGGATCTACAAATTTATATCCCAGACCCCATTGAACTTTTAAATAAACAGGCTTTTTAGGATCAACTTCAATTTTCTCTCTTATTCTTCTAATGTGAACAGTTACTGTCTTTGAATCTATGGCAGGTTCATTCCAAATCCTTTCATATATTTCATCTATACTGAAAACTCTATTGGGATTTGTCATTAAAAGTTCCAAAATTTTATATTCAAGAAAAGTTAAGTCGATTTTTTTATTTTGCAAATAAATTGTTTTTTCAGATTTATTTAATCGAACACTGCCTATTATAATCTCATCTTTTTTTTCATTGTCCTTATAGTTGTTATACCTTCTTAAAGTTGCATTTACCCTTGCCATTAGCTCTAAAGGGTTAAAAGGCTTGGTTATATAATCATCAGCACCTATATTTAAACCTATAACCTTATCATAATCTTCACTTTTTGCAGATAAAATAATAATCGGCACATAAGAATCTTCCCTAATTTTAATTATAGCTTCTTCCCCATTCATTACAGGCATCATTAAATCCATAATTATTAGGTCCGGTTTTTCTTCTTTATATTTTTTTACAGCTTCTTTTCCATCTGATGCAAAAATTACATTATACTTTTCGTTATTTAAATAAATTCCAATTAAATCTCTTATTTCTTTTTCATCTTCCGCTACAAGTATTTTATAAGTATCCATTTTTACCTCCACAATTATAATAACAAGATTATATAAAATTAAAGTTTAATATTTCTTACATTTTTATTAATTTCTTTATTTTTATCTTAATTATAACATCAGAGCGATTTCTGTTATAATTTTTATGAGGTGATGAAATGGCATTTGATGGAATTGTCATGATGGCTCTTGTTGATGAATTAAGAGAAAAAATATTAAATTTAAAAATAGAAAAAATTTACCAACCAAATAAAAATGAAATTCTTATTGCCCTTAGGGGAAAAGAAAAATTTAAACTTTTTATTTCCGTTGCAAATAATCCGAGGATTAATTTAACGGGAAAAAACTTTGAAAACCCTGTGCAAGCTCCTACCTTTTGTATGGTTTTGAGAAAACATCTTCAAGGAGGACTTGTAAAAGATATAAGACAATTTAAAACTGACAGAATTTTTTATTTGGATGTTTTAAGTAAAAATGAATTGGGAGATGAAGTTTTAAAAACTTTAATAGTTGAAATTATGGGAAAATATTCAAACATAATTTTGACTGAAAATAACAAAATAATTGATTCTATAAAAAGAATCCCCCTTTCCCTTTCAAGAGTAAGACAAATTCTTCCAGGACTTATATATTCTGAAGATCCTATAAGTACAAAACTTGATCCTCGCACAATAAGTAAAGAAGATTTTAAAATTTTATTTGAAAAGGACGAAACTTCAAAAGCTTTTAAAAAATTTTTTATGAATAATTTTACTGGCATAAGTCCTCTTATTGCAAGAGAACTTTGCCTTATTTTAAAAGTTGATGAAGATGCTCCAAAAAATGCAATTTCTTATGATGATAATTTTTATGATGCATTTATAAATTTTTATAAAAATTTAAAGCCCTTTAAGGCAAGAGAAATTTACGTTGATAAAAAACTTTTTGATTATGCAGCTTTTGAACCCTTATCCTATCAAGGGCAGGAAATGGTTGCTTTTAATAGCATTTCAAATTTAATTGAAGAATTTTCAGATAAGAAATATGAAAATTCTATTTCAAATGAACTGGAAAATGAATTAAAAAAACTTGTGGAAAAAAATTTAAATAGGCAAGTTTCTAAACTTGAAAAGTTGAATTTTGAAATGGAAGAAGCTAAAAATCGTGATATTTATAAAGTTTATGGAGATTTAATTTCTTCAAATTTTTATAGAATTGAAAACAACATCAAGGAAATATCTCTTGAAAATTTTTATGACAATATGAAACTTATAAAAATTCCCCTTGATCAGAAGTTAAATCCCCAACTAAACGCTCAAAAATATTACAAAAAATTTCAAAAACTTAAAAATAGAGAAATGTTTTTAAAAGATCAAATTGAAAATACGAAATCATCTATTGAATATTTAAAAAGCGTCCTTTTAAATATAAGCTTATGCGAAAATTCTTCCGAACTTAAAGAAATTCATGAAGAATTAAAAGAAACTGGTTATATAAACAAAAAAGCTAATAAAAAAATTAAAAAATCATCAATTATGGAATTTAAAACTGATGACGGTTTTACAATTTTAGTTGGAAAAAATAACAGACAAAATGAAGAACTTACTTTCAAAATTGCTACAAGGGACAGTCTTTGGTTTCACGTTCAAGCTTCCACCGGATCTCATGTCCTTATTAAATATGACGGCAGAAATTATTCTGTTAACGCTATTGAAAAAGCTGCACAACTTGCAAAAAAATTTTCTTCAGAAAAATTTTCAAATAACGTCCCTGTTGATTACACTTTAAAAAAATTTGTAAAAAGGCATCCTGCCAAAATTCCAGGACTTGTATTATACACTGACTTTAAAACCATTATAGTAAAATAAGAGCCTAAATAGGCTCCTATTTTTTTCTTATTTAATTTTTATTATGTAAATTAATTTTTTCTTTTTAGAATTTTTACAAAATAACAGAGCTTGTGCCCTGCTATTTCTAATTTGGTTTTTTCTTTGAAAAATCTATTCCTAATCTTTCTAAAACTAATTTATATCCGTCACTTCCGTAATTAAGTGATCTGTTAATTCTTGATATTGTTGCTGTGCTTGCTCCTGTCTCATCTTCAATTTCATGATATGTTTTATTTTCAACTAAAAGTTTTACTACTTCAAGTCTTTGAGATATTGCTTGAATTTCTTTTACGGTACAGATATCATCAAAAAATCTATAACATTCTTCTAAATCTTTTAATTGTAAAATGGCTTCAAAAAGTCCATCCGTTTGCTTGCTTTTAATTTTTGAATTGTACATTTTTACCTCCTAACCCATTTATGCGTAACTATATTAACAGTTTTGCACACTAAAGTCAAGAAAATTATATTTTTTTCTAAATTATTTATTATTATTTTATATTTTATGTAAAAAAAGCCCCTAAGGGCTTTTAATTAATTTTTTATTAATATTCAACGAATTTTGAAGATTTTGTTCCGCAAATTGGGCAAGTTTCTTCACTTGCATCGAATGTTATATATCCACAAATTGGGCAAAGGAAAATTTTATCAGCTTGAAGATCTTTTCCATTGTCAACGTCTTCTTTTGCTTTTAAAAATCTTACTTCATGAACTTTTTCAGCTTCTATTGCAAATCTCATTGCTTTTACTGCTTCTTTTTCTCCTTGCATTTCAGCTACTGCTATATATGCTGGATACATTTGTGTAAATTCAAATCTTTCTCCATTTGCAGCACCTTGTAAATTTTCTGAAGTTTCTCCAATTCCAAATCCTGCACCTGATACAACTGTAAAGTCTCCCTTTACATCTTTAAGGGCATTGAAGTGTAATTTTGCATGAACTCTTTCTGCTTCACTTGTTGCATCAAAAAGTCTTTTTACATTTTTAAAACCGTCTTTTTCTGCTTTTTCTCCCCAAATTCCATATCTCATGTGAGCTTGGCTTTCTCCACCGAATGCAGATCTTAAATTTTCACTTGTCATTTGATTCATTATTTTTTCCTCCCAAATTTCATTATATTAATTAACCACTAATATTATTATACAAAATGTACTAAAATTAAGCAATTTAAATGAAAATAACGTGATTATTAATTAACCACGTTATTATAAAAATTATTTAAATTTTTAATTTAATTCTTTATCCATATTTTCAATTTTTTTTGCTTGTGAATATTGAGTAAGTGCATCTATTAATTCATCAAGTTCTCCGTCATTTATTGCATCTATTTTATGACTTGTAAGCCCTATTCTATGGTCTGTTACTCTTCCTTGGGGATAATTGTATGTCCTTATTCTTTCAGACCTATCTCCTGTTCCTATCTGGTTTTTCTTTTCTGCTGATAATTCTTTATTTTGCTCTTGTATTTTCATGTCATAGAGTTTTGTTTTTAATATTTTCATAGCTTTTTCTTTGTTTCTAAGTTGACTTTTCTCATCTTGCATTGAAATAACTATGCCTGTTGGAATATGGGTAAGCCTTACTGCTGAGTCTGTGGTGTTTACACATTGTCCACCATTTCCTGAAGCTCTGAAAACGTCGATTTGAATGTCCTGCGGATTTATTTCCACTTCTACATCTTCTGCTTCTGGTAGGACTGCTACTGTTGCTGTTGATGTATGAATTCTTCCTCCGCTTTCGGTTTCAGGTACTCTTTGAACTCTATGAACTCCTGATTCAAATTTTAGTTTTGAATAGGCTCCTTTACCTTCAATCATAAATACAACTTCTTTATAACCACCAATTCCTATTTCATTTGTGGACATTACATCTACTTTCCAGCCGTTTCTTTCTGCATATCTTGTGTATTGTCTAAATAAAACTCCGGCAAAAAGTGCAGCTTCATCTCCGCCGACGCCTGCTCTTATTTCAACTATAACATTTCTGTTGTCATTAGGATCTTTTGGCACTAAAAGTATTTTCAATTCTTCTTCTATTTCTGAGACTTTATCTTCATCTTCTTTTAATTCTTCTTTAACGAGTTCTTTCATTTCATCGTCAAGTTTTTCTTGAAGCATTTTCTTTAAGTCTTCTATATTTTCTTTTGTGCTTTTATATTCTTTATATTTCTCAACTATAGGTCCTAAATTGGCATACTCTATAGATACTTTTTGGAATAATTCTGAATTGTTTATAACATTAACATCAATAAGTTGTTTTTCCAGTTCCTTATATTTTTCTTGAAACACTTCTAAATTTTCAAACATTAACTCACCTCAATAACTGCGACTCTATCTTTACCGCTTAAATCTTTAAATATTTTTGCATCTGCAAGTTTTTTTATATCTTCTCCCTGATCATAACCTATTTCAAAAATAAGAAAACCCTTTGGATTAATATAGTTTTTATACTCTTTTATAATTTTTTTATAAAATTTTAAACCGTCTTCTCCTCCATCAAGAGCAAGTTTAGGTTCATAATCTTTTACTTCCTTTTGTAAATTTAATATGTCACTTGTCTTTATATATGGAGGATTTGAATAAATTATATCAAATTTTCCATTTACATTAGAAAATAAATCACTTTTAAAAATATCTGCATTTTTTATTTTTAAATTTTCTTTGTTTTTATTTGCAACTTCTATAGCTTTTTCAGAAATATCAACTCCAGTAAAATTTTTTTCCCTATAGATTTTCGCGAGGCTTAAAATTACAGCTCCACTTCCAACTCCAATTTCCAAAAAAGTTTTTTTATCTTTTAAATATGTTTTTATAATTTCAACGCTTGTTTCTGTATCAAATCTTGGAATTAAAACTGATGGATTCACATAAAATCTATCATCATAAAAATCTGCAAAGCCTAAAATATATTGCAAGGGCTCTCCCTTTAATCTTCTATCAACAATTGACTTTAATTTTTCAAATATATCCTTATGAATTTCTTGGTCCCCATGACCTATTAAATAGGCCCTGTTAACTTTTAAAAGCTCTTCTAAGATAGTTTTACTTTCATTGTATGGGTTTGTATAGCTTATTGCTTTTAGTCTCTTTACAGCGTATTCTAAAGCTTCATTTATTTCCATAAATCGCTTTCTCCCTCTTTAGGCAAAACCTCTTTTAAAGATGAAATTGCAACTTCAACCATATCATCTGTTGGCTCTTTTACTGTAAAGTATTTTTGTATTGCTAAACCTGGAATTGATAGAACTTTTGCAATTCTTGAATCAGATTTTCCTATAAAACGATTGATTTCATAGGATATACCTGCTATAAGGGGAAATGCTAAAATTCTGGTAAAAAATCTTAAAATTAGATTTGGCCAACCGAAAAATGATAATACCAAAATAGAAATTATCATTACCATAAATAAGAAGCTTGTTCCGCACCTTGGGTGAACTATTGGAAAAGATTGAACATTTTCCACAGTTAATTCTTTTTTCGCTTCATAGCAATGGATTGTTCTGTGCTCGCTCCCGTGATACATAAATACTCTTTTTATATCTTCAAGTTTAGAAATAAAAAATAAGTAAGTAAAAAATATTATAAGCCTTATAAGCCCCTCAATTAAATTTAATATAACTGAGTTATTAATAAATTTTTTAAAAAATCCAGCTAATGTAGATGGTAAAATCATAAAAAATAAAATTGCAATTACTAATGAAAAAATTACTGATCCTACTTCTTGCAATTTATTTGATTTTTTATTTTCCTCTTCATCATAAAATGAAGCTGAATAATTTAATGCCCTTACTCCTATTACCATGGCATCTATTAATCTATATGCCCCTCTTATAATAGGTAATTTTAATATTTTATATTTTTTAGATAAATCTCTATTATTTTCAGTTTTTATTTGAATTTGTCCGTCCGGTTTTCTAACAACCATGGCTGTTTTTGACGGCCCTTTCATCATTACACCTTCGATTAAGGCTTGACCACCTATTGTGGTTTTAAATGAGTTTTTATTGTATATTTTTTCCATATTTTTAATTTTTATAAAATAAAATGGGAAGTTGTTTACAACCTCCCAAAACATTACTTTCTTCCGAATTTTTTGTTGAATTTTTCAATACGTCCACCGTGATCGCTGAACTTTTGTCTTCCTGTGTAGAAAGGATGACATTCTGAGCAAACTTCAACTTTTAATGTATCTTTTACTGAACCTGTTTTAAAAGTATTTCCACAAGCGCAAGTAACTGTAGCTTCTTTATATTCCGGGTGTATTCCTTGTTTCATCATTATCCTCCTTTACAATCTCAATTATGTGATTTTATCACATTTTTTTTATTTATACAAGTAAAAAGCTGTATCATAGATACAGCATTTAAAATCCTTTAAATTATTTGTTAACTGATTCTTTTAGTGCTTTACCTGCTCTAAATACTGGTGCTTTAGATGCTGGAATTTTAATTACTTCTTCTGGGTTTCTAGGATTTCTTCCTTCTCTTGCTTTTCTTTCTCTAACTTCAAAAGTTCCGAATCCAACAAGTTGAACTTTTTCTCCCTTTGCTAAAGCTTCTTCTACTGAGTTTAAAAATCCGTTCAAAGCCATTTCAGCGTCTTTTTTAGTTAAATTGCTCTTTTCAGCAATACTTGCAACTAATTCTGATTTGTTCATAATTATCCTCCTAATATTAATTAAAGTGCTTAAACACTATAGATGCCATGCACCTGATTAATTTAATTATACAATATGTTAACTATATTTACCATAGTTTTTTTAATAAATCACGTTAATTTAGGCATTTTATCAATGTTTTTTAAAATTTCATCAAAAGTCCAATAACCTTTTCTAATTCCTGACCTTATTTTTGTAAATACAGATAAAAATTCTTGAGAAACTTCATCTAAATTTTCATTAACTTCTATATTTGCTAATCTCTTGTCTAAATCATTAATTGTAAAATCATAAGTTTTTGGAATAAAAATACAAGAACGATGGTTTACTTCTTTTCTGTCAAGAAGATAAATAGGTGTATGTTCAAAAATTTCCGACTCAAGGCCTGCATCTGTAATTAAATATACTTTATACTCATCTCCATAGATGTCTGAAAGTATGAGTTTCATTTCAGATAAGATTCTCTTATTGTAAACTTGAGTGATTATTATATCCATTTTCTTATTAATATCAAGGTCTGTCATATCAAGGGCATCAAGCAAAATAAAACCCTTTGAGATATCTCTTTTAACTATGTTTAAAACAGGTTCTATAAAAGATATTCCCGATACTAAGTTTATTTCTATACCACTTTCTATTAAAAGTTTTACTGTTTTTTCAGCAACAAGGGGATGACCTGGCACAAAATAATTACAATCTTTTTCATCTATTAATTTTTTTACTATTTTTAAATAAACTTCATCAAAAGAATTTTCTTCTTCATAAAATTTATCAAAACTTTCAAAATCTATTTTATTTTCTTTAAAATATTGAACGGCTTCTACTTTATCTGTACGCAAAAAATTTTTCAGACCATTTTTCATAATTTTTATTGCCTGCAAAGTAAGCTCCTCTGAAGAGCCTGCGCCGAGACCTACTATGTTAATCAAGTTCTTTCCACGCTTTCTCTATATCTTTTCTTTTTTTATCCGGAGCTTTTAAAGTATTTGAATAACCCATAGCTATAAGTAATCTTATTCTGCCTTTTGCTCCTAAAATATTTTTTATTTTTTCTTCATCAAACATACCTATTATACAAGTTGCAAGTCCTAATTCCTGTGCTGCTAAAGTTATATAAGAAGACAAAATCCCAATATCAACACTTCTATAATCTTGATCTTTTAATTTCGACCCAACTTTTGCAGTTAAATTATATCCTTCTTCTTCAATTACAAAAATAGTATCCGCTTTTTCTATAAATCCGTTCATATTTAAGCTTCTTGCTTGACTTATTTTTTTTGCAGTTTCTTTTCTTGTTACATATATTTTATAGGGCTGTGAATTACAAGCTGATGGGGCAAGATTTGAAAGCTCAATTATTTTTTCTACTTTTTCTTTTTCTACTTGTTTGTCGGAAAAATTTCTACAACTAAATCTTTTATTTACTAATTCTTCAAAATTCATAATAGTTTTTTCTCCTTTAATTTATTTACAACATTTATAATGGCTATTTTTATGTGTTCATACGTTAAGCCACCTTGAAAATATACAAAATAAGGTTCTCTCATAGGTCCATCTGCCGAAAGTTCAATGGATGAACCTTCGATAAAATCTCCTGCCGCCATTATAACTTGTTCTTCATATCCAGGCATATCCCAAGGCATAGGAGTGAACTGCGAATCTACTGGACTTGTTTCCTGAATGGCTTTGCAAAATTCTTCAACTTTTTCTTTTGTCTTTAATTCTATTGCTTCAATAATATCGCTTCTTTTATCTGATGAAGTCGGAATGCATCTGTAGGAAAATTTTTCAAATATAGCTGCAAGTAAAATTGAGCCTTTTATTGCATCTTCAACAACTTTCGGTGCAATAAACAAACCTTGTAAAATTTGCCTTGTCATTCCGAAAGTAAGTCCACATTCCTTTCCTATTCCAGGTGCAGTAAGTCTATTGGCGCATTTATTTATAAACTCACTTTTTCCAACAATATAACCTCCACTATAAGCAAGACCCCCACCAGGGTTTTTTATTAAAGAGCCTGCCATAATATCAGCTCCCACTTCACTTGGTTCTTTAAACTCAGTGAACTCCCCATAACAATTATCTACAAAAATAATTGCATCTGGAAGTAACTCCTTTACAATTTTAATTCCCTCTTCAATTTCTTCAATTGTTAAAGCCCTTCTGTCGGAATATCCTGTTGATCTTTGAATTGCAACTACTTTTGTATTTTTTCTAATTGCTTTTTCTATGTTTTCCCGACAAATTTTATTTTCTTTAAGCTCGCAATAAGAAAAATCAATTCCCATTTCTTTCATGGAAAGAGCTTCATTTCCACTATATCCTATTACTTTTAAAAGAGTGTCGTAGGGTTTGCCGCTTATATATAATAAATGATCTTTATTTTTTAAAATTGAAAAAAGTGCAAGGCTTATGGCATGAGTCCCAGAAACAATATTTGGTCTTACTAAGGCATCTTCAGTTTTAAAAACATCTGCATAAATGCTTTCAACTTTTTCTCTACCTATATCTCCATAGCCATATCCAGTTGTCCAATTAAAATCAGTAGCAGTAAGCTTATTTTTTTGCATAGCTTTTAAAATTTTAAGCTGATTATAAAGTGCTATCTCTTTTCTTTCTTCAAATCTATCATTTAGTTTTGATTCAACAGAGTCTACTAATTCTAAAACTTCTCTATTTACTTCAAACTCTTTTTCCATTAAATCATAAAAATTTTTCATCTATTTTTTCAAATAACCTTTCTTCTTTATCTTTAAAAGGATCAAACCAAAATATTCTTTCATCTCTTCTAAACCATGTAAGCTGCCTTTTTGCATAATTTCTTGAAAATTGCTTCATTTTTTCTTTTGCTTCGTCCAAACTTATATTACCCTTTAGAAAATCTATAACTTCCCTATAGCCTATTGCTTTCATTGAAGTTAAATTCTCATCAAAGCCTTCTTTTAAAAGTTCCCTTACTTCATCTATGAAGCCCATTTCAAACATCTTATCCACTCTTTTATTTATTCTTTCATATAAAATTTCTCTGTCCGTATTAAGGCCTATCATAAATAAATTGTAAGAATCATTTTTCTTTCTAAAATTTTCAGTTTCTTTTTTACCCTGAAACTCAAAAATTTCAAGAGCTCTTATAATTCTCTGTTTGTTATTTGGATGTATTTTTAATGCAGCACCCTTATCTTTACAATAAAGCTCCTTATAAATTTTTTCCAAACCTTCATTTTTTATTCTATACTCAAGATTTTTTCTGAAATCTTCATTTTTTTCTGTTTTTTGCATAGAAAAATCATAGACAATGGAATTAATATAAAGTCCTGTACCTCCAACAATAATTGGCAATTTATTTTTATTATTTATATAAGAAATTTTTTCCTTTGCAAGTTTTTTAAAATCATCTACGGAAAAATCTTCATCTGGATTTACAAAATCTATTAAATAATGATCTATTCCTTCCATTTCATCTTTTTTAATTTTTCCTGTTCCTATATCCATTTTTTTATAAATTTGCATAGAATCAGCGGAAATTATTTGTCCCTTATATTTCTTTGCAATTTTTATTGATAAGTCAGTCTTTCCTATTCCTGTAGGCCCTGTTATGACAAGTAAGTTTTCTTTCATTCTCTTAAAAATAATCTTTCTATTCTACTTTTAGTAATTTCTATTACAGTTGGTCTTCCGTGAGGACAAGTATATGGAGTTTGACACTTAATTAAACTTTTAATTAAACCATCAACTTCTAGGGAGCTTATTTTATCTCCTGCCTTTATTGATGCCTTGCAGGCTTTTCTCATTATTCTATAGGGGTCCACTTTGTATAAATTATCATGAGGATCTCTTAAAAGATCATGAATAAAGTTTTCTCCTTCAGGCTCTTTAAAAAGAACAGGTATCTCTCTTAAAATAAGACTGTTTTCTCCAAATTCTTCCATTTCAAAACCTAATTTATTTAAAGTTTCTTTACTATTTATAAAAACTCTTCTTTCACTTTCATCTATGTTTATAATTATGGGTTTTAAAAGTAACTGAGTGATCACTTCTGATTTTTCATATTGATTCTTAAATTTTTCATAATTTATTCTTTCATGAGCAGCATGCTGGTCTATTAAAAAGAATTTATCAGAGTTTAAAGACTCCATAATTATAAAAGTATTAAATAAAACCCCGACAAAATCAGATTTTAGAAGTTTATAAGTTAAATCATTTTGCTTATATAACTTTTCATTTAGATCTTCACTTTTTTTATCTTCTTCATCATCTGTAAAATATTCTTCTTTTTCATCTTCAACTTTAAAATTTTTATTAAAGTCTTCCACAAAAATATTTATTTCATGAATTTCATTTTCTCTTGGTGTATTTTCTTGATTTTCCTCTTTTTTTTCAAACTTTTCGATTTCTAAATCAGAGTCTTCCTCGTCGTTTATATTAAGATCAAAAATAGTTTTTTCTTCCTCTGTCTTCTCATTTGTATAATCAACTGAAATTACAGATCTGTTGCTAAAAAGTTTATCCTCAACTATCTCAGATAAAATTGTTGTTAAATGATTTTCCTTAGATAATTTTATTTCGTGTTTTTTAGGATGTATATTTACATCAACCATATCCGGTGGAATTTCAATGTATAAAATAAAAACAGGAAATCTATTTAAGGGTATGAGAGATTTATAATTTTTTTCAACGCTTCGTGCTATTTCTAAATTTTTTATATATCTCCCATTCATAAAGACATATTCATTGTTTCTTGAAGATCTATAAAGTTTATTATTTGATATAAAACCTGATATTTTATATTTTTCACTTTCATAATCAATTTTTATTAAATTTTCCGCTATATCTCGTCCTAAAATAGAAAAAATATGATTTTTATAATTATCAGTAGCATTTGTATTTAAAATAACTTTATTGTCACTTACAAGTTTAAAAGCTATCTCTGGCTTTGAAAGAGCAATTTTACTTACAACTTCATAAATGTAACTTAATTCTATTTTATTTTCTTTTAAGTATTTTTTCCTTACCGGTGTATTATAAAAAATATCTTTTACAAAAATTGTAGTTCCCCTTGAAACTCCAACATTATAATTTTTTATAATTTCTCCATTATTTAGAACAATTCCACTACCAACTTTATCATTTTCGCTTTTACTTATGGCTTCCACTTTTGCAATATGGGCAATACTTGCAAGGGCTTCTCCTCTAAAACCTAAAGAATGAATCTTATTTAAGTCCTCTGCTGTTTTTAATTTTGAAGTTGTATGTCTTAAAAAAGCAAGATTCAAATCACTTTTATTCATTCCCAGACCATCATCAGAAATTCTTATATAGTCTGTGGCTTCTTTTTTTAATTCTATAAATATATTCTTTGCTTCTGCATCTATGGAATTTTCAATTAATTCTTTTACAATTGAAGCCGGATTCTCTATTATCTCTCCTGCTGCAATTTTTGATATGGTTTTTTCATCTAATATATTTATCATTTTAATTCCTTTGAGTCTTTTACAATTTCATATAACAAGTTAATCGCTTCTTTAGGTGAAAAATCATCAGGATTAATATTTTGTAATTTTTCTAAAAAAGAATCTTTTCTAATGTCAAAAATTGACTTTTGGCTTACTGCTTTTTGATGTTTTTTTATGTTTACATTAAATTTATCATTTTCTTTTTGAGTTATTACCTTTAAAATTTCTTGAGCTCTATTTAAAATTTCCTCGTCTATTCCAGCAAGTCTTGCAACATCAATCCCATAAGAATTATCCGTCCAACCTGGTATTACTTTTCTTAAAAAGATAATATTGTCCTTTTCTTTTTCAACTTCCATGGTTAAATTGGAAATTTCTTTATATTGTTTTTCAAGTTTTGAAAGCTCATGGTAATGAGTTGCAAATAGAGTTTTTGCACCTATATTATTTACAATAAATTCTATTAATGCCCAAGCTATGGATAGACCGTCATAAGTTGATGTTCCTCTTCCTACTTCATCAAGAATTACTAAAGATTTTGAACTTGCATAATTAACAATGTTTGCAACTTCTTTCATTTCAACCATAAAAGTTGAGTCACCTTTTGCTAAATTATCACTTGCTCCTATTCTTGTCCAAATTCTATCTACAATGGAAATCTCTGCAAATTCGCAGGGAACAAAAGAACCTATTTGTGCCATTATTACAATTAAGGCAACTTGTCTCATATAGGTTGATTTTCCAGCCATATTAGGGCCTGTTATAATATGAAGCATATTATTTTCTTGATCAAGTAAAGTATCGTTTTCAATGAAAACATCAGACCTGTTGTTGTATTCTACAATTGGATGTCTTCCGCCTTTAATTTCTATTTTTCCAACTTCATTTATCTTAGGTCTTTTATATTTATTTTCTACGGCACTTTTTGCCAAAGAATATAAAGAATCCACCATGGCAATAACAAGAGAAAGGTTCTGTAGTTCAAATATTTTTCCAATAGTAAAATTTTTTAATTCATCAAAAATTTTAGCTTGAAGACTTAGTGCATCATCATGGGCTGATAAAATTTTTGACTCCATTTCTTTAAGCTCAACTGTAAAATATCTTTCAGAACCTACTAAAGTTTGTTTTCTTATATAATAGTCAGGCACATTATCTATATAGGACTTAGTAACTTCTATAAAGTATCCTAAAATTTTATTATACTTGACCCTTAACTTACTGATTCCAGTTCTTGCTTTTTCTTTTTCTTCAAGATCTAATAAAAATTGTCTCCCATTATTTGAAAGTTTAAATAATTTATCTAATTCTTCATTGTATCCATCTTTTATAAATTTAGTTTCTTCAAATTTTAAAGGTGCTTCATCTACAATTATGTTCTCTATTTTTTCTATTAATTCATCAATAGGATCAATGAATTTTGCAAGATCATTAAAAATTTTTTCACCGGAATTTTCAAATAAGACTTTTAATTCTTTGCTCTTTATTAAAGATTCTTTTAAAGATATAAAATTTCTGGGATTTACATTTTTTAAAGAAATTTTTCCGCAAAGCCTTTCAATATCAATTAAAGATTTTAAAATTTCTTTGGTTTTATCCATAAAAATAAAATCATTTATAAAGGCGTCAATAAAATCTTGCCTTTTAATAATTTTTTCTCTACTAATAAGGGGTTCGCTTACCCACTTTTTCAAAAGTCTTGCTCCCATTGAAGTGTTTGTATAATCTAAAGCTTCTAAAAGTGATCCCTTTTTACTATTTGTATTTAATCCCTTAATAACTTCTAAATTTCTAAGAGAACTTTCATCTAAAATTAAATAATCGTAAGCCTTAAATAGTTGAATTGAGTTAATATGGTTTAACTTTCTCATGCTCATATTAATGAGATAGTCAAACAACATTAAAATAGATTTATTTTCAAAAAGATCATTCTTTTTTAAATCTTTTTTAAGATTTTCATTTAAATTGTCTTTTATTTTATTTAAATTAATTTCTCTTATTTTATCTTCTGAATAATAATTTACCAGCCTATATTTAATAAAGTTTAAATCTTCATTTTCATTTACTATTACTTCTTCTGGATTTAATTTTTCAAATTCAAGTTCTGCAAATTTCAAAAGTTCCTTTTTGTTCAAAAAAACTTTATCTGTTACACTAAGCTCTCCTGTAGAATAATCTACATATGAAATATATATGGACAAATTTTTTATATAAATACTTAATAAATAATTATTTTCATCATTTTTTAAGTATTCTTCATCAGTAAAAGTCCCAGGAGTTATAACACGAGTTACCTGTCTTTTAACTATACCTTTTGCAAGTTTTGGATCTTCCATTTGATCACAAACAGCAACCTTATAACCTTTTGCAATTAATTTTGAAATGTATTGATTTACAACATGATGGGGAATTCCACACATGGGAATTTTTTCATCAAGCCCTCCCCCTCTACCTGTTAAAGCAAGATCCAGTTCTTTAGATGCAATAAGTGCATCGTCAAAAAACATTTCGTAAAAATCTCCAAGCCTATAAAAAAGTAGAGCCTCTTTATATTTTTCTTTTGTTGCAACATATTGTTGCATCATGGGAGTAAGTTTTTCTGTTTTCAAATTATCTCACCTGTTAATGAAAATGTGTTTGCATCCGTAATCTTTAAAGGAATTATTTTTCCTATTAAATCTCCACTTCCCTTAAAGTTTACAAGTTTAAATTCTTCCGTTCTTCCGCTTAAGGCCTCTTTATTTGTTTTACTTACATCTTCAACTAAAACTTTCTTTACCTTTCCTATTTCAGCCTTGTTCTTTCTTAATTGAATAGGATATAAAAGATCAAGAAGTCTGTTAAATCTTTGATGTTTTATAGCTTCATCAATTTGCTCTTTATTTGCTGCTATTGTCCCTTCTCTCATGGAATATATAAAAGTAAAAGATGAATCATATTCAACTTTCTTGCATAAATCTATAGTTTCAAGAAAATCTTCTTCTGTTTCACCAGGAAAGCCAACCATAATATCAGTTGATAATGCTATATCAGGAACAATTTCTTTTATTTTATAGATTTTTTCTAAATATTGCTCTTTTGTATAATGTCTATTCATAAGTTTCAAAATTTTACTTGATCCAGCCTGAACAGGTAAATGTAAAAAGTTTGAAAGCTTATCAAGATCTCTAAAAGCATATATTAACTCATCTGAAAAATCTTTTGGATGAGAAGTCATAAATCTTATTCTTTCAATGCCGTCCACTTCATTTATCATTTTAAGAAGGTCTGTAAAAGTATATTTTTCGTCTAAATTTTTTCCGTAAGAATTAACATTTTGACCTAAAAGAGTTACTTCTTTTGTTCCATGAGCTGCCAAATCTCTTATTTCATTTAAAATTTCCTTTGGTCTTCTGCTTTTTTCACGTCCTCTTGTGTAAGGCACTATACAATAGGTGCAGAAGTTGTTGCAACCATACATTATATTTACAAAACTCTTAAAATTATAAAGTCTGTTGGCGCCTAAATTATTATCATCATTTGTATAGTTTTCTTCAATATCTATAACTTTTTCATTATCCTTATAAACCTTTAAAAGTAATTGGGGAAATTTGTAAATATTATTTGTTCCAAAAATTATATCTACATTTTCAAATTTTTCTTTTACAATATCTCTGCTTTCTTGTCTTTGCATCATGCAACCGCAAACGCAAACTTTTAAACTATTTTTAAGTTTTTTTAAATGCTTAAGCTCCCCTAATTTTCCATAAACTTTATCTTCCGCAGATTTTCTTATGGAGCAAGTATTTAAAATTATTAAATCAGCCTCATTTATATCTTCAATAATTTTAAAATCCATTTGTTCTAAAAGCCATGATATTTTTTCGGAATCATGAAAATTCATTTGACAACCATAAGTTAAAATTACAGCCTTTTTATTTTCAGTATAACTTTTTAAATTATATAAAATTTCACTTAAATCATCTTTTTTATAATCAATTAATTCTAAATTTTCCATTAAAACCTCACATTCAATACTTAATTATACCATAACTATAATAAATAAAAAAAAATAAACGTCCTAGGACGTTTATTAATTCATTAAATGTCTTGCAACATAAACTCCACTTGCCGAAGCCTGAGATAAAGAATGAGTTGCTCCTCCTCCATCTCCTACTACATAAAGCCCTTCTACATGGGTCATAAAATTTTTATCAGTTTTAATTTTTGAATTATAAAACTTTACTTCCACTCCATATAAAAGAGTATCTTCATTGGCTGTTCCCGGAGCAATTTTATCAAGAGCATAAATCATTTCAATTATTGAATCCAATTGTCTTTTTGGAATGACAAGAGAAAGATCTCCTGGAGTAGCTTTTAATGTCGGCTCTGTAAAACATTTCTCCATCCTTCTTTTATCACTTCTTCTACCTTTTACCAAATCGCCAAATCTTTGTAGAATAACTCCTCCGCCAAGCATATTTGAAAGCCTTGCTATACTTTCGCCATATTCATTGGAATTTTTAAAAGGCTCTGTAAATTTATTGCTTACTAAAAGTGCAAAGTTTGTATTTTCGCTTTGTAATTTAGGATCTGCATAAGAATGCCCATTAACTGTAATTATTCCATTTGTATTTTCGGCAACAACTTGTCCATAAGGGTTCATGCAAAAAGTTCTTACTAAATCATTGTATTCTTTTGTTTGATAAACAATTTTTGATTCATAAACTTTATCTGTAATATCTTTAAATATTTCTGCCGGAAGTTCTACTCTAACTCCTATATCAACTTGATTTGAAAATCTTTCAATCTTAAACTTATCACAAATTTTTGAAATCCAATTTGATCCACTTCTGCCTGAGGCTAAAACCACATTTTTTGTTGAATATTTTTGATCTTTATCTGTTGTTACTATAAATTTATCATTTTCTTTAACAATATCTAAAACAAGAGTGTTAAATATCATATCTACTTTTTTTCTGGAATAGTCATATATTTTTTTCAAAATTTCAACATTTCTGTCAGTTCCAAAATGTCTTACCTTTGCATCAAGTAGATGCAAATCATGTCTTAATGCAATAGTTTTTAAATTTGAATCACTTGTTGAATATAATTTTGAATTATAACCGTCAAATTCACACAAGACCTTATCTACATATTCCATGAGCTCTATTGATTCTTTCTTGCCTAAATATTTATAAAGTTCTCCTCCAAAATTATTTGTTATATTATATTTACCGTCGGATAAAGTTCCGGCTCCACCGTACCCGTTCATAATATTACACGGTTTACAAGATATACAATTTTCAACTTTACCTGTTTTTATAGGACAAATTCTCTTTTCAATAGGATTTCCCCTATCTATTAATAGGACTTTTTTATCCGTATTTTGTTTTGTAAATTCATAGGACGCAAATACTCCTGAAGCACCTGCACCAACAATTAAAACATCATATTCTTTCACTTTTCATCACCTTATCGGTCAAAATAATCATCTATTATGGAAATCCCGTATTGGTATAATTTTGTTGAAATTCTTTTTGCAATTTCAATTCTCTTATAGACCTGGTCTTTTTTAATATTATGACTTTTCCAGGAACCTCCGCCCCCAAAATAATTAAGCATTATAGGCTCCAACCTGTCAACAGTATTTGCAAAAAGAGCTTCGTCAGTTTCACATTTATCAAATTCTAAAAATAAATCTTTTAAATATTTGCCATTTGAGGGTATAGAAAAAATTTTATTTGCAGCTTCCATTTCTCTTTCATATTTATCTTTGTATCCTTCAGTATCATAGGCAAAAGTATCACCTGCATAAATCTCAACTAAATCATGAACAAGAAGCATTTTTACAACTTTATTAATATCTATTTCCCTATCTGTATAATCCTTTAATGTTAAAGCTGCCAATGCAACATGAAAAGAGTGTTGAGCATCATCTTCAAAAGTTACCTTATCTAAATTTAAAGATTGCCTTTTTACTCTCTTCATTTTATCAATTTCAAGAATAAAATTTATATCATTTTTTAAATTTTCCATTTTTATACCGCAAAAGAATAATAGCTATCGCTTTTATACCTATCTAAATCATAAGGAGAAAAAATTCCCTTATCTGTAACAACTCCACTTACAAGATGAGCTGGCGTAATATCAAAAGCAGGATAATAGCCCTTTACTTCAGGAATAGTATGTCTAATTCCATTTGCCATTAAAACTTCTTCTGGATCTCTTTGTTCGATTTTTATTTCTCCTGCACTTTTTGCACTATCAGGTATTCCTGTAACAAAATATGGAATCCCTAAATATTTTGCAACAATAGCCATTTGGAAAGTTCCGATTTTATTTATTACAGAACCATCTCTTGTGATTGTATCTGCTGCAGAAGTGAATACATCAATTTTCTTTTCTTTCATTGTTACGGCAACCATATTGTCTGTGATAATAGTTGTATCAAAGCCCATTTGAGCACAACAAGTTGCGGTAAATCTTCCACCTTGTAAAAATGGTCTTGTTTCAGGCACAAAAAGTTTTATTTCTTTATTTCTTTTTCTGCACTCTTTAAGCATCATGCCTATAATTGTTTCTCCAAAACATTGAGTCATAACTTTACCATTGTCGGGAAACATATCAACCAAATAATTTGCCACTTGACCTATTCTTTGATATCTTTGCTCCATTACTTTTACAGTGTAATCTCTAATAAGAATATCAAGATTATCTGCATCAAGTTTATCTTTTACAGCTTCTATGCATCCTCTTCCCACTTCTACCATTCTTTGAGAAGTAGTAGGTCTACTATGTCCTAAAGTTTCAGCAGCCTCTTGTAGATATTTAAGTCTTTCTTCTTTTGTCTTATCTAAACATTCATAAGCTGCAAGAGCCATACCCATGCCAGCAGCAGTATAAGGACCTGCACTTTGAGTAACCATAGCTCTAATTGCATCTCTTACTTCTATATAATTTTTGCACTCAACAAATTTCACTTCTCTTGGATAAATTCTTCTATCCAAAATTTTCACAAGACCTTTTTCATACCATGCAACATTTTCAAATTTCAGCATAAAAGCTAAACCGTCATCAATTCTTGTCATAATTCCTCCATATAATTTTTATAATTTTAATTTAATATAAGTATAACATGTTTAAAATTTTACAAATGAAAATTTAAAAAAAATATAAACTTAAAAAATTTAAAAAACTTAAAAAATTTAAAATCTTATAAATTATGTAAAATTAAATAAATTTAATGATAGAATTATAAATAAGATAAAATAATTTTTAAAAAAAGAAAGGAATCTATTATGACAAAATTTGGAATTATTGCAGGTACCGGCTATGACGATATTTTAGACGGTTTTGAAAAAAAGATATTTGAAACTGCATATGGACAAGCAGAAGGAGCGATTAAAGGCGATGTTGTTATAATGCAAAGACACGGAAAAGGTCATAGCGTTCCCCCTCACAAAATAAACTATCGTGCAAATATTCAAGCCATGAAAGATTTGGGAGTTCAATATATTTTTGGTATATGTGCTGTTGGAAGCGTAAAAAAAGATTTGCCACCGGGAAGTTTAATTTTAAATAATGATTTTTTAGATTTTACAAAAAATAGAATTACAACTTTTTTCGACGGTGATGATGGAATTGTAGACCACTTAGAAGTGAGTGAACCCTATAGCGAAGAGTTAAATGATTTATTTATAAAAGTTGCAAAAGAAAATAATTGCAAGATAAATGGTAAGGGTGTTTATGTTTGCACTGAAGGTCCAAGATTTGAAACAAGAACGGAAATAAAAATGTATCAATATTTAGATTGCCACGTTTGCGGTATGACAAATGTTCCTGAAGTTCTTCTTGCAAATGAAAGACAAATTGTTTATTCCTGCTTAAGTTTTGTAACTAATTTCTGCACAGGGGTAGGAGGAGAAATTACTGAAGAAGAAATAAGATCAGTTAATTTTGACAAGAAAAAATTACTTGATACAATTTTAAAAACTTTTGAAAGTCCTGAAATATTAAAAATAAAATCAAAGGCAAAACTAATTTAAAATATAAAAAACTCTTTACTATTTAAACAGTAAAGAGTTTTTTAATTTAAAAATTTAATATTAATAATTATTTGCCATTCTCACATAGGGATTATATTTTCTTTCATACCCTATTGTAGTTTTAGGGCCATGCCCCGGCAAAACTACTGTTTCATCAGGAAGCTCCATAAGTTTTTTTAAAGATGAAAAAATTTCTTTTTCATCTCCTCCTGGAAAATCAGTTCTTCCCATGGAGCCTAAAAATAAAGTATCTCCTGAAAAGAGAATATTTTCAATTAAAATACAAACTCCTCCTTTTGTATGACCGGGAGTTTCAATTATTTTAAATTTTAAATTTCCTAAGGAAAGCTCTTGTCCGTCTTTTAAATAAGAATCTACTTTTACATCCTTTATATCAAGTCCCAGCATAGGTCCAAAATAAGTTGAATTTGTTTCAAGCATTTCTTGATCTTTTTCGTTAATATAGACTTTTAAATTATATTTTTCTTTTAATTCATATAAAGCTCCCACATGATCTGGATGTCCATGGGTCAAAAGTACAAATTTCGGTTTTAGATTATTTTTTTCTATTGTGGAAATTATTTTTTTTGCTTCAGCTGCTGGATCTATTATTACTGCATCCAAATTTTCATCATAAATAATATATGTGTTTGTAGCAAAATTTCCAAGCTCCATTTGTATTACTTTCATTTTTACCTCAAAATGTTTTTTCAGAATCAAGCAAAATCGTAACAGGACCGTCGTTTATTAAAGTAACTTTCATGTCCGCTCCATATTCTCCCTCTTGGGTATAAATATTTTTATTTTTTGCTCCTTCAATAAATTTTTTATAATAATATTTTCCATCTTCAAAACCTGCAGCATTTTGATAACTGGGTCTGTTGCCTTTTCTTGCATCTCCATATAGGGTGAATTGACTTACAACTAAAAGCTGGCCTTTTGTATCAATTATTGATTTATTCATAACTCCATTTTCGTCATCGAAAATTCTAAGTCCAGTAACTTTTTTTAAAATATAGCTTAAGTCTTCATCTTTGTCGGTATCTTTTATTCCAAGCAAAAGCAAAATTCCTTGATCAATTTTTCCTATTAAATTTCCATCTACTTCAACTTTTGCTGATTTTACTCTTTGAACAACTGCTCTCAAATTATCACGCCTTTACTCTATATACATCAAATACATGTTTTATTCTTTTTAGCTTATCCATAAGTTTTTCAAGATCAGCTATGGATTTTATTTCAACTCTTATATCTACAATTAAATCTCCGTCTTTTCCTGCCCTTGCATTTAAAGAATTTAAAACAAGTTTTGAATCATTTATTCTACCTGCAATATCTGCAATAACATTAGGTTTATCCATTGCCTGAGCTTCAATTTCAGCAGTGTATCTTCCATTTTCAGTGCTGTTCCATGTAACTTCAATTATTCTATTTTTTTCTATATCTTTTAAATTTGTACAATCGGCTCTATGAACGGAAACTCCTCTTCCTATTGTAACATAACCTACAATTTTATCTCCAGGAACAGGATTACAACATTTTGCAAAACGAACCTTAACATCATCTAAGCCGTCAACAACTATTCCACCTCTCGATTCACGTCTTTCAGTTTGTTGTTGAGGCAAAATTTCATCTAAATCATCTTTGTGGTTTTTCTTATATATATCTACAAGTTTTGTTGTTACTTGTTTTACAGTTATTGAACCAAAGCCAACTGCTGCATATATATCATCAAGAGTTAAAACATTTAATTTTGATCTTACTTCTTCAAGGGCTTCATCTTTCATAAATTCATTTACTCGATATCCAAGACGTTTTGATTCTTTTTCAATCATGTCTCTTCCTCTTTCAATGTTTTTATCTCTATCTTTTACCTTAAAGTATTGACCTATTTTTTTCCTTGCTTGAGGACTTTTTACAATATTCATCCAATCCATGGAAGGACCTGAATTTGGATTTGTTATTACATCAACAATATTTCCACTTGTAAGTTTATAAGTTAGGGGAACTATTCTTCCGTTAACCTTTGCTCCTACACAGGTATTTCCCACATCAGAGTGGATTCTATAAGCAAAGTCTATTGGAGTTGAACCTTCAGGAAGATTTATAACGTCTCCTCTCGGTGTAAATACAAATACTTCATCAGCAAAAAAATCAATTTTTAATGTTTCCATAAAATCATCTGGATCATTAACATCCTTTTGCCATTCCAATAGCTGTCTTAACCAAGTTAAATTTTCATCAAAAGATGTAGATTTATTTGTTCCTGATTTATATTTCCAGTGAGCTGCAATCCCATATTCAGCCGTTTGATGCATTTCATAAGTTCTTATTTGAACTTCAAATGTTTCGCCATTATCATCAATTACAGTTGTGTGAAGAGATTGATATTTATTTAGTTTTGGCATGGCAATGTAGTCTTTAAATCTGCCCGGTATAGGCTTGTAAAGGGTGTGTACGGCACCTAAAACTCCATAGCAATCCTTTATATCCTCTACTAAAACTCGAACCGCGGAGAGGTCATATATTTCGTCAAAAGATTTTTTCTTAATTATCATCTTTTTATAAATTGAATAAAAATTTTTAGGTCTTCCGTGAATATCTGCTTTAATGCCTATTGCTTTTATTGATTTACTTATTTCTTCAATAAGTTTGTTAATAAGGTCTTCTCTTTCATTTCTTCTCTTGTTGACCATATCAACTAATTTATAATAATTGTCCGGATCCAAATATCTTAAAGATAAATCTTCTAGTTCCCATTTAACCCTGCTCATACCTAATCTATCTGCAATAGGAGCATAAATTTCTATAGTTTCAAGAGCCTTTTCATGCTTCTTTTCTTCCGTCATGTACTCAAGAGTTCTCATATTATGAGTTCTATCTGCAAGTTTTACAATTATTACACGAATATCCTTAGCCATTGCAAGAACCATTTTTCTTATATTTTCAGCCTGATTTTCTCTTTTGGTTTTATAATTTAATTTTTTAAGTTTTGTAACTCCATCCACAAGATTTGCTATTTCTTCGCCGAAGTCATTTTTAATATCCTCAAAAGTTACATCGGTATCTTCTATGGTGTCATGTAAAAGCCCTGCAATAATAGTTTGAGTATCCATATTCATATCTGCCAAAATAAGAGCAACATTTAAGGGATGGATAATATAATCTTCTCCAGAATTTCTCTTTTGGCCTTTATGATGAAATTCAGCCATGTTAAAGGCCTTTGTTATTAAATTAAAATCCGCATTTGGATTATATTCTTTTATTTTATTAATTAATACCTCTAACATTGTTTCCTCCCGGCTCTAATGCTTTTTATTTTTACTTGCAAATATTTATTTCCATTAAACTCGTTAATATCAAGACTCCCTATTAAATCAACAAATATTTTTCTTTTTCCAAGCAATAATTCATCCAATATGGAAGGAGCATAACCTTCCTTTAATTTTTCTTTAAAACTTTTAAAATCGCTGAAATATATGGCATCTATATTATTTTCGTCTTGACGTAAACTTAATTTTAATACATTTTGATTTTTTCCAAGTATCTTTATTTTATCTATTATAACACTTTTAAAACCTAAGACCGGTGCTTCATTTCCGTTTCCAAAGGGCTTTAAGGCATTTATACTCTCAGCAAGATCCATATTTAAATCTTTAATTTTAGCTTGAGCATCTATATAGTATTTAGAAAAGAAATCCTCTTTTTTTAAATCAGAATTATTATTTAAATTTTTAATAAATTCCACTAAATTTTCTCTCTCTAAAGACATTCCAGCAGCCATTTTATGTCCGCCAAATTTTTCCAATAAATATTTTTCATGAGAAATTTTTTCAAACATATTGTATTCTTCTATACTTCTGCCTGAACCTTTTAAAGTTTCCTTACCAGATAAAACAATAACCGGTCTTTTATACTTTTCTTTTAAACGACCTGCAACAATTCCTGCTACAGATTCATTTAAGTCTTCAGAAAGAAGAACTAAAATCGGAAATTTTTTGTCCATCTCATGATTTAAAATAAAATTATCAAGCTCCTTAAAGCCATCATCTGTTAATTCTTGTCTCTTAACATTTAATTCTCTTAACTCTTTACTTATTTCCTTAGCTTTTTCAAAGTCATTGCAAGTAAAAAGCTCCACAGCTTTAGAGGCATCTGCTAGTCTTCCAGCAGAATTAATACTTGGTCCTAAAATAAAACCTAAATGGTAAACATCTATGGGATCTTTTATTTGGCATGCTCTTATTAGTTCCTTCATTCCCAAATTATCCGAAGAATTGAGAGCTTGAAGTCCGTATTTTACGAAAATTCTATTTTCTTCAACTATGGGCATAACATCACACACAGTTGCCATTGCAACAAATTGAAGTAAATATCTTTCCCTTTCCCAATTGATTCCCTTTAATTTATATAAATATGATATAAGTTTAAAAACAACTCCGGCACCGCAAAGATCTCTAAATGGATAGGTGCAATTTTTTTGTTTAGGATCAACAACAGCTTCTGCATTAGGTAAAATTTCATTAGAATTTTCATCAAGGGGTATCTCATGATGATCTGTAACTATTACTTGAATATCCTTAGAATTTGCATAATCAACTGCCTCTTTTGCAGCAATTCCATTGTCACAAGTAATAATTAACTTAACCTCTTCATCAAAGCATTCATCAACTATCCTATTATTAATTCCATATCCATCATTATATCTGTTAGGAATTTTGTAAATTACATTTCCTCCAAGCTCTTTTAAACCCTCTAATAAAATTGTAGTACTCATGACTCCATCAACGTCATAATCGCCTGAAATTGCAATTTTATTTTTTTTAGAAATATGATTTAAAATAATATTTCCAGCCCTGATTAAATCTTTCATAAGTAAAGGGGTGTTTAAATTTTCATAACTTGGATTTAAAAATTCCTCAACTTTTTTTTCAGTATCAATTCCTCTATTTAATAAAATTTTTTCCACAATAGGATTTAAATTTAAATTTAAATTTGTTTTATTGCTTTTGTTTTTCTTTATAAGCCACTTTTCCATTAAATCACCTTAATATTACCAGTATAACATAAGTTAAATTTAAAAAAAATAATATGATTTTCTTTGTAAGTTTGCATAAAAAAATCTTAAAGCCTATAATTTTTTATAAAAAAAATGATGCCTAAGCATCATTCATTTGCAAGAATTGATATTGCACATTCTATTCTCTTTTTTTCCATTTCACAACCTAAATTATAAGGTTCTTTTAAATTGTGATTTTGGTAATAGTTGTTTGCATGACAACCTCCGGAACAATAATATCTTGCCCAACAATCACTGCATTTTTCTTTTGTAAATACATTTGAGCATTTAAATTCTTCCCTTAACTTGTCATTTTTTATTCCATCAAATACATTTCCAAGTAAAAATTGTTCTTCACCTACAAATTGATGGCAGGGATAAATATCCCCTTGAGGAGTTACTGCAATATATTCGCTTCCCGCTCCACATCCCACTGTTCTTTTTATTATGCAGGGACCTTGGCTTAAATCTATCATAAAGTGAAAAAATAAAAAGTCTTTATTGTGCTTTTTTATTTCTAAATAATCTTTACTCATTTTTTCATATTCTTTTAAAATTTTATCAAGGTCTTCTTCTCTTAAAGCATATTCTTCCTTGGGATCTGTTACTACAGGCTCTATGGATGTTTTCATAAATCCATTTTTATAAAAGTCCAACAAGTCTTCTGAAAAATCCAAATTATTATGAGTAAAGGTTCCTCTGATATAATAATCTTTATCTTTCCTGCCCTCTATAAGTTTTTGAAATTTTGGAACTATTAAATCATAAGATCCTTTTTTATTTATAGTAGGCCTCATTTCGTCATTTATTTCTTTTCTTCCATCAATGGACAAAACTACATTTGACATGTGTTCGTTTATAAAGGCATTTACTTCTTTGTTTAAAAGCATCCCGTTTGTTGTTATAGTCCAGCGAATATTTTTATTAAATTTTTCTTCTATACTTTCTCCATATTCCACTAATTTTTTAACAACTTCAAAATTCATAAGAGGTTCTCCACCAAAGAAATCAACTTCAAGATTTCTTCTGTTTCCTGAATTTTCTATTAAAAAATCAAGAGCTCTTTTGCCTGTTTTAAAGTCCATTAAAAGCCTTTCCCCATGAAAGTCTCCTTGAGAAGCAAAACAATACTTACATCTCAAATTGCAATCGTGGGAAACATGAAGACAAAGAGCCTTTATAATATTTTGAGGATTATAACTTGCCTTCATAAGTCTTGGATCTACAGTAAAAAGCAAACCTTCTTTTTCAAGTTCTAAAATTTCTTTTCTTGCTTCTATAATTTGATCTTTTTCATATTTGTTTTCATATTTTTTTATTAAATCTTCTTCGCTTAAAAGTTTTACATCTTCAACTAAATCATAAATTATTTGATCAACTTGATGGACGCTTCCACTTGCTATATCTAAAATTATATAAACATTATTTAAATAAAATTTGTGTATTGTATTCATCTTTACCTTTCCCACAATAAAAAGGGTTGTTTCCAACCCCATTATTGTTACTAATTATCTTTGTTTTCGCACTTTTGATTACCTACTGTGCAAGAAGTTTTGCAAGCTGATTGACAAGATGTTTGACATTCTCCACAACCGCCTTTAGCAAAGGTATCCTTTAATCTTTTGCTTGTAAGAGTTTTTACGTGTTTCATAAGGTCCTCCTAATTTTCTTTAAGGTCTTTTTTGTTTTCAATAACAGAGTTTATGCCCCATTTCATGATTTCAAACTTTGATTTTTCACCTGAAGTTTGAATAACAAAAAGATCTTCTTTAACTGTAACAACCGTTCCAACAATTCCACCTATGGTGATAATCATATCTCCGACTTTTATATTGTTTCTCATATCTTGTATTTCATTTTGTTTTTTCTTTTCTTTTCTTATTACGAAAAAATAGAAAAATCCGAAAACAAATACAAGTGGTAAGAAAGATGCTATCATTCTTTGTGTTTCAGGGTTCATAGGCTCTCCTTTCTTTAATAATTATATCTTAGTGTTTGTCAGTCTGCAATATTCTTTTCTATGCTTATAAAAGCCTCATGACCGTTTAAGTCAACTTCTTCCTCTCCCTTACCATATTTTATTTCTTTCGCAAGGGTTTCAGTCTTTATAAAATCATCATATTTTTCAACTGCTTTTTGTATTTCTTCATCTGCAGAATAGATAATTGAAATGTTATCTAAAACTTCAAAATCTTTAGCTTTTCTCATTTGTTGAATCTTGGAAATAAATTCTCTTACATAGCCTTCTTCTATTAGTTCAGGAGTAAGTTCCGTATCCAGTATTACAAATTGATTGTTTTCCATGGTAACGTCAAAACCTGGTTTTGATTTAATATTTACAAGAACATAGTCTTCTTTAATATCAGTTTTTTCTCCACCTAAGTCAATCTTTTGTAAATCTTTTCTTAAAGAATTTATAAATTCTTTAGCATCTACATCTCTTAAGAAGTTTTGGAAATCTTTTATCTTCTTGCCTAAAATTGAACCTGCAACTTTAAAGTTAGGTTTTAATTCATAATCCATAAATTTTGAAAGATCATTTTCAAATTTTACTTCTTTTACATTAAGCTCTTCTTCTATTAATTCTCTTAAATCTCCAATTTTATTTTTAAGTTCTCCATCAAGAACAACTTCTTTTAAAGCTTGTCTTATTTTAATTTTTGCATCTTCTCTTGATGCACGACCAAGCTCAACAATTTTTATTACAAGAGCCATTTTTTCTTCAAGAGCCCTATCTATTTTTTCTTCTTCTACTTTTGGATAATCTTCTAAATGAACTGATTTTCCATTAGTTAAAGATTTATATAGCTCTTCAGAAATAAATGGAACTATAGGTGCTATTAATTTAACTATTCCAAGAAGAACTTCATAAGTTGTTTTGTAAACTGCCTTTTTATCATTATCTACATCAGTTTTCCAAAATCTTCTTCTATTTCTTCTGATATACCAGTTGGAAAAATCTTCAATTACAAAATCTTGTATTTCTCTTACAACTTTTGTAAGTTCAAACCTGTCCATGTCTTCATTAACAGTTTTAACAAGACTTTCATATCTTGATATAAGCCATCTGTCAATTAAATCTCTGTCTTTTAAATCAATTTCAAATTCTCTTGGGTCAATGTCATCAGTATTGGCATAAAGGGAGAAGAAATTATAAATATTTCTAATAGTTCTAAAAAATTTTGATTCAACTTCACGTAAACCGTCTTCATCAAACTTTGTTGGAGTCCATGGCGGTGAAACGTAAATTAAATACCAACGTACAACATCAGCTCCGTAATTATCAAAAAGTTCAAAAGGATTTACTGTGTTTCCCTTTGACTTACTCATTTTTTTGCCAAATTTATCAAGAATTAAGTCATTTACCAAAACATTTTTATAGGGGCTTTTTCCTGTTAAATAAGTTGAAATTGCTATTAAGGAATAGAACCAACCACGAGTTTGATCTATCCCTTCACAAATAAAATCAGCAGGGAAAAGTTGGTCAAAATCTTCTTTGTGTTCAAAGGGATAATGCCATTGAGCAAAAGGCATAGCTCCTGAATCAAACCAAACATCCACAACATCTTTTTCTCTTGTCATAGGCTTTCCGCACTTAGGACATTTCAAGTGAACATTGTCAACATATGGTCTATGAAGTTCTATATTTTCATCAATATCTTCAATAGCTTTTTCTGCAAGCTCTTTTCTTGAACCGACACTCTCAATGTGTCCGCATTGGCATCTGTAAATTGGTAGAGGTGTTCCCCAATATCTTGAACGGGAAATTGCCCAGTCATTTAAATTTTCAAGCCAATTCCCAAACCTCTTTTCGCCTACAAATTCAGGAAACCAATTAACTCCATTATTGTTTTCAATTAATTTTTCTTTAAATTTTGTAACTTCTATATACCATGATGGATGTGCGTAATATATAAGGGGTGTTCCACATCTCCAGCAATGAGGATAATTATGTTCAAGTTTTTGTTTCCTGTATAATAAATCATTTTCAATTAAATATTTTATTACATCAGGATCTGCATCTATTACAAATTTTCCCTTCCAAGGAGTTTCAGTATACTTTCCTTCTTCATCTACAGGTTTTATGAAGGGAAGATCATATCTTCTTCCTGTATTATAGTCATCTTCACCAAAAGCAGGCGCAGTGTGAACAACTCCTGTACCGTCTTCAGTTGTTACATAATCAGCACAAGTTACAAAAAATGCATTTTTATCAGGTTTTATAAATGGAAGAAGTTGATCATATTTTACATATTCCAGGTCTTTTCCCTTCATAGTTTCAAGAACTTCATATTCCTCTTTTAAAACTTTATCTTTTAAAGCATCGGCAAGGTAATAAATTTCTCCATTGCTTTTTACTTTAACATAATCAACATTAGGATTTACTGTTAAAGCCACATTAGAAGCAAGGGTCCAAGGAGTTGTTGTCCAAACTAAAAAATATTCATCTTTATCTGATAATTTAAATTTAACATAAACTGTTTCAACTTTATCTAATTGATATCCTTGAGCTACCTCATGGGATGCAAGGCCTGTTCCACATCTTGGGCAATAAGGTAAAATTTTATGGCCTTCATAAATTAAACCATCTTTGTACATCTTATCCAAAATGTTCCAAACTGACTCAATATAATTGTTGTCAAGAGTTATATAAGGATTGTCAAGATCTACAAGATATGCCATCCTCTTTGTAAGCTCTCTCCATTCTTTTTCATATTCGAAAACAGAATTTCTACATTTTTTATTAAATTCTTCTATTCCATATTTTTCTATGTCTTGTTTATTGTGAAGTCCAAGTTTTTTTTCAACTTCAATTTCAACAGGAAGACCATGGGTATCCCATCCGGCTTTTCTATTTACTTTAAAGCCTTTCATAGTCTTGTATCTGCAAGTTAAATCCTTAAGAGTTCTTGCAATTACATGATGTATTCCAGGTTTTCCGTTTGCTGTCGGCGGTCCTTCATAAAAAACATATTTTTCATGACCTTCTCTTGTCTTTACAGACTCATGTAACAAGTCAATCTTGTCCCAATATTCTGAAATTTTTCCTTCTCTTTGAGCTACAGGCTCTTTAGAAAGCGGTTTAAATTTTTCCATAATACCTCCATATAAAAAAATACCCTGAAGCATATGCTTCAGGGACGAATATTTCCGCGGTACCACCCTTATTATAGGTAACTATCTCTTTTTAGCTATAAGGTTGCTAACCTAAAGGCATTTCCTCCTTTAAGCTGAAAGGTGATTCGAAACAAACTTTTGATATTTTTTCACCAACATATCTCTCTAAAAAGGCGTTTATTTCCGTCCTCTCAATTGCTATATAAACTCATCAATAGTTGAGTCTTTAAACATTTTTGCAATATTTGATTGTATTGCAGAAAGTCTTTTATGAAATTTGCAGTGATCGATTCCCTTTTTGCCATTTTTTGAACAATAAGGGGAAGATTCTGATAGACATTTATTGACTATAATAGGTCCGTCAATTGCTAAAATAATATCGTAAAGAGTAACTTTTTCTTTAGGCTTTAAAAGATAATATCCACCATAAGCTCCTCTTTTAGCGGCAGTAATACCTGCAAGATTTAATTTTCTCAAAATTCTTAAAGTAAATCTTTTAGGAATTTTTTGTACTTCAGATATTTCAGGTGCCCCTATTACTTCATTTTCACGTTCTGCCAGATATGCACAAATTCTAAAAGCATAATCTGTTTCTTGAGTTATTCTCATATAATCACCAAATTCTAAACAATTTTATAACAAATCAGGATTACTGTCAATCAAGCTGTTCATTCTATTCCTTATAATGACTGCTGACGAATTACAATCTAAGCATACCATATTATACGTAATAGGTGTATCTTTTTTTATGTTAATTTTTGCTTTTGTATTTTCATTAATTAAACCTATTGGAAGTAAATCATTTTCTTTAGCTATGGAATATTTTTCAAGACTTCCAAAAACACTTTTGCCGCCAATTCCTTCAATAAGTTCTCCTGCTAAGATATCTCTTTTTGCAATAGCAACAG
Organism: Peptoniphilus koenoeneniae; assembly: GCF_030812875.1. Classification (NCBI taxonomy): domain Bacteria; kingdom Bacillati; phylum Bacillota; class Tissierellia; order Tissierellales; family Peptoniphilaceae; genus Peptoniphilus; species Peptoniphilus koenoeneniae. The sequence goes on from NZ_JAUSTN010000001.1 coordinate 256,006, forward strand.
TTTCTGCTGAAGGCTTCAAGTTTTTAGGTGTAATTGATGACTCGTGTAAAACTACAGCCTTTGCAATGGAAATAGGAGTTTCAAGACTTGTTAGATGGTAAGGTCTGTAAATAGCATAGTTTGGACCTTTCCCCATGGAAAGATATTGCATTTCATAATCTATAATTTCATTTTTAGCTTTTACAATAGCATATACTCCTGGTGCAATTCCCTTTACAAAATCTACTGTATACCTATTTTTAAAAATGCCTCCATCTTCTATAAGTTTAAACTTATCAGCAAGTTCTTTAGGCTCTGAATAAATCATGTGACAGCCTCTTATATCAGGCATAAAACCTGTAGCATTGCAAACTGCATTAAGTTCTATCATTGTATTTGTACCATCAACAAAAGATGTAAGCATCCTGGGGCTGATTCTTCTTTTTTTTGCATCCTCTTTTACATCGTCTTCAGTTACATAATAATTTAATTCATTGTTCTTGCCTTTTCCTAAATGAAGAATCTCAAATCCCATTAAATTTGCAAATTCAAAAAGCTCTACAATAGCTCCTGGTTCATCTCCATAACTTCCTGTATATACAATGTTGCTATTTTTTGCAAGATGATTTAAATATGGTCCAACAGTTGAATCCATTTCAACATTTAAGCTCACAACGTGAACTTTGTTTTTAAAAGCTTCAAGGCTTATATCTATCCCTGCATTTATGTTGCCTGTACAGTCTGTAACAGCGTCTACAAGCTCGCTTTTTGTTGCAAGAGTGTTATCAGTCGTACCGATGTATTTATTTTCTTTAAAGGCCTTTAAAGCCGTCTCAAAATTATCTGTAATTACATAATCTTTTTCATCAACCTTGCAAGCTTTAAATAACTCTAAAATTGATTCTTTTCTTCGTGAAGAAATTACAGTTGGTCTAAAATTTTCAAGACTTAATAGCTGTGAAAAAAGTGAAGTCCCCATTAAACCGGAGCCTACAATACCTACTTTAATTTCTCCAAATTCATTGATTTTATTACTTAAAAAATTCATAAATCCTCCAGTTGATAATATATCATAAAATCATTTTAAATCATACAATTTTTCAATGGCTTTAGAACTTATATATGCACTTGAAAAGGCCCACTGTAAATTATAACCACCACAGTCACCAGCTACATCCAAAGCTTCTCCTATAATATAAAGACCCTTCACTAACTTTGACTCAAAAGTTTTATTGTCTATTTCACTTGTATCAACTCCACCAAGGGTAACCTGAGAATTTTTAAAAGAGTTCACTCCAGTAACTTCAAAAGTTGAATGTAAAATAAGGTTTAATAAATTTTCATAATCCCTATGGGTTAAATTGCAAAGAGGGTTGTTTTTGTCTATGTCTAAAGTCTTTAATAAATAATGGATAAACTTTTTATTTACAAGACCTGTTAAAAATCTTTCAAGAGAAAAATCAGGATTCATATAAATACACGAAAAATAAAAATCCGAAAAATTTTTGTCAACCTCATTAATTAAAGGGAGCTCTATAAAAAATTCCTCGTTGGAAAGACTTACATAGTAAGATAAATCAAAAATAGGTGGACCACTAATTCCATAGTCCGTAAATAAAAGGTCCCCATATTTTTTATCTACTACTTTGCCATCTTTTATAAGTTTACATTCTCCAATAACCTTGGTGCCAGAAAGATGTTTTAAAAAATCACTTTTCAATTTTAATTGAGTAAGGCCTGGACTAAGCTTAGTAATTTTGTGTCCCAAATTTTTTAAAAGAGAAAAAGCACTGCCGTCACTTCCGGAAACAGGCATACTCGTTCCTCCACAGGCAAAAATAATTTTATCGAATTCAAAAGAAGACTCCTTTGAATAAACTTTAAATTTATTATTTATTTTTTCAATTTTATTTACAAAAAAATTATTTATAACCCTTACATTTTTCTTTTTAAGTTCATCTAAAAAAATATTTAAAACAGAAGCCGAGCTTAAAGTTATGGGATAGACTCTTCCCTTTTCAAGGCTTAAAGTTTTCATACCTATGTTTTCAAAAAATTTTATAAGATCCTTATTTGAAAAATTATTTATGGCAAAATCAACAAAATTTTCAGAACCCTTATAATTTTTTTTATCTAAGTTTAAATTTGTAAGATTACATCTTCCATTTCCCGTTGCCAAAAGTTTTTTACCAATCCTATCATTTCTTTCAAGAATGGTAACATCATATTCTAAGGGAAAATTTATCGCCGCAAAAATTCCGCTGGCTCCTCCACCAATTATTCCAATTTTCATAATATCCTCAACTTTTTCTGTGATTTAATCATTCTTATTGTATAATAAAATTTAAACGGAGGGAAATAAATGAATTTTAAAGAAAAATTAATTGAAAGATTTTTAAAATATGTATCTTTTGAAACAACTTCAGATGAATTTTCTGAAACTTGTCCATCTACAAAACTGCAATTAAATTTAGCTGAATATCTTGTAGATGAAATGAAAAAAATGGGAATTGAAAGTCAAATGGACGAAAACGGATATGTTTATGGAAAAATTCCAGCAACAGATAAGACTCTAAAAAAAGTCGGATTTATTGCACACATGGACACTTCTCCTGACTTTACAGGAAAAAATGTTAAAGCCCAAAGATTTGTTTATGAAGGCGGAGATATAAAATTAAATGAAAATCTATTTATGAATTTAAAAGAATTTCCATTTTTGAAAAACATAGTTGGAAAAGAAATAATAACAAGTGACGGAACCACTCTTTTAGGTGCTGATGACAAAGCCGGAATAGCAATTATAATGACTATGGCTGAAATAATTTTAAGCTCAAAAGAAAGACACGGACAAATAAGTTTGGCCTTTACCCCCGATGAAGAAATAGGAAGAGGAGCAGACAAATTCGATATAAAAAAATTTGATGCAGACTTTGCTTATACCGTTGACGGAGGTCCTATAGGCGAGCTTGAATATGAAACTTTCAATGCAGCAAGTGGAATTTTAACCGTATATGGAAAAAATGTTCACCCGGGAACTGCAAAAGATATAATGGTAAATTCTGCAGAAATAGCCTGTGAATTTGATAATATTTTGCCAAGAGATCAAAGACCACAAACCACTGAAAATTATGACGGATTTTTCCATCTTTTAAGTCTTGAAGGAAGCACTGAAAAAACAGTGGCAAGATATATTATTCGTGACCATTCAAGAGAAAAATTTGAAAATAAAAAAGAACTCTTTAAAAACATAGGAAAACTTTTAAGTGAAAAATATAAAACAAAAATAGAAACTGATGTAAAAGATTCCTACTATAACATGAAAGAAAAATTAGAAGATCACATGGAAGTTGTAGAACTTGCAAAAAAATCCATGGAAGATATAAATATAAAACCTCTTATACAACCAATTAGAGGAGGAACTGACGGATCTAAACTTTCTTTTATGGGACTACCCACTCCAAACTTATTTACAGGAGGTTACAATTTCCACGGAAAATATGAATTTGTTGTAATAGAATCTATGGAAAAATGTGTAAACTTATTATTAAAAATTATTGAAAATATAGGAGAATAAAATGAGTATTTTAAACTTAGAACCAAAGTTAGTCTTTAAATATTTTTCAGAAATTTCCCAAATTCCAAGACCTTCAGGTCATGAAGAAAAAATTTCCGCCTACCTTGAAAATTTTGGAAAAGAAAGAAATTTTGAAACTTACGTTGACCAAACAAAGAATGTCTTAATAAGAAAACCTGCAAGTAAAGGTTATGAAAATTCTCCCGGAATTATAATCCAAGGTCATATGGACATGGTTCCAGAAAAATCAGATGACAGTAATCACGATTTTTTAAAAGACCCTATTAGTTTAATTGTTGAAGATGATAAAATTTATGCAAATAATACAACCTTAGGTGCAGATGATGGAATAGGTCTTGCCTTTGCCCTTGCCCTCCTTGATGACCAAGAAGCACAACACGGTCCCTTAGAATGTTTATTCACAATAAGTGAAGAAACCACAATGGAAGGAGCTATGAATTTATCTTCTAATCTTTTAAAGGGAAATTTACTTTTAAACATTGATTCCGAAGAAGAAGGAATAATGACTGTAGGTTCTGCAGGTGGAGAAAATTATCTTGCAAAATTTAATTTTTCAGAAGTTGAAATTCCCAAGGACTATAAAGTTTACGAGCTTACTTTTCAAGGCCTATTAGGTGGACATTCTGGAATGGAAATTTCAAAAAATCATGGTAATATTATTAAAATTATGGCAGATTTAATTGACGGTTTAGACGATTCAATGATTGCAAATTTTAATAGTGGAACAAAACAAAACGCAATCCCCAGAAGCGGAAGCCTTACCTTGGCAACAAAATCAAACATAAATTCACGAGTTGAAAAAATCCTGGAAAAATTTGAAAACTTAGACGGAAACCTGGAAATCTTAGTAAAAGATTCAAAAGCTAAAAGTGCAATGGGAACCATAGACTCAAATATTTTTGCAAGATATCTTTTAGACTTACACAACGGAGTGTATTCTTACACAGACTCCAGTCAAAAAGATGTTGAAAGTTCAGCAAATCTTGCCATTGTTAAAAAAGACGGCTTTTCTTATAACATTTTAGTTTCCATAAGAAGTGCTTCAGAAGAAAAGTTAAGACAACTTGAAGAAAAATATAAACTAACAAGTCAGGCTTACAAAGTTTCATATGAATTTTCCGAAGGTTATCCAACTTGGGAATATAAAAAAGATTCCCTTTTAAGAGATAGAGCCATGACTGTTTATAAAAAAATGTTCGGTCATGAAATGGTTACTGAAATAACTCACGGTGGATTGGAATGCGGAGTATTTAGCGAAAAATATCCAAACATGGACATGATTTCCATAGGGCCAGATATAAGAGGAGCACACACTCCAAAAGAATCTCTAAGTATTTCATCTACAAAAAGAATGTATGAATATGTAAAAGAACTTTTAAAAGAATTATAATAATAATAATAAAAATAAGGTAGGTTTTTTCCTACCTTATTTTTTATTTACTTTGTAATTTTTACTGTCTTACTAGCTCCGTCCCAATCAACCTTTGCTCCTGTTATCTCAGCTATAGCTCTCAAAGGTACGAATGTTCTTCCTGACTTTATCTTTGCCGGAGAATCTATCTTAATATCTTTTCCATTGGCATTTACAATATTTGAATCTATAGTTAGCTTTGCTAAACCATCTCCAATAGTAATTGTCTTATTAGCTCCGTCCCAATCAACCTTAAGACCCAAAGCTTCAGAAATAAATCTTAAAGGAACCATAGTTCTGGAATTTTCCACATATGGTGCCGGATCAGGAGTCAATTCTTTATCATTAACAATAATCTTAATTTGAGAATTGCTTTTTTCAGACTGATCTTCCTTCTTTTCCTCTAAAGTTTTCGCATTTGCCCAGTCAAATTTTAAATAAGCCTTTTGTTCACCAGAACCCTTTCCGCCTCCAGCAATAGCATCCATAGCATCAACCCAAACAGCAACAAGAATCTGTCCTTCCTTAGGATTTGTTCTTTCAAACTCATGAATCTTATTATATTCACCACTTACAGGACTTTGCTTAGCCTCAACTCTCTTAGAGTCCTTATCGCCATCATAGATAAATAAATTAGTAAGCTCACCTTCCATATTCATAAATTCCATCTTTTTTAAATAAAGTTTATAAATATATTTTCCATCCTTCTCTTCCACATCTGCAACTTGTCTTAAAGAAGGATTACCCATGGATTCTTTACCTGGTTCGCCAAACTTTTCAAGTTTTACCGGTACCTGATACTTAGTTGCCGCAAAAATTGAACTTGGAATTAAAACTAAAACTAACAATAATGACATAAATATTTTTTTCATTTTACACCTCATTTTTTATTTTAGAGGGACAATCCCAAAGAAAAGTCCCCCATATTAAATTAATAAAACTTAATTCTTATCAATGTTATATAGAACTTGTGCTACTTGGGCTCTTGTGAAAGGTGATTTAGGTGCGAAACTTCCATCTTTCATTCCACTTACTACACCAAGTCTTGCCATTTCACTTACCGCATCTTTTGCCCAGGACTCTATGTTACTTCCGTCGTTAAAGCTTGTAACAGTTCCCTTAGCATTTAGATTCTTATTAGAAACCTTCAAGAATTTTGACATTATTACTGCCATTTCTTCTCTTGTTAGTTCCTTATCTGGACCAAATTTTCCTTGTCCTAAGCCTGATACAAGTCCCATTCTATTTGCCCAAGAAATATATGCACTATAATATGAGCCTGATTTAACATCTTTGAAATTTTGTGTCCTATATTCATTCGTGTTTACATTTAAGATTCTTCCAAGTACCGTTACAAATTGTCCTCTTGTTATGGACTTGTTAGGACCAAATTCTGTATTGCTTAGGCCTGCAAAGTATCCCTTGCTTACTACATAGTCAATAGCTTGCTTAGCCCAGTGACCGTTTATGTCTGTAAATGAATTGGATGAGCCGCTAGACTTAGAGCTTTGACTTTGAGTTTGTTGATTTTGTTGATTTTGTTGATTTTGTTGATTTTGTTGGTTGTTGCCGCCATATCTGCCAACTTCTCTTGCAGCATTCCAGTTAAAGGAAAGAATTGCATTTTGCTCTCCTCCTCCGGGACCTTTGCCAGCTATTTGGTCCATAGCATCTACCCAAACTGCAATATTTACTCTGTCATATTTGCCATTCATCACCCATGACCAAGTATTACCTGATTGATCAGCTCTATACTTGCTGCCATCAATGATAAACAGATTTGTTAAGTTGCCTGTCAATGTCTTGCCGCCAAACTCTCTTTGGATTGAATGGAAGTTAACGCTGTATCTGAATTTTCCGTTTCTTTCTTCTACTCTTGCAGTGTGATTAATAGCAGCATTTGCCATAGAATAACCACTTTGATGAGCATGAAGAACTTCTACCGGCACTTCATATTGCACTGTAACTGGGCCGTTGTTTTGGTTGTTGTTTTGGTTGTTTTGGTTGTTGTTGCCCCATCCGGAGTTGTTACCCCAACCTCGGTTATTGCCCCAGCCTTGGTTGTTGCCTGAATTGTTTGGCTTACTTGTATCTAATTTAAGTCCTTCCACAGCAGCTTTTAAATTGTCAATGGCAGATTTTACTTGCATGTCCGTAACGTTAGGCTTAGTCAACAAACTCATTAAAGAATTATATGCGTTAACATACATCATGTTACTTTGATAAGTGTATTGAGGTCCGCCTAAGTTGGCATATCTTCTCAAAGCATCTACAACATCTTCCCTGCTCGGCACATTAGGTGTAGGTGGTGTAGGTGGTGTAGGTGGTGTAGGTGTTTCTCCTCCGGGAGTAACATCAGTCATTTTACTCTTGTCAAATACAAGTCTTGCATTTTGTGCCCCTGCACCTGGTTCGCCTCCGGCAAGTCCGTCCATAGCATCTACCCAAACTTTTATATAAAGAGTGTTGTCCTTTAACTTCTCAAACTCAGCCTTTGTAAGTTTAATTCTAAATACCTTGGGGAATTGTTTTTGAGTTCCGTTCAAGGCCTTGTCTTCCATTTGTTCTAAAACTTCAGCCGCAATTGCCTCTCCCCCAAGGACATTGTCCTTAAAGCTAAATAAATTAGTTAAATGTCCGTAGAATCCCATAAATTTAATACCTTGGAAAGTTAAGTCAATATTTACATCATCGCCTTTTATACTTACCTTGGCAGGAGATATTAAAGCTTTATTGCCCATAGACTCCTTGTCTTCTACCGAGTGCATAAGCTTAACAGGTATGTTGTAAACTTTTTCACTTGCTCCCGGTGTTCCATTTACATCGGCGCTTTGATTAAAAGCATCTATTGCACTATTTAAATTATCCAAAGCTTTATTAATTTGCTCTTGAGTATTAGCACTATTTAAAACACTTTTAGCAGCATCAATAGCAGCCTTTAAAGTTTTAAAAGCATCTTCGCTTTTTTTACCTTGGCTTATCTTTTCGGCATCCTTTATCTTAGCATCAAGCTCTGCTTTATTATTAACAATAGGGTCCTCCTTAGGCCAATCAGTCCAAGCTTTTGCTTGAGACCCCTTAACTAATATTTTAGCGTTTTGAGTCCCCATTCCTTTACCAATGGATTCCATGGCATCTACAAAAACTTTAACATAAATTTCCCCATCATTTTTAGCAAGTTCAGGATTAATTTCAAATTTTAATAAGGAAGGATATTCCTTTGTAGTCCCATCTAAGCCCACTTCATTTACCTTTGTAACATCAGTGACTTCTTTAGCATTAGAATCAAAATTATTATTTTCATAGATCCATAACTTTTCAAGATGACCTATAAGATCTAATCCATTTATGTTTTTTCTTAAGGCTTTGAATTTTATAGTCATATATGTCTTTCCATTTTCTTTAGATATTTTTGCTTTTTGCACTAAAGCACCATTACCCATTGATGGATTATTTTGATATCCATGCCATAATTTTACAGGTACTTCTAAGTTTTCCTCTATTGTTTTATTGCATTTAGACATAGCTTCATTAAGCTTTGAAATGTAATCATTCTCATCATCTTTTGTAAATATAAGCCTATCTAAATTAGACTCAACTTTATTAATTATTTTTTGTAAGTCTTTATATGCTTCTGTGTTATCACCAGTTATGTTAATTGCTTTTGCCTTAGTTAAAGTAGTTTCTACAGTCGCTTTATCTCCCTCTTTATATTCTTCTATTGAATCAGAAAAAATATTTAAAATAGCATACTGACTACCCATTCCGTATCTGTCATCTTGCTCAAAATCAAATTTATAAGCGGCATTGATATCGTCTGGATCACCAGTATATTTACTAATGTCTGCTACATCTGTAAACTCTTGCATAACAGGCACAAAAACTTCTACTTTTGCTGGAATTGTATTTTTGAATTTACTTTCTGCTAAATTTGGATATCTTTTTCCCCAATACCCCTCATAATTTTTTGTTTCATACGGAAATTCCAAAATCTTTGGGTATTTCATATCTTCTCCATATTTTTCACATAATTCATCTGTGTAATCATAATATTTTAAACAGTTAGCTTTTTCAAAATTTTCTTTATCCTTAGCTCTTTTATCAAAATCTTTTATGTGTCTCAACTCTAAGAGATAACCTGAAAACCAAGCATCATACATACTTATAGCAATTGGATTCATTTCAATCTGAATATATATTTTCCCATCAGATTTTTTTATTAATTTTGCAATTTCCCCAATTGCCGCATCCGACATAGATTTTTGATCTCTTACAGTATGATATGACATAATATTTGCAAGATAAGTCTTATTTTCTTCTAACTTATCAAAAGGAACAACTGTACTCCTATTTGTAGTCGCATTAGCCTTTTTTATTAATTCAACTATTTTATTAGTTTTTTCATAAAACTCCCTTGTTTTTAGATTTATTTCATTAGCTGAAAGATTTAATTTTGAAGAATTTCTATGCATTAGAGCTGCTTGTTCTCTTATTAACCCTTGAATAAGATCAAATATTTCCTTTGTATCCTTGTATGGCTTGTCTCCTTTTTTAAATTCTGAAACTAAATCATATAATTCCTTATCTTCTATTGTTCTCTTATCATTTGCCTCATCAAAGACTTCAGTTCCTCTTAACATAGAAATCCTATAAAATAAATAGTTCAATATGTTAGTGCGTACAGCACTCCTTATATCATCTAATTTCTCTTCATCACTTTCCTTTTCATAATTTTTCGATGCGGATTTTATTCCTTCCTTTATTATGTTTAGGTATGTTGGATTCAGGCTTGAATCTATTTGATCAACTATTTGTAAATATTGCTTGATATCTTTCTTTATATCATCAGTAGCTTCCTCTGCAAATACAGGTACAGATGTTATTAAAAGCGTTATACTTAAGGCTAAAATAAAAATATTTTTTATAAGCTTTTTCATTTCTATCATCTCCTTTATAATTTTTAAGCTGTTGTTCCTATTTTTTCTATAAAATATTTTGCAGCTTCTTTAAGTTCTTCTTCTGTTGCCTCTCTTGATGCAAGGCTTGTTTCTATCATTTTTTTTATTTTTTTATTAATCTCTCTTTCTATCAATTATTAGGCGGTCTTAAAAACTTATTCATAAGACCACCTTATTAAATTATCCTTCTAACTAAAATATGAGTTTTAGTCTTACAATTAGTTCTTGTCTATGTTGTATAGAATTTGCGCTACTTGAGCTCTTGTAAATTGTGTCTTAGGTGAGAAGCTTCCGTCTTCCATACCTTTTACAAGTCCAAGTTTTGCCATTTCCATTACAGCATCTTTTGCCCAAGACTCAATATTTCCGTCGTCTTTAAATGCACTTGCAGTTCCTTTTGCATTTAACTTTTTGCCTGAAAGCTTTAAGAATTTAACCATCATGACTGCCATTTCTTCTCTTGTGATTTCTTTGTCCGGGTCAAAGCTTCCGCCTCCTCTACCCTTGGTTATGCCGACGCTTTCCGCCCAAGCTACATAGGGTGCGTAGTATGCATCTGCTTTGACGTCTTTGAAATTATTTGATTTAAATGAAGTCTTGTCGATATTTAATATTCTTCCAAGTACCGTTACAAGTTGTCCTCTTGTGATGCCTTTGTTCGGTGCAAATTCTGTAGCACTTACTCCTGCAAAGTATCCTTTTTCAACTACATAGTTTATGGCTTCTTTTGCCCAGTGACCTTCAATGTCTATGAAGTTATAAGCCTTATTATTTTGTGCTTCTCTTTTTACTTCTTTGGCAGGTGATTTTGTTTCTGCGTTCTTTGTACCTTTATCCGTGCTAAGTTTGAATGTTGAGCCCACGTACCACGGGTATGATGGGTAGCTTGGATAATTAGGTGTCGGTTTCGGATCCGGTTGTGGTGTCGGTGGTGTCGGTGTTACCTTCTTGTCCGGACTGTTGTTAAAGGCTTCTACTGCTGCCTTTAGTGTCGCTACTCCTTGGTCTAAAGCTCCTTGATCCGTTGCATTTTTCAATGTTTCTTCTGCTGCTGTTATCGCTGCTTTAAGTTTGCTAAATGCTTCATCAGTCTTCTTGCCTTGTTCAATTTTCTTAGCTTCTGCTATTTCTTTTGTTAAAGCTTCTTTTTTTAGTGGTGCTTGTGGTTCAACTTTATCTGCACTTTCTTTAAAGGCTTTTACTGCTGCCTTTAATGTCGCTACTCCTTGGTCTAAAGTTTCTTGATCTGTTGCAGTTTTTAATGTTTCTTCCGCTGCTGTTATCGCTGCTTTAAGTTTACTAAATGCTTCGTCTGTCTTCTTGCCTTGTTCAACCTTCTTAGCTTCTGCTATTTCTTTTGTTAAAGCTTCTTTTTTTAGTGGTGCTTGTGGTTCAACTTTATCTGCACTTTCTTTAAAAGCTTTTACTGCTGTTTTTAATGCTTTAACCGCTTCATCTAATTGAGTTTGCTCTGTTGCTTCCTCTAATACTTTTTCTGCTGATGCTATTGCAGCCTTAAGTGTATTAAATGCTTCGTCTGTTTTCTTGCCTTGCACTATTTCTTTTGCAGATGCTATTTCTTTTGTTAAAGCTTCTTTTTTTAGTACATCAGGACTGTTGTTAAAGGTTTCTACTGCTGCTTTTAATGTAGCTACTCCTTGGTTTAAAGCTTCTTGATCTGTTGCAGTTTTTAATGTTTCTTCTGCTACTGCGATTGCTGCTTTAAGTTTGCTAAATGCTTCGTCTGTCTTCTTACCTTGTTCAACCTTCTTAGCTACTTCGATTTCATTTGTTAAAGCTTCTGTATTTAAAATAACTTTTGTGAAGTTGGTCTTGTCTATTACTATCTTGGCATTTTGTTCTCCTTTTCCAGGGATAATAGGGCCTTCTCCTGATGCGATGGCGTCCATAGCATCTACCCAAACTTTGATCCATAAGAAGTCCGATGCTTCAAACACACTTTTGTCCATTGTGTATCTAAATATTTGCGGATAATTATGCTCTCCACCGTCTAAGCCCTTGTCCATATGTGTCTTTATTACTTCCGCTTCTATTACATCATTATTATTTTTAGGGTTTTTGTTATCTCTATAAAAGAACAGGTTTGTCAAGTGACCTTTCATTCCCATTAGCTTCATACCATTAAATGTAAGTTCTACGGTAACTTTGTCTCCTCTGTAGACTACTTTTGCCGTGTGTTCTATTGCACCATTTGCCATGGATTTTTGTCCCGGATTATATGCATGGTCTACTTCTACAGGTGCTGTGTATATTCCGTCTTCTATCGGAAGCTTTACGTCTTCGCTTGCTTTAAAGGCTTTTACTGCTGCCTTTAATGTCGCTACTCCTTGGTCTAAAGCTCCTTGATCTGTTGCAGTTTTTAATGTTTCTTCTGCTGCTGTTATCGCTGCTTGAAGTTTGCTAAATGCTTCGTCTGTCTTCTTGCCTTGTTCAATCTTCTTAGCTTCTGCTATTTCTTTTGTTAAAGCTTCTTTTTTTAGTACATCAGGACTTTTGTTAAAGGCTTCTACTGCAGCCTTTAATGTCGCTACTCCTTGGTTTAAAGCTTCTTGATCTGTTGCAGTTTTTAATGTTTCTTCTGCTGCTGTTATCGCTGCTTGAAGTTTGCTAAATGCTTCGTCTGTCTTCTTGCCTTGTTCAATCTTCTTAGCTCCTGCTATTTCTTTTGTTAAAGCTTCTTTTTCTAAAACATCAGGACTATTTTTAAAGGCTTTTACTGCTGTTTTTAATGCTTTAACCGCTTCATCTAATTGAGTTTGCTCTGTTGCTTCCCCTAATACTTTTTCTGCTGCTGCGATTGCTGCTTTAAGTTTGCTAAATGCTTCGTCTGTTTTCTTGCCTTTAACTATTTCTTTTGCCGCTGCAATTTCTTTTGTTAGTGCTTCTTTTTCTAATACATTAGGACTGTTGTTAAAGGCTTCTACCGCTGCTTTTAGTGTCGCTACTCCTTGGTCTAAAGCTTCTTGATCCGTTGCAGTTTTTAATGTTTCTTCTGCAGCTGCGATTGCTGCTTTAAGGGTATTAAATGCTTCTTCAGTCTTCTTGCCTTGTTCAACCTTCTTAGCTTCTGCTATTTCTTTTGTTAAAGCTTCTTTTTTTAAAACAACTTTTTTAAGATGCTCTTTATTTATAATTATTCTTGCTTCTTGTGCGCCTTTTCCGGGGCCGCCCATAAAGCCGTCCATTACATCTACCCAAACTCTGCACCATATGAATTCCGATGCTTCAAATAGATCTCTGTTCATTGTGAAGCTGAAGACTTGTGGGAACTCTTTACTTTGTCCGTCCGTGCCAATGTCAGTGAAGGTTTTTTCTATTTTTGTTTCTACTGCACGTCCACCACTTCTTGGATCTTGGTTGTTTTCAAAAGTGAACAGGTTTGTCAAGTGACCTTTCATTCCGTTTAGATCCATGCCTTTAAATGTAAGCTCTACTTTTACTTTGTCTTCCTTTAAGATTAGTTTTGCAATGTGTTCTATTGCACCGTTTGCCATGGATTTTTGTCCAGGATTGGATGCATTTCCTATTTCCACAGATGCCAAATATATTCCGTCTTCTGTCGGGAGCTTTACGTCTCCACTTGCTTTAAAGGCTTCTACTGCTGCCTTAAGTGTTGTTACTTCTTTGTCCAAATCCTCTTGGTCCGTTGCTTCTTTTAATACCTTTTCAGCTTCTGCAATTACGCTTTGGAGTATGTTAAATTCTTCTACTTTTTTATTGCCTTTAACTATATCTTTTGCCGCTTTGATTGCATCTGACAAGGCTTGTGTATTTAAAACAACTTTTGCGAAGTTGGTCTTGTCTATTACTATCTTGGCATTTTGTTCTCCTTTTCCAGGGATAATAGGGCCTTCTCCTGATGCGATGGCGTCCATAGCATCTACCCAAACTTTGATCCATAAAAAGTCCGATGCTTCAAACACACTTTTGTCCATTGTGTATCTAAATATTTGCGGATAATTATGCTCTCCACCGTCTAAGCCCTTGTCCATATGTGTCTTTATTACTTCCGCTTCTATTACATCATTATTATTTTTAGGGTTTTTGTTATCTCTGTAAAAGAAGAGGTTTGTCAAGTGACCTTTCATTCCCATTAGCTTCATACCATTAAATGTAAGTTCTACGGTAACTTTGTCTCCTCTGTAGACTACTTTTGCCGTGTGTTCTATTGCACCATTTGCCATGGATTTTTGTCCCGGATTATATGCATGGTCTACTTCTACAGGTGCTGTGTATATTCCGTCTTCTATCGGAAGCTTTACGTCTTCACTTGCTTTAAAGGCTTCTACTGCTGCCTGTAGTGTCGCTACTCCTTGGTTTAAAGCTTCTTGATCTGTTGCAGTTTTTAATGTTTCTTCTGCTGTTGTTATTGCAGCTTTAAGAGTATTAAAAGCTTCGTCTGTTTTCTTACCTTGTGCTATAGCCTTAGCTTCATTCACCTTTTCTTGTAGATCAGCTTTATTTAAGCCAGGTGTTGCACTCTCCACAAGGACCATTTTATTCAAGTCAAAGTTATTGATACCATATATATTTTTAACAGGATCTTCATCTGTTTTTGGTTTGACATCAACTGTTATATTTCCCCATTGAACATAGCAATGTACATATCTGGCATTTTCAAGATATATGAATTGATTTACATCTCCAAGTTTAGATATAGGTACGTTTTCTAATCTTATCTTTGTAATTCTCTCTCCATACTCTTCTGCAGCCGAGTCTAAAGTAAATTCTTCCACTTCCAGTATTTGGACAGGCTGTAAGTTTCCGTCGGCTGTTTTATATCTGATGTCTTCATCGTCATTTATTTTTACTAAACCGAAATCTTCAGGTCCTTCTTCTCCCATTACATCGTTTACATATGAAACTGTAAGATTCGCTTTATTGTCTTTAATTTCAACTTCGTAATACGGACTAACTCCTATTTCCACGTTTAAAAGACCGTTGTTATCTGTGCGCCTAGACGCAAGCATCTTATTATATTCTTCTTTGGTGTATTTAAACTTTCCATTCTCCCAAAGGTTTTTCACACCGCTATAAATTAGGTCTTCTTCATCTATAATGGGCATTGCTTCATACTTACCCGATGGAATATCTGCCTTATTTGCAGCTTCTCTTAGCTGAACTGTTTGGATTATCGGGTTTATATCTTCCACAGGTGCTATCTGGAATGCCGATACTGCTGAGGGGATTATCATAATTCCGACAAGTGTTGCCGATATTATTCTTTTTATTTTGTTCATTAGTACTCCTTTCATATTTTTCTTCTTACTTTTAGCTTTTAGTTTGCTAATCGTTTTATGTTCTCCGCAAAATAGTTTGCGGCTTCTAATAGTTCTTCTTCTGTTGCCTTTCTTGATTTAAGGCTTGTTTCTATCATTTTTTCTTTTATCTTTTTTGGAACTACAAGTCCTGTTATTCCTTTTAATTTTTCTATCATCTTTGGGTCTACTAGTCCTGGGCATATGTATTGTCCCAGGGAATCTCTATCTTTTAATAGGTCCTGCAGATTTTTTATCACCTTCCTTCCATGTTCTGAGTCTGGCATCGCTCCCAAGGTGGCAAATAAGCCAATTTTTTTATTTTTTATTGTTTTTAATAGTTTTAGTGTTTTTGTTTCTAATGTTCCTCTGTCTATCCATCCTCCTAATAGGATAAAGTCATATTCTTCTATTTGGGGTGCTTCTCTTATGTCTTTTATTGTCATTTGTTGCTTGTCTTTTAAGGCTTCATAGATTTTTTCTGCCATTCTCTTGGTGTTTCCCGTCTTTGATGAATAAATTATTAGTCCTTTCACTTTTCCTCCTTAGTCTTCTGCAAATACATATTTTTTATTTTCTATGTCTATTATTTTTAGCCTTGTGTCGTAAATCTTGCTTATCTTATCTTCTGTCAAGACTTGGCTTGCCTTTCCTTGAAATTCGATTTTTCCCTTCATCATTCCTACTATGGTGTCTGAATATTCTAAGGACTGGTTGATGTCATGAAGAACCATGATTATTGTCTTGCCAAGATTTTTATTCAAATTTCTTATTAGTTTTAAAATTTCTACCTGGTATTTTATGTCTAAGTAGGTTGTGGGTTCGTCTAAGAGAAGTATCTCACTATCTTGTGCAATTGCCATGGCTATCCACGCCCTTTGGACTTGTCCACCTGATAGAGAGTTTACTCGCTCTTTTCTTATTTCTTCTAAACCACAAACTTCTATGGCTTGGTTTATTTTATTTTTGTCCTCTTGACTTGGTTTTTGCATAAAGCCTAGATAGGGATTTCTTCCATAGGCAACAAGTTCTTCAACTTTAATATCGCCTGCTATTTGATTTTTTTGTCTAACTATGGCAACTTTTTTTGCAAATTCTTTTCTCTCTATATTTTTTATATTTTTGCCATCAAGACTTATAAAACCCATTTTTGGTTTTTCCACTCTTGTTATTAGTTTAAAGAGGGTTGATTTTCCACAGCCGTTTGCTCCTAAGAGGGTGGTTATTTTATTTTTTTCTATTTTTAGGCTTAAGTCTTTAATTACTGAGTTTTTTCCATAGGAGAAAAATAAGTGTTTAATTTCCATAGTTTTTTCCTCCTATTTTAAGTAGTGTAATGAAAAATATTCCGCCTATTACTGTCATTACTATTGATGGTTTTATTTCGTAGGGGTAGGCTATTACTCTTCCTAAGGTGTCTGATAATAGGAGGGTTATGGCTCCTAATATCATTGAGTAGGGTATTAAGTTCTTGTGGTTTGAGCCAAGAATTATTCTTCCTATGTGTGGTACTACTAATCCTAAAAATCCTATTACTCCTACTATTGCTGTTGATACGGAGGCTAGAATTATTGCTATTAGTGCCAGAATAAATCTGTCTCTATTGACGTTTACTCCCAAGGATTTTGCTGTTTGGTCTTCCAGTTGAAGTAGGTTTGCTGTTCTTATGGTGAAGAGTGCTATTATTAGAAATAGGATTCCGTAAATTGCCATAATTTTTACGTCTGACCAGGTTTTTTGTGCTACATTTCCTTCTATTATGGATTGTACGTTTGTTAGGTTTCCTCCCATCATGGCTTTTATTGCGTCATTTATTCCTATTAGGGTCATGTTGAGTGCCACACCTACGAGGATTAATTTTATTGGGTTGGATCCTCCGTTCCAAGCTAGTGAATATATTAAGAGGTAGGCAAGGAGTCCTCCCACAACTGAAAAAAGTGGGCTAAAGGCATATAAGCCAGGGAATAATATCATTACAAGGCTTGCTGATAGACTAGCTGCTGATGATATTCCTATTATTCCTGGATCTGTTAGGGGATTTTGCATTACTGCTTGAAGGAGAACTCCTGATGTTGCAAGGGCTGCTCCAGCTAGTATTGAGATTATTATTCTTGGAAACCTAAGGTCATATATTGTCGCCACGTCGGGATCATATTCTATGAACAAGCCTCTTATTAATTTGCCAAAGGTCATTTCTATAGATCCTGTTTTTGCTGAATAAAGTATGAGTCCTATTAGGACTAGGATTGATATGGTGTAAACTAGGATGATTTTATTTTTCTTCATTTGTCTTATCACCTGTATTTCCTACTTCATTTGAGTCTTTTCCATAGAAGAGTTTGTCTAAGTCATTTAGGGCTTCTTTATAGTTAAATTTTGCACTCATTCCAAATTTTTTATAGTCAAGGTCATATACTTTGTTCTCTTGTACTGCTCTGAAGTGCTTCCAAATGTCATTTTCTGCAAAGTCTTTCTTAAACATGGCCATTACATCTTCGGGCAAGGCGTGGGCTGTTCTTAATATTATGTCTGGATCTTTTTGTAGCATGTCTTCTGTGTTTATTGTTATGAATTGTTGATTGGTGCCACCATAGACATTTTCTGCTCCTGCAAGTTCTGCGAGGCTTCCTACATAGGAGTTTTCTGTTGCTACTACATAGGACCCTGGCAAACCCATAAGGATTAATACCTTTGGTGCTTTTTTATCCTTGTGCTTTTCTCTGTAGTCGTCTATGAATTTTTTGTAGTCGTCAATTAAGGCTTTGGCCTCTTTTTTTCTGTTAAGTAATTTTCCCAGATCCTCTATTGACTTATACATTCCATCTGTGTTGTTTAGATTCAAAAATCCATAGTCAAGGTCTGCTGCCTTGTATTTTGGAAGTAGGTCTGAGATTAAGGACACTGGTGAAAAAACATAGTCTGGATTTATTTGTTTTAATTTTTCTATGTCTGGTGTCATTGCCATACCTACTTTTGGTACGTCTTTATATCTTTCTGGCATTTTATCTATTTCTGAGTCTGGTACTGCAACTAGGTCTATGTTTAATTTTTCCATAATGTAAACTGTTGCCATGGATGTTGCTGCTATTCTTAAGTTGCCTCCGGTCTTCTTTCCTTCTGTTTTTTGGTTGACGCATCCTGTTAATAGGAGGATTGCAAGTAAAAGTGTAGAAATTTTAGTTTTCTTCATTTTCATATGCCTCCATTCTTTCGTCTTCTAAGTCGCTTTCCATTTTTTTATAGTATAAAAATGTTAGTAGGCTTATTAGAATTAAAATTGTTGTTACTGAAAATAAAACTCCTATTAATAAATATATAAATGCCATTGTTATTTTCCCAAGGGGTCTGTTGTCTTTTTCTTCTTCGCTTGTGTCGGAGTAGTATAGTTTTTTTATTTGGGGTGAGTCTTTTGTTAATAGACCATGTTTATAGCCTAAATCTCCTGCTGAAAATTTTGAGTTTACTGGCTTTACTTCTATTTTTTCTCCTTCACTTGCTTGTAGAATTTGTCCTACTTGGGAGCCTCCTTCTACAGGTTTCATATTTTTTAAGTTTAAAGGGCTATTTCCTGTGTTTTTTTCAGTTTCTATAGGGTTTTGTGCTGTATTTTGATTTTCTTCTATTTCTTCTTCTTGCCCTATGTTTACTGGTTGATTGTCTTCTGGTAGGTCTTCTAAGGTTTTAAAGTCGGTGTTACCTGGTGCGGGATTTGATATGTCATAATAGAAAACTACATCTCTTCCCATTGGTCCTACGAAAAATGTTGCTCTTACTATTACATTTTTTGAGGGGATTTCAAATCTATAGTCTTTTGTTTCTTCTGTTTGACCTGTTACTTCTGCTGATACTGAATAAAAGTCTTTCTCTCCTCTTTCTTGCACTGCAAATGTTTCGTTTTTTATATAGTTTGCAAGGCTATATCTAACTGATAGGAACATTCTTCCGTCGTCTGTTGTTTCTAAAAGGGCTTGGGGGTTAAGTACATTTTCTGTCATTCCTTGTCCTATGCCTGGATTGTTGCCTGCGTCTTCTATTACTCCTGTGACTGGATGTATGTAATAGGGTGTGGCTTTAAATATTTCTTGGGTGTAGGCTAGGGCTTTGGTGGTTGTCAAAAGGCTTAACATCAATAAAAATATTAAAATTTTTCTTTTCATTCTTTCCTCCTTAATTCTTTTAATAATCTTTCTTCGTCTTTTAAATTAAGGATTAAGTTTAAGCATTTTTTAATGAATATGATGCTTGTAATATTTATTGCTAATATAATTACTATGGCAAAAAATATTATGGCTTTTGATTCTCTTGTGTCTGATTTTAATGTTTCTTTGTCTTCTGTGTTTGCCTTTTCAGTTTTTTCACTGGCTTTTATCCCTAGGTTTGAGCTTGCATTTTCTCCTTGTGCTTTTACGCTTGCTTTTATTTCTTCAAGGCTTGGTGTTTTTTTGCTTATTGCTTTTACGCTTTTTGAGCTTTGTAAATTTCTTGAGCTTGTTGAAGTTTTTATTTTTTGTGATTTTGGTGCTTTTACAGAGTTCATAAAGGCTTTTGCTTTTGATGTTTTTTGGGAGTTTGTTGTTTTAAGCTTTGGTCCTTGTGTTTTATTGTCTATGGAGTTTGTTACTTTTGTTTTATTTTCTGCTAGTTTTACCAAGGCATAGTTGCCTGGATTTTTTCCCCTAAATTTTACGTGTTCTCCGTCAATTTCAAAGTTTACTTCTTTTTTGCCTTCTGTGAAGTCATACACTTTTAAGTTATCGTCTTTTGAAAACTTAAATAGTGGAAGTTTTATTTCAAAATCTTTTTTAGGTTTTATTTTTTCTCTTTTGCCTTGTACGTCTTCTTTGTCTAGGACTTTGTCAACTGGTCCCAAAAATTCAATGTTATATACTGCTACTTGATCTAAGGGTGTAAATTTGGATGAAACTTCTTCTGCTGCTTTTCCAGAGAGTTTGTTTCCATAAAAGGTGTATTCTTTGTCAAAGGTGTCCGGATCTGCGTAAACCCATATTCCCTTGTTTTGAAGGACTGCTTTTTCTTTTGGATTAAATTCTTTCTTTTTAGGTCCTTCTTCAAATTCCTTTATTAGTTTAGCGTCTTCATAGTTGATTTTTTCAAGTTTTGAAAAGTCAAGTTTTAGTCTTGCTTTTATGGGTGCATCTCCCATAGGCTCAACTTTAGGGTCAACATAAACATAGGTCATTTCGTTTTTATTTAGCAGGCTAGTTTTAAATACTGATGGCCTTTTTTCTTCTTCGTCAGGAATTTCCATGGTAAAAGATCCCCTGTCTGCTGGATAAAAAATCCCATCTTCTTTTTGCACATATAAATTTACAAGGGATGCTATTAATTTCATGTACTCCATCTTTCCTGAACCTATGTATAAATATCCTTCTTTATTTTTTACCTCTATCTCTGCTGTTTGATTTAAAGCTTTATTTCCCATGCTTTCTTTTTCTTCTATTGAATGCCAAAGTTTTATTGGAATTTTATAAAAACCGTCTTCTAAGCCAAGATCTTCTTTTTTTGGAAATTCTGAATCCATTTCCTTTGAAAAGCTTATTTTCGGTAAAAAAATTAAAAATAAAATCAAAAAAAATACGTATTTCTTTTTAATTTTAAAAACCTCCTTTTTGTAATTTATAATTTGATAATTGATATCATCTTAATTATAGACGTATTTATATTTTTTTAAAGATTTTTTATAAAAAAAATAAGTTAACCCGAGTTAACTTATTTTTGATTTTTTATTTTCTTTTTGATAATTAATTTTATTAAGTTTAAATTTAAGCCATTATTTTTAAATAATGATAATTATTTTTGATATTAACTTAGGTTAACAAAAAAAATAAAATTTGCTTTTTCTACATGACTGATAAAACCTATTTGGGATTTTATGGTTAAATTCACTGATGTTTGCATAGAGCTTTTCCCCAATTTGTTCCAATATTTTACAACTTTTAGGGGAATTTTAAAAATTCCATTTTCTCCATCTATTTTATGGATTCCTTTTTCGTCTTCATAGCATAAGATTATTGCTATGGCTTTTTTATTGTATCCTCCATGAATTTTTTCTATTATTTTTGATTTTATACAAATGTAGGCTTCTTCGTCTTCTATTATTTCAAAATTTTTTTCAAATCCCATCATTGCCATGGAGTTTTCAACAAAGGACTCCTTGTTATTTTCACTGATTTTATAGATTGTTAGATGGGTTTCACAGGGAAATTTTGAATATATGTTAAGGATGTCCTCTCCCGCTATTTTAGTTTTTAATTTTTCTATTTCTTTTATTTTTTCTGAAAGGTCTTCTATAACGTCATTTAAATTTTCTATATAAATTAATTCTTCTGCTATTTCTCTATTTTTTTCGTCTTTTATTTTAAAGGCGTTTTCTACTATTATTTGTGAATTACTTATTTTTTTATTGTATGCTTCTGCGTATTTTTCTCCTATGGCTGTTAAATAATATCTGTTTAATTCTTTATAGAATATGCCTAAGATAACCATTCTATCCATTATTTTTTTTGCGTTTGCCTTGGAGCAATAAAAGTTTTTTGAAAATTCAGTTATTGTATTTTTTCCTGAATTATTGTTTAAAAATAAAAGATATTGGACCTGCATTTTTGTTAGATCTGTTTTTTTCATTTACGAACTTATACTCCTTTCCATATTTATTATACGATCACAGATTCTAAGGGTGCTTTTCCTATGGGAGGATATAAAAATTGTTTTGTTGTCTTTTTCTTTGTAGAGGGATTTTAATATTATTCCTTCGTTATAAGCGTCTATGTTTGCTGTTGGTTCATCTAAGATATATAATTTTGAATCTCTTAGGAAGATTCTTGCCAGGGCAAGTCTTTGAATTTGTCCTGTTGAAAGTAGGGTCTTATCTTTTACTATCTCTGTGTCAAATCCTTTTTCTAAGGATTCTATGAAGTCATATATGTTTGCTTTTTTTGTTGCTTCTATTAATTCTTCTTCTTTTGCGTCTTCTTTTGCTATTAATAAATTTTCTCTTATTGTTCCTTTAAAAAGATGGCTTTCTTGAGCTACATAGGAAATATTTTCTCTTAAGTTTTTGCTATTTATATTTTTTATATTTTCACTGTTTAAGAAAATTTCGCCTTTTTTTGGATCAAAGAATCTCATTATTAATTTTAAAATTGTAGATTTTCCGCAACCGCTTTTTCCTTGAAGTCCTATTATTTCGTTTAATTTTCCTGATAGGTTAAAGTTTTTTATTAATTCTGTTTCATCATAAGAAAATTCTATGTTTTTAAGGTCTATATTTTCGTAGCTTATATCTTTTTTGTTTTTAATTTCTTCTACTTCTGCTTTTTCTTTTAATATGCCCATTACTCTTTTTCCACATGCAAAGGTGAGTACTAAGTTGTTTCCAAGGGATGCTAAGGCTGATGTTGGTCCAAAGGATGATATAAATATTGTTATTGGAAATATTAAATTTACAAAGTTTACTTGTCCATTTTTATAGAGATTAGATCCTATAAGTATAAATATTAAATCGGCTAGTATTATTAGGCTTGATGATATGGAAAAATTGTTCCCCATATTTTTTGACAATTTTTTTGAGGACCTGTTTAAATCTCTTGTTAATTTTCCTATTTCTTCAAATCTTTGCTCTTGCCTTGAAAAATTAATTATTTCTTTTATTCCCTTACAGCTTTCAAGGATTGATGAGTTTAGGTTTGATAGATTTTTTCTTTGGCTTTCTCCTACTTTTTTGCCTAATTTTTCAGTTATGACAGGAACAATTACTCCAAGAATTATATGAAAAATTAAAAGGCAAATACCATATTTTACATTTATTTTTAATAGGATTATGAAAAATATAAGTGTGTGGAAAAATGCTATTAATACTGGCGATATTGTATGGGCATAAAATACTTCTAAAAGTTCTATGTCTGAGGTTATTATTGATATAAGTTGTCCCTTGTCTTTTGTGTCCATTTTTGCTGGGCATAGTCTTATTAAGCTTTTAAATACCAAATCTCTTATTATGGCAAGAGTTTTAAAGGCTACATAGTGGTTGAAGAGTTGTTCAATATACTTAAATAGGGCTCTTAAAATTGCAAGGATAAGGAGTAAAATTAAAATATTTTTAAGTTTTATATTTTCTCCCATATATATTTTCCCAAAGTACAAAGAGCCAAGTCCTGGTATTAGACTTGCAAAAACATGTCCAGAAAGTCCGAACAAAATTGCAAAACACATTTGGATTTTTAATGGCTTTACAAGCCCTAAGAGGTCTTGTAAGAGAGTTTTTCTTTCTTTTAGACTTATCATTTGACACCCCACATTTCTAAGTCCATTTGAGCCTTATAAAGCTTCGCAAAATTATTTTTATTTAGCATTTCTTCAAAGCTTCCTTCTTCTATTATTTTTTTATCCTGAACAAAGTATATATAGTCTGAGTTTTCTGTGTTTCTAAGTCTATGGGTTATTAAAATTATGTTCATATTTTTCTTCATTTCCGATAATACTTTTAATATTATTTCTTCTGATTCTATGTCTATATTTGAAATAGCTTCGTCTAAAATTAAAACTTTCGGTTTTCTTAATATTGCTCTTGCTATGGAAATTCTTTGTTTTTGACCTCCGGACAGGTTATTTCCTTGGCTTTCAAGAAGTGTATCAAGTCCCTTTTGATTTTTAAAATATTCATAAAGTCCAACTATTTTTAAGCTTTCTTCCAGTTCTTCATCTTTTGCCAAGGGGTTTGCAAGAAGAAGATTATATTTTAAGCTTTGGCTAAAAATAAAGGGAGAATTATCTATCATACAGATATTTTCTATTAAGCTATCTGATTTTATATTGGTTTTTCCATTATAAATAATTGAGTCTTCTTTGTTTTTAAGCATTCCGCAAATTAGTTTTGCAATGGTCGATTTTCCTGAACCACTTTTTCCTACTAAACAAGTTATTTGATTTTTATTAAATTTAAGGTTTAAATTTTCTAATATTTTTTCTTTGTCATAAGAAAAGTTAAGGTTATTAAAGCTTATTTCTACTTCTTCATCTGTAATTTCATTTATACCATCTTCGGTTTCTTTTATGTCTAAAACTTCAAATAGGCTATTTGCTGCTGAAATTCCATTCATGGCTACATGGAAAAGAGCTCCAAGTCTTCTTAGGGGAGTAAAAAATTCTTGAGATAGTAAAATAAATGCAAAGCCTGTAAATATATTAATTTCTCCTTTACTGAAGTAATAAAGGGTCATAAAAATACTTGTGGCACTTCCTGTGTAGGAAACTAAGTCCATTACTGTTATATTGTTAAGCTGAACCATTAGAAGTTTCATTGTTTTCATTCTAAAATCTTCTGCCATCTTATTTAATTTTTCGTTATATTTGTCAGCGGTATTAAAGATTTTAAGGGTGCTTAGTCCATATAAAAAATCTATAAAAACTTCTCCCAAATTTGTGTATGATTTCCAATAGGATTTTACAACTCTTTTTGCAAGTTTTTGTACCATCATTATGGCTATGGGTATAAAGGGTATAAAAACAAGGGCTATTAGAGAAATTTTTATATTTATTAAGGACATTATTAAAAATAAAATAAGGGGTCCTAAAATTGAAAAAATTAGTTGGGGCAAGAGTTCTCCATAAAATATATTAAGTTGCTCTATTCCTTCTACACTTAAGTTTATTATTTCAGATATAGATATTTTTTCTCCATATTCCATTTTAAATCCATAAATTTTTCTAAAAAGTCTTTGTCTTAAAGATTTTTTTATATTTACTGATACTTTATAGGATATGTAGGAGTTTATTTTTATTATTAAAATTTTTGCAATTATTATTAATAATATTTGAATTATAAATATTTTTTCTTCATATTTTCCTGCTACAATTTCTTCTATAAATTTACCTATGGCAAATATTAAGGCTATATTTGTTAAAAGTTCAAGTATTTTTAAAATTATTAAGGTTATTATGGATTTTTTTTCTCTACCTATTTCATTTAAAAGTTTTTTATTTAGCATCTTTCATCTCCTTAACAGTCTTAACTTTTGTGAAAAAATAAATATAGTGAAAAAGTAAAACCATAATAAGACAAATTCTTCCATGAGAATTTTTTACCAAGTAAAATGATATTCCTATAAAAAGAGTTATCGTGGCTAAAATTTTTATCTTTTTCTTTAGGCTAAGGCCTTCTTTGTTTTTTATAGGCTCTAGGTTATTTTTATAAATTTTTGTATTTTTAAACCATTTTTCAAACTTTTTTGATCCTCTTGCAAAGCATGCTGTTGCTAAAAGTAGAAAAGGTGTTGCCGGTAAAAGTGGCAAATATATTCCAACTATACCTATTCCTAAAAAAATAAATCCTAAAATTATAAATATGTATTTCAAAAATTACCTCCTGATAATTGATATTATTATGCTTTTGATAGTATCAAAGTAATTTTTTAAAGTAAAGGTTTTTGATAAGATTTATTCTTTACCTTTTTTTGTTTATTTCTTATTTTTCTTCTACAAGTTTGTATATATCTACTTTTTATTGTTTTTAAATTTGTTAACCGGGGTTAACTTTTTTTGATTTTTTAATAAAAAAACTTCTCGCAATTTTTACGAGAAGTTTTATATTATATATCTTTTTTTATGCAAGTGAACCCATTGGATCCCATGGTTCAAGTTCAGTTGGTTTACTTTCATATGCTTTTACTATTTCTTGTGAAATATTCTTTTTGTTAATTAATACTTGATACATATATTCGTTAAACCATTCATCACTCATTACTAAAAATCCATTATAGCCTGCATCTTTTCCCCATGAATTTTCTACACGATAGCGATTTATTTTGTCTTTTTCTTCATCATAGTCGCATCCCATAAATACCATTGCATGAGTCATTAAGCTTTCTTTATAGTCAAGACGTTCTTCTTTATTAAATTTAAAGTCAACTCCTAAAAGTTCATCTACTCTTAAACTTTCAAGGTCAAGTCTTGATCCTTGTCTATAGAAGTTTTGTCCTACGTCACATCCAAACCAAACAGGTTCACCACTTTGAAGTTGCTTTAAAACCATTTTTTTCATTTCTTCAATAGGAACATTTACATATCTTACAATGTCTCCTTCTACAACATTTCCAAGATATTTTACGGTGTAGGATTTGTAATATGGTTTGTCTTTTGTTGGTGCGTTTATAACTGAAATATAATCATCAAGATTCATTCCTACAAATTTATCAAAAAATTCATTTGGACTTAAATTTTTATGTGAAATAAATTTATCGTCTTTATCTCTTGCTTCAAAATCAATTTTGCTTGGTGGTGTTCCTAAGCAAATGCATAGGGTACGATAAATGGCTTTCATGTCTTCTTCTATTATTTTTTGAATTTCTTCATCTGATTTTCCATTTTCATGGGCATTTCTTAAATCTTTTGCAAACATTCTTAACATCTTTGTTAAATATGAATCCATACTTGATGTATTTGAAGAGTTTTCTGTTTCTGGCATTGAATATTTTGGGACTATTCCATATTTTTTAACTATATTTTTTAGCATATCCCATTGTCCACCATCTCCCATAGGGTCTGTTAAAAGATGGCTTACTAATCTTCCATGTACATCTTGGTCAAATGTTTTTACAATTGATTGTAAAAAATAATGAGAGCGCTCAAGTTTGTCATAAAATAAAGTATAGTTTTGTGAAAGTTCAAATTCTTTTAAATTATTTTTTTGACAAAGTTTATATTCCATAAGGTTTAAAGATGCAAACATCCAGCAACGTCCTGATTTTTTTTGGTTTCTAACTTCTGTTTCTTTTAAGTTTATATTGAAAGTATGACGATTTTGATTTATTTTGTCTTCAAATCTGTCAACGGATGCTTCTAAAAGTCCTGTGTTTGTTGCAGCACGTTGAGCTATTCTATTTGTGCGACAGGATTCAAATTCATCTTTTAATTTTTTTAAAAATTCTTTACTTATTTCCATAAATTCCTCCTTTTTTATTTACATTACTATAATAGCCCTTATGATAATAAAATTCAATTCTTCCTAGTGAATTTAATTGTAAGCTTTATAAGCCTCTTAAATATTCCGGTCTATAATTATTATTCATAATGGCATTTTCTATTTGTTTTTTTAATTTCTCAACATCTTCAGGTATCTGACCTTTTAATGACAAATAATTTGATGCGTGGTTTGAACGAAATATTGTTGGTCCTTTGCCCTTATAAAAGCTTAAAAAATAATATATTTCTTCTAATGATTCTTTGGGATTTTGCAAATAAAATTTACCTTGCATATATTTTTCATAAAGTTCAGAGCCAGGCTCTAAAGTCAATGCTAAAAATGATAAGTATTCTGGATTCATTTCTGATATTAAATCTCCTGTATCCTTTGCATATTCTAAAATATTTTTATTTTCTCCAAGACCTGTTATAAGGGTTAAACTTTGTTTTATATTTGCAGCATGAAGTTTTTTTGCCGCCTTTAAAAAACTTTCTCTATTTTCAGTCTTTTTTATTTTTTTTAATAGTAGGTCCGAACCTGTTTCTACTCCCATGTAAACAATTTCTATTCCAGACTCTTTAATTTCTTTTAATTCTTCTAAAGATTTTTTGTTTACATCTTTTGCAGTTGAATATATTCCTATTCTTTCAATGTAAGGGAAGAGTTCTTTAATTTTTTTATTAAGTCTTATTATTCTTTCCTTAGATAGGCAAAGACCGTCTCCATCACCTATAAAAGCTCTTCTATATCCATTAAAATTTTTTGATTCTTCTTCAAGTTCTTTAAATAATTTTTCTTCATCTTTTACATAAAAATAATCGTCTTTATACATGGAGCAAAAGGTGCAGGTATTGTTACTACACCCAACAGTAGCCTGAACAATTAAACTCCTCCATTCTGATGGAGGTCTATAAACTTTTCCTATATATTCCAAATAATCACCTCAAAAAAACCGGAATTATTTTAATTAATAACCCCTGTTTTTAAATTTATTTTAATATAATTTTGATCCTGCTGGAATATTATCATCCAACATTATTAAGTTAAGTTTTTCTTCTCCGTCGTACTCACAAATTGCAGATATAATCATACCTTCTGAGTCGATTCCCATCATCTTACGAGGAGGAAGATTACAAATCGCAAGTAGTGTCTTTCCAATTAAAGACTCTGCGCTGTAATATTCCTTAATACCAGATAATATAACTCTTTCTTTTTCAGAACCATCATCTAATGTAAATTTCAAAAGTTTTTTTGATTTTGGAACTTCTTCGCAGTTTAAAACTTTTACAACTCTAAAATCAGATTTTGAGAAAGTTTCAAAGTCCACTAGGTCTTCAAATAGCGGTTCAACTTTTACTTTTGAAAAGTCTATTTTTTCTTTTGTAAGTTTGTCGTAAGTTTCGTAAATTTCTTTTGATGAATCCCTATTTTCTACCTTTTCTAAGCCTATTGGCTTCATTGTTGGGATAAGAAAATGGGAAAATTTCGCAAAACCCCTATGAGTCTTGTTTGCTATGTTTATTTTTAATGGTTTTTTAGTTATTTTAGTTTTGATCTTTTATTAGCGTTTAAGTATTGATTTTTAAATGAAAAGAGAGACTCGAGTTAACAAGTCTCCCCAAAATTTGACAAAGAGCCTATTTTAATCATTATCTCTTTGCATCAATAATAATTCTACTTTATTTATTTTATTAATAGCAATAATTGAAGATATTGGTCCTAACAAGGTTCCCAAAATTATTACTATTATTAACATTAAAATCATAAGGAATATATTCGGTCTTAAAAAAGGCATTTTCAAAAGTGATGAAAATACATTATTGAAAGTTATACTTAAAACAAAGGAAAGCACAGAACCTATGACTGCACCTGTACCATTAATTAGCATAGATTCAATAAGAACTACTTCACTGAGTTTTTTCTTTGTTGCTCCTAATATCCTTATGGTTGCAAATTCTCTTTTCCTTTCCTTAACTGATAAGGTATTTACAAGACTTAAAATAAAGAAAGCTAGTATCCAAATCAAAGCTATCAATATATACACATATACAAGCATGTTTTTTGCTGAATCTGAAACTTGTGTCATTATTTTTCTTGGCAATAAAGGATACACTTTTTCTTTTTTAAATTCTTCTTTAATAAGTTTTTGAATTGTTTTTGGATCTTTGTTTTTTTCAACTTTTACTAAAATAGAAGATATATCATCTTTTTTTGCCACCGGATGATTAATTATCTTTTCATATTCCTTGGCTAATCTATGAGTTTCTTCTATTGTCATAAAAACTGAATTATCAAAACCCATGCCAGTTTTTGCAAGCCTACCTCTTATATCAAATTCTTGATTAAAAAATTTAACCTTATGATTAATATTCCCCACAATGTTAGCACCTACAACAACTTGCCCAGCTTTAATTGGAGTTTTAATCTGTTTTTCAAGCCAAGGTTTAACGCTAAAGTCATCAGAAAAGTCAATTCCTATAACTTGAATGGGAAAAGAACAGCATCCAGCAGAAAGTGTAGCTAGATAAACTTGGCCACAAGCTTTTTCTATGCCCGGTATTTTTTTTACTCTACTTAATATGTCCTTGTCAAAAAAAAATGTATTAGGTTCTCCCCTTAATATTGCACCTGTAATTTTAGAATCATAACCTTCTGGAACTACTATAATGTCTGCTCCCATCCTATCTGATAAAGATTTCATGCCATTTTTAAGAGAAAAAATTATAAATGATGACATGAATAAAATAAAAGTTAAAATCCCTACAAGAAAAATCAAGGTAATTGATCTTGTCTTCTTATTTTCTATATTTTTTTTTGCTAAATTAATTGTGTATAAATCTTTCATTATTTTGCACCATCAAGAGCATTATTGCAAGCTTCTATAAATTGCTTGTAGGTTTCTGTTGCTCCCGAAATAACGTCCACTCCTTCAGGATTTCCTTTTTCCACTAATCTATCTGGGTATGACTTTGCAAGATTTATAGCTTGTTGGGCTATCTTATATAGTCCTTCATTTTGGCTTTGACCATAAGATTCATCCTTTTCTTTTCCATCTCCATCAATGTTTTGCATTGTGCAAGATTCAATCTTATTGTCTTTAACGGTTATATCCACCTTTACAAGTCCGCCTCTTTCATCTTTGGCAGATTCTCCTTGATATGTGCCGTCTTTATAGCTTACGCTTGGAGCTTCTTCTTTTTTATCTCCTCCACAAGCAACTAGGACAAGCCCCAAAGAAAAAATTATTAATACATTTAAAAATTTTCTCATATAAACTCCTTAAGTTTTTCATCTTTTTTTACAGAATCAAGAACTGGTCTTTTTCTTTTCATTTTTTCTTCTTTTGAAATTTTACCATGTTCAAGAGTTATCATTCTTTCAGATTCTTCACCGACTTCAGGGTCGTGAGTTACAACAATAATTGTTGATCCTGCATTGTGAAGTTTTTCAAATATGTCAAGAACTATATATTCATTCTTTTCATCCAAATTTCCTGTGGGTTCATCGGCTAAAAGTATTGTAGGATGATTAATAAGAGCTCTAGCAATGCATACTCTTTGTTGTTCCCCACCTGATAATTGGTTGGGTAAGTGCTTGGCTCTATCAGCAAGACCTACTGCAGCCAAAGCTTCCATTGCTTCTTGTGCATCTGGCATAGAATGATAATATTGTGACATCATTACATTTTCCAAAGCACTTAAATAATTAACTAAATGAAATTGTTGGAAAATAAGTCCTATCTTATCCCTTCTAATAACTGTTAGTTCCTTAGGTGATTTTTTTGCTATATCTTCACCATCCAAAATAACTTCGCCAAATGAAGGTTTATCCATGGCACCGATAATATTCATCATTGTTGTTTTACCAGAACCTGATGGACCCATTATAGAAATCCATTCACCCTTTTCTACACTTAAATTAATTTTGTCAAGGGCTTTAAGTTCACCATAAATTTTTGAAACATCTACGAGTTTTAATATATCCATAAAATTCCTTTCTATTCTCCACGAAGCACTAAAGCTGGATCAATATCAACAGTTTTAGATACTGGTATTAAAGATGCAACTATAGTTATTACTATACAAACAATAATTGTCATAGGTACTAAAAGAGGCAAGAAACTTACCTTTCTAGCAAAAACCGAAATACTTACTCTATTGGCAAATATATATCCTAATGCAACACCTAAAAGTCCACCAAAAACTCCCAAATATGCTCCTTCACCTAAAAAGTCAACGATTACTGAGGCATTTGTGGCGCCCAAAGCTTTCTTAAGACCTATTTCTTTACGCCTTTCAGTTACAACTGCCATCATTGTTGTGGATACACATATCATCATTATGAATAATACTATTATCGTTACAATGAAGACAAGAGCTTGTAATTTATTCAAAACTATATCTTGTGAGGCGGTAACTCTTTTTACCATTTGTGGAGTTAGAGATCCATCCTTTTGTGAAATATTTGATACTATTTTTGAAAGTTCATTTTGTTCAGCTTCTATTGAATATTCTACGATATCAAAATTTTTGTCTTTAACAAGCTGTGAAATATCATCAATACTCATAAAAATAAGTTCTTCTTCTTTACCACCTGTTGTTACAACTCCTGAAACAACAAAATTAGTATCTATAGAACCTTCTCCATTAACTTTGGGAGTATTTATAATAATTTTATCTCCCTCTTTTAATTCCAAAGCCTTTGAAACTTCATTACCTATTAAAACTTCTCTCGATTTTTCAGGCCATGAACCGTCAATAAGCCAGTATGGAGAATTTTCTTTCGCTCCCTTTAAATCTGTACCTGCAAGCATATAAGGTTGTTCATTAATTTTTGCATTTGTATAAATATAGGGTGCCTGACCGACAAGCTTTCCTGAAGGAATTAACGATTTAACTTCATCTAACTGTTCATTGGTAATTTTTTTATCAGGGTTAGTGGGAATTACCAACATATTTGCACCATAAGACCTAAACTCCTTACCCATTTGCCTAGGAATATCATAGTAAATAGTAACAAGTCCTGAAATAATTGTTGCTCCCATAGCTATAGCAAGTAGTGCTGTTAACATTCTTGCACGTCTCCTTGCCAAGGAAGTCATTATCATTTTTAAGTAAAATTTATTTTTACTTTGTTTATCTGCCATGTAGTACCTCCGTTGGATTTAAATTCAAAAGGTATCTTATAGCTGGTATTGACCCCAATATTGTAACAAGAATAATAAGTATTGCTACAATAGGAACTACCATAGCTGTTGGAGCTATTGCTGAGCCAAAAACTGTTAGACCAATAATCTGAGTAAGTAGCAGACCAACACCGTAACCTATAACTGTTCCAAATATCGCTGTCAAAATTATTTCCACAAGAATTATGCAAATTATCCTTCCATTTGACGCCCCTATAGCTTTTTGAAGTCCAATTTCATTAGATCTTTCCATTACAGATGCTGTAATAAGATTAGAAATACCAAAGCCCGAACCAATCAAAGTTAATACTGTAATTAAAACCATAAGAAGAGTAGTCTTATTTAAAATATCTCCTTCACTTTCTGCAACTTGGCGAATTGGCTTAGCTACAGAATCAGTCATTACTTCTGTTATTTGATAACAAATAGCAGAAACATAAGCTGTACAATACCATACTTCCCATTCCTTAATAGTTAAAGATAGTGGGTTTTTGGCAGCCTTTCTTGCTAAGTCATTGTCTGGTGTAGTAAGAGCTGATACTTCAACTTTATTTACAACTCCAGTAACTCCAGCAAATTCTTGTGCTGTTTTTAAAGTAGAATATATAAATGCATCTTCATCAGAACCTGATGAGAAAATACCCTTAACTTTTAATTTTTTGTCTAAATTATTGCTTTTTAGTTGGATTTCATCACCAACTTTAAATCCATTTCTGTCTGCAAAAATCTTTCCAAGCATAACTGAATCGCTATCATTTTCTGATAACCACTCGCCTTGAACTTCCCACCAGTTTTTAAGTCTAATCATACCAGTATCAACTGATTCTCCAGTAGGCAAATCCATATGATTATTAAACCATGTTCCTACCATCTTAGTATGTTTAGAATCATTATTACAAGAAACCCAAGTGTTAAGATATGGCGTATAGTCTACAATATTGTAAGCCCAAAAAATAGTTTTAATGTTTGGAAGTTCTGATTCCTTTAAATATTTTTGAACCTGCCCCTCTTTTTCTTGCATGCCATACAAATCATCAAGAAGGGAAGCTTCCTTAGGCAATACATTAATATTTGCTCCATAGGTCTTTAATTCTTGATTAACTTTATCTCCAACGCCGAGCATGGTATTTAACATTGAAGTGGCAAGAGAAGCTCCAAGGGCAACTGTAAATGCAATAAGAGCCATCTTTCCCTTTTGTCTAAAAAGCGCTCCTTTAACTATTCTCCAAAACATAAGCCCTCCTACTTAAATACATAAGACAATGCGTCAAGATCTTTTGGCGCAATCTTTATCTTTTTATCATGGACAATGTATGGGAAAGGTATCGGGTTACATCCACCCTTAAAACCTATTGTACCCCTATTCATTACAACGTCGCACAACTTACAAATAACATCATCGCCTCTTTCAAAATATCCAGATGGACCACATATCTCGCAGGCATCAAGTACAACTCCATAGGAACCTTCTGATTTTTTAATGCAGAAAAATCTCATTTTTGCACCATCCTTTGCCTTATACAAATATCTGTGCAAATGCATATCCTCTAAGCTACTTAAAGGAATAACAATCATTCCATTTTCAGTTTGATAATCTTCAGGTGGTGAAAGGGCCTGTTCCTTATTAGCATATGCCTTTCCAGCCGTTAATGAAAAAGTATTAATAAACAGAACGACAAGGAAAAAAATTGCCCAATGTCTTTTATTCTTCATTCTATACTTTATTTTTCTTAACTGAGCCCTATTGCTATAATCTTCATTAACTTTAATATTTTGCTTATATAAAATTACTGGAATAGCTATCATAATTAACATTGTTGCAAATAAAAACACATTTTCGTGATTAGCTATAAATGCAATAACTCTAAAAAAGTTAACATTTCTAGGAATAATCTCTTTAGAATAAAATCTTTGAATTATGACGTTAAATTGGCTTATACCTGAACATATCAAGCTCAAAAAAACAATAATCTTTAAGTTTTTACCTTCAAGTTTAACTGAAGACTTATATATGGCAAGTCCTGATAAAATCATCATGATTATCCCAAAAACAAAGCCTAAAATCCTAAAAAGTACAATAGTTGAAACAGCACTTTCGCCATAATATACAAATTTGTTTGATTGGTTAAATACATACGGTAAATAATAAAAACAAATTCCTACAAGATAAACAACAACCGATGATGAAATGAAATTATCATAAATTTTAGCATTTATCTTATCTTCAAATATCATAAAAATTAATATTAAAAATACTGAGATAACTATGGGTACCATAGACCAGAAATTCAATTCTGTTCTATTAATAAAATTAGGTATATTTCTTATAATTATTGAAACAATTGCTGCAATTACCCCTAAAACTAAAGAAATTATAATAACATACTTTTTATATTTGCTCTCTTTAGTTGTATAATAGGCAAGTATTAAAGAAATCATTAGAGAAAAGGCTATTCCCGCCTCCATAACTTTAATAAAAATTTTTAAAATAATTTCACCCCCATAAATGCATATAAGGGGAACGTGAATTCCCCTTCAAAATATTAAAAATTTTCAAAACTTTACCATTGTGGTCCGTTCCATTCGAAGTCAGTCCATTCTGCAACAAGTGGTTCTGTCCAGAATCTACCTGTTACACCAGTTTCTTTATCTACGTGTAGTAAGTAGTCATTGCCTGGTGCAGCTACTTCGAATTTTACATTATAAACGCCAACACCTTCGTCAAATTTAATATTTGCACCATAGTGCGGACCATCAGATGCGTTCATTGGCATGAAAGCTACTTCTTGAACATGGTCTGAACCTTTCTTTTGTAAATAAGCTTTTACTTTTAACCATGGAACAAAATCACCAACACCATAACCTAATGTTGAACCTTCTTGTGATGCTGTAATGTCAGCTTCAATATGGCAGTCAGCATCTTCTTTAGGAATTGAGTTTCCTGCTGGTTCCATATCAACTGGTTGGAAATATACACCAGAGATTACTAAAGGTCCTTTAGTTTGGTCATCGCCAATTGGAAATTCTTCAAATCCTGCATCTTCTCCTGGAGCTGCAGCTTTTGCATCTCCTGCTTCTTTCTTGTTTCCTTCAGCTGGTGCTTTTTCTTCTGTAGAAGTTTTAGCTGTATTATTAGCTTTTGTATCTTCTTTTTTACCACAAGCTGTAAACATTAATGCACACACAAGTGTCATAACAACAAGAAATAAACTTTTCTTTTTTAACATGATACCCTCCTATTTTTTTTCTTGGCTGGCTTCAAGCTCAGCTCTAATTTTTTTGTTTCTATTATTTTGATAGATAACAGAAACAATGGTTACTACTAATAGAATAATTTGTGGAATAAGATTTTCATACCTATCGTATATTCCTATAACTTCAGCAGACCATCCATTCATCCAAGGAACTATAGTTCTGCCAATTACATCTGCTTCTTGTAATTCTCCTATGCCCTTTCCTAAGAAAGACAAGCAAAGTATAAACATTAGCCAAGAAGTAAATGTAAAGAATGGTTTTAATGGTAGCCTTACAGAAACTTTAGCAATTAAATAATATACAATTGCAAGTATTATGGCGGCAACTAAAAGTCCAATCCACATATGCATCGGATTATCAGAAATGCCTGTTCTCATACCTTGGAAAAACAAAATAAGTTCTGCACCCTCTCTCGCTACTGCTAAGAATGAAGTGAAAGATAAGGCAAAATAATTACCCTTGGAAACAGATTGTTCAACTTTGTTTTTAATGTATCTATTCCAAACTTCAACTTCAGATTTAGAAAGCATCCAATTGGATACATAAAATAGTACGATGACAGCAAGAAACATCGCAATTCCTTCGAATATTTCTTGTCCCATTCCAGACTCAACTTCTCCCACTGTATTGGCGATGATATTAAATACTCCAGCTAGGACTACTGAAAAAACAATGCCTAGCAAGGCTCCAATATATACACCTTTTAAATAAATTCTATTATTAGTCTTTGATAAATATGCAGCAATGGCAGCTACAACTAAAATGGCTTCAAGTCCTTCACGAAGTGTAAGACCAAGAACTGCAAAAAATGTGCCAAATCTTTTTAGCAGCTCTCCCAACAATTGACCTGTTGAAAGGCTGTTTACATCTTCTTGACTTTGACCACTGGACTTAGAATCTCCAGAGGTTCCATCAAGAGTATGAGCATCTTCATGAAGATAAGTTATAAGTGCATCAATTTCATCTTTAACTTCTTTTGGGTCTGCATCTTCTTTGATAGATTTTTTTGCTCTGTAAAATTGATGTTCAACCATTGAACCCCTTTGGCCTGAAATTGCAGACATAGTTGTTTTTTCAAATCCAATTTTTTCATAGAATTTAAAGTAAGCAACATTAATTGCATCTGTGGCTGCTTTTTTAGCATCCTTATCTCCAGGCTTGTAAACTTCCACAGCTTTTTGTAAATGTTCTGACATAGCATCAGCGACTTCAACCCAGTTACTATAATTTGTTTCTGCTGCAAAAGCAGGCATGAAAGCGAGACTAATCATGATTACTATCAGTGCGAAAATGCTAGTCCTTTTCTTTAATAAATTCATCTCTATCCCTCTTTTTTTATTAAACTTCCATCTTCCATTTGGCAAAGTGTATTGCCATATTTTAAAATATCAAGCTCATGAGTAACTATAATAAGTGCAGTACCTTTAGAATTTATTTTTTTTAATAAATCCATTATCTCCATAGTAGTGTTTTTATCCAAATCACTTGTAGGCTCATCCAAAATCAAAAGTTCCGGCGAATTAATCATTGATCTGGCTATCAGCACTCTTTTTAGCTCTCCTCCAGATAAATTTTTAGGAAAATCATCTTTCAAATGCAAAATTCCCATCTCATCAAGAAGCATAGCGGCCTTTTCATAAGCAGAGTCATCTCTTTTAAATAGATAATAAGGAAGAGACACATTCTCTAAAACATTTAAATTCGGAAGTGTTCCTAGACTTTGTGGCACAAAACCTATGATTTCATTCCTATATTTGCTAATTTCTCTATCAGAAAAATCACTCATATCTTTGCCCTTAGCAAAAATTTTACCTTCAGTCGGCTTTAATAAACCAGACAAAAGATTTAAAAAAGTTGACTTCCCTGAACCACTTCTGCCAATTATATTGACAAAATCTCCCTCCTCCAAGGTAAAGTTTACATTTTTAACTGCAAAAAGTGTATTATAACCTCTTTTGAAACTCTTACTTAAATTTTCAGTTTCAATTATTGATTCCATTATGAATGTCTTTCTTTCATACAATAATAAATATTAACTAAAACCAATATACCTAACAACAACGTGCAAAATGGAATGGTTTTTGCTCTGCAAGCCATATCGGCTTTCATGCATCCACCAATAAGCACATGAGCGTTTAGTATCCCTAAAATACCAATTGCTATATTTGAAATAGATAATCCTAAAGATATTTTTGAATCTTTAACTACAATAAAAATGATTGCTAATACTAAAATGACCGCTCCAATACCCATAGTCATATTTCCCATCCAATGGCATTTCATGAACATCCCATCTTCCATAGGAGGACAAACTGGTGTTATAAATTTTGGTGCAAGCACTAACAAAAAACCTATAATAGCTGAAATATATCCTAAAATCTTTTTTCTACTCATTTTAATCACCCTTTCTACTTATCTTTATTAATAACATTGCAACATGAAAACGTGTTTATTTTTTTATACTTAACAGTCTTTTTTCAACAGTTACCCCTGGTCAGTTACCAACATATTGGTTGGAACCAGTGAGGCAGTTAAAAAGTGTTGACTTACCACTATTGGGGTTGCCGGC
This sequence comes from Peptoniphilus koenoeneniae, assembly GCF_030812875.1. Taxonomy (NCBI): domain Bacteria; kingdom Bacillati; phylum Bacillota; class Tissierellia; order Tissierellales; family Peptoniphilaceae; genus Peptoniphilus; species Peptoniphilus koenoeneniae. The sequence goes on from NZ_JAUSTN010000001.1 coordinate 294,217, forward strand.
AAATGCAATAGTAATAGCCATCTTAGTCCTCATTCTTTTCAAAGGACCAGAACCATTGATTTTTTTAACGATGTAGTATTTTCCTACAACTGCATCTCTTAAAGTTTGCAAGTCTTACATCTTCTCTACTAATATTTTTTTCGCTATATCTTTTCCGATTGCAACTCTGGAATCTTTAACATATACAATTAAATTACCATCGTTCTCATTAACAACTTTTATAACTGCATCTTTGACAAAACCAAGATTCGCCGGGTGGGACTCAGTTACATTACTATCTCCTAAAGACTTAATCCTTAAAATCTTATAATTAACATTTAAGGGTGCCATTACTAAGCTAAGCATCTAACCACTCGTTTCTAGTTTTAATTTTATTAAAATAAATTAACATTTGTTTGATTATCGCTTTCTTAGTTATTATAACATAGGAAATTGAAAATTCAAATCAATTTTTCAGTTTTTTTAAAGGGCATATTTTTAAGATTGAGAATATTTTTAATTTATCTTTCTTATGTTGCCTTGTATATTATAATTTTCTTTTTTTATTGGCCTATATAATAGAAGAACTTTAATAAAAAAGGCTCGTTTATTTTTTGTTAGATAGTAATTTTTAGTAATTTTATAAGTAAAACTTATTCCCAAAATAATTTATTTAATAGAAATGCTCTCAAAAATCCCATCTTCCAGCAATACCATAGGTAACCTAATGAAGTTATACATTTCAGATTTCCTATTATAAAAATAATCAAAATTCATTCCTGCCTCCTTTCTTTGAAATAAAAAATACGACAGAATTATTGATTTCTATCGTCTACGATTGTCTAATATTTATTTTTCTTTAAATAGATTTTATTGTATAGTTTAATAATTCTAATAATCCAATAACATATATACCTAATTTAGGTAATCCAAATGGGCTAAATAAAAATGCTAAGATTAGTGCTTCAATTACAATTTGATTATCTCCTTGAAATATGTTAGCTAATCCAATTATAAAAATTAAAGTAGAAACTACGCTTAACAACGCAGTACTCAAACTTAATATGAAGGTTAAAAAAGCTATGAGCAAACTCAGCACTAATCTTATCGGTAATAAAATTATTCTAATTATCCATCTCATACATACCCCTAAAAATTAAACTGGGATTCGTAACAAACCCCAGTTTCATAATTAGCGTGTTCTTTAATATAATTTTGATCCTGCTGGAATATTATCATCCAACATTATTAAGTTAAGTTTTTCTTCTCCGTCGTACTCGCAAATTGCAGATATAATCATACCTTCTGAGTCGATTCCCATCATCTTATGAGGAGGAAGATTACAAATCGCAAGTAGTGTCTTTCCAATTAAAGACTCCGCACTATAATATTCCTTAATACCAGATAATATAACTCTTTCTTTTTCAGAACCATCATCTAATGTAAATTTCAAAAGTTTTTTTGATTTTGGAACTTCTTCGCAGTTCTTAACTTTTACAACTCTAAAATCAGATTTTGAGAATGTATCAAAATCAACCATATCTTCAAATAATGGCTCTACTTTTACTTTTGAAAAATCTATTTTTTCTTTTGTAATTATATCGCTGTTTCCCTTAGCTTCTTTTGAAGAATCTTCATTTTCTGTTTTTTCTTTACCAATTGGCTTCATTGTTGGGAAAATCCCCTCTACTTTAGATAATTGTCTAAATCTCTATAAAAGTCTATTTTATGGTACTTCTCCATTTACGACAATTTGCTAACTCTCTATAAGTGCCTATAGATTTCTAGCAAATTGTCGTAAATTTGTCGTAAGCTGTCGTAAATTCTAAAATATAAATTTCATCGCTTTTTCAAATTCTCCCATCTGTTCTATCTTAAAATCTTCTGTTGCATCTACATATATATCCATTGTTGTACTAATATCAGAATGACCTAGAATAGACTGCATTGCTTTTGTATTTATATTTTGTTCATTAAGCCTTGTAGTAAAGGTGTGTCTGAAAATGTGATTGCTTAAATGTGGAACTAATAGAATATCATTAGAGCTCGATTTATTTTTATCCATTATACTTAAATTGCAATCTCTAACAATTCTTCTTAAAGCTTTATTAAGTGTTCCATTATTGTGAACCTTACCAAATCTATTTAAAAATACAAAGTCTTTAAATCCATCGATTGAATCACAACATTCGATTCCAAAAGTCTTTTGTAACTCTCTTTCCATAAGAAAAGCATCTTTTACTTTTTGAACCATAGGAATACTTCGCTTACCTGATGCTGTCTTCGGTGTATTAATAGCATATCTATTGTTTAATCCTTTACCTTTACTATAATATACCAAAGTCCTATTTACATTTATAAGACCATTATCAAAATCTAGATCGTCCCATTGCAATCCTGTAACTTCTCCAACTCTCATTCCTGTCCAAAGCATAACAATGAATATTGGATACCATTTTTTATATTCATCACTATTAGATAAATATTCTTCAAATAGCACTTGTTCTTCTATTGTCATGGCTTTTTTCTTCGGAGATTCATTTCGATAAGCTACTTTCAATTCCTTCAAAGCATTGTCAGATGGATTAAATCTTATATATTCGTCATCCACTGCTAATTCTAAAACCTGATGTAAGACAGTATGAACACAATCTATGGTAGAAACCATCAATCCCTGATCTTCCTTTAATCTGTTATAAAAACTTCTAACATCAGATCTTTTAATATCAGATAGTTTAATGCGACCAAAAGTCGGTTCGACAAATTGTTGATACATATAGATGTAATTTTTAAAGGTATTATCTTTTAAACCTCTTTTTACCTTTGTCCATAGCTTAAAAGTATCATTTACAGATAAGCTACTTCCTTCGTTGTTGATTCCATCTATAGTATTGCGTAAAATATCTAATTCCTTTTCTCTTAATTCTTTTAGAGTTTTCGCATACATAGATTTTCTACGACCTATTTTGTCTTGCCACTTAAATTCATAAGTGCCATTTGATCTTTGATATTCACCGTCTTTTAAAACAACCCCTTTACTATCTTTGCGTCTTTTTACCATAAAAATTCTCCTTTTTTGATAAAAGACACGCTATAATTATTATACCGCATTAAGCGTGTTTTATATATAGTTTTAGATTAAATAGAGAACTGTCTATTTAAATATTCTTCCATTAACTTTTTCTTAATAAGACGCTTACTACCATTAAATAATACAAAATCGCAATCATTTTCATCCGTTAATTGTCTAACTTTATCTTGACCAATATTAAAATATTCAGATGCTTCTTTTAATGTTAGAAATGCTTTCTCAGAAACACGAACACCTTTTATATTTTCGTTAATCATAAATCCTCCAAATAATATATTTAAAATATTTATTTTAATATTTTTAAAGTTTTTTGACATTGACAAGTGCCTTGGATTAGCAACATAGGAATCTCACCTCCGCCTCTGTTCAGGATGAGCCGGCTTCAACCTTAGAAGTATCATTATCCTCATTTTCTTCATAGCGAATAGGGTATCCCTCCCTATGTTCAAACTCTTACTTATCGCTCCCTTTCTTCTTCCCTTGCTTTTTGCTTAGCAGTACTTGTTTTACCGAATTATTCAGCAGAAAGATCTTGGCGGATAGGTTATTACGCTCCAAAAATGATTAATGTCTTGTCTTGGTCTATTCAATTGTTAAGGTTCAAATATTATTTAGATTGCTTTTAAAATAGAAAGAGGACAAAACTCCCCTCACTTTATAAAGGAAAATTTGCCCTCTTTGGTAACCAGAAACTATATTTCTTCTATAAATTTCTTTAGTTTTTCTAAAATCTTATCTCGCCTTTTTATTAAAGCAGTATGTGATATATTTTGAGTCTTTGATACTGCACGAAGTGTTTCATCATTGAAATATAATCTTTCAATTATTTCTCGTTCATCCTTATTTAACTTTGACATTGCATTTCTTAGTGCTTCAATCATCATTTGTGTAGCTACAACTTTTTCAACATCAACATTTTTATCTTCTAGATTATCTTCAAAATTCCCATCGTGATTTAGAGACGAAAAAAATAGCAAGTGGTTTTTCTTGTCCACCTGCTCCAAATACTTTTCGTGTTCTTTTTCTCGCCAGTAGACTTTATAAATATCTTCACTGACTTTTACCTTTTGCCCTCTGACATAAAGGTAATACTCTTTTGCCATAAAGTTTCCTCCATTTCTTTTTTGTCTATTTGTTTTTCAGACAAAAAAGGAGGACTCCTGCATCTTGGCATAAGAAGTCCTCTGAAATGAAAGAAATCCGTTCTTTCTTTTACTATATTTAATTGTTTAGACGAGAAAATGTAAAGACAGACAACTACAAGAATTATAGAAAAAAGGAGTATTTTTATTCCATTTCAATTCTACAAGGTAACTTATACACTTGTTCATCTCCCTTTCCCTCCGTTCATTATAGATAAATAGCATCCATACCTACAGCCTCTTTTGATTATTTTCGCTTTTATATCAAATGTCCTTGTATTTATGCTTTGTCTTTTCCCATTTTCCTAAGTCCATTAAGCATTAAAAACAGTCCCAACATAATCATACTAAAATCTACGATAGGTTCTGTCCACCAAACTGCTGACGCTCCAAATGCCTTTGGAAATAGTAATATTGCAGGAATAAATAAAACTAACTGTCTAAGCATTACAATCATGCCTGCTTTTTTTCCATCTCCTATGGATTGGAAAAATGTAAGTGTCATAATCATAATTCCATATAAGATGAATGTTGAATAAAACATCTTAAAGTTTACAACACCAACTTCAATAATCTCCCTTCTCACACTGAATAATGATAGTAATTTTTCTGAACAAAACATTGATGGTATCCATGAAGCAGCTGCAAGAATTGTTGCACCATACATAAAAATCTTCATCGTATCTTTTACTCTTCCGTATTGTTTTGCTCCGAAATTAGCTCCAATAACAGGTTGTAAGCCTTGACTCATACCCCACAGTGGAATAAAGGAAAACATATATAATCGCATTGTAGCAGACATCAAAATTCCCCAATCATCTCCTCCATACGCAAAGGCTTGCTTAAACAAAAATGTTTGCTGTACTGCAAATAAAATTTGCATCATCATTGCTGAACTTCCTATACTGAACATTTCGCTATAAATTGCCTTGTATTTTTGAATTTTATGGATCCCTACAAAAGCACTTTTCTTTGAAAAATAGTGGAATGTCAATATTGCTTGTACAATTTGAGATATTACAGTTGCAATAGCTGCACCTTCAATCGCATATTCACCCATCAACTTCATAAAAATAGGATCTAAAATAATGTTTAATATAGCTCCCGCGCCCATAATCATCATTGATTGCTTTAATGCACCTTCGCCACGCATTGTCATATTTCCCGCTTGAGCAAAATTCACAAATATAGAGCCAAAGAAAACTATTCTTAAATATCTCACACCAAGTTCTTTAATATTTCCTTTAGCTCCTACCAAATCTAAAAAATGAGGTGCAAAAACCAAACCCAATATCGTGATAATTACAGAAAAAAATATTACCCAGTAACAAAAATTCCCGAATATTTTATCTGTCGTTTCTTTATCGCCCTTTCCGATTGCTCTTGATAGTATTGAGGCACTTCCAACGCCAATCAATGCCGATATTCCTCCATTTATAATCGTTAAGGACATAGACACACTAATGGCTGACATAGCATAATCACCAATGAGCCATCCTGCAAACACACCATCCATAAATGGATACAATCCTATGACAATCATCCCGATTATTCCGGGAATTGCCAACTTAAATAACAGTTCTTTAGGACTTTTGGTTAATAGTTGTGTTTTCATATCTTGTTTTCCCATATGACTTCCTCCAGTTGTTTTCAATATTTTTATAACTTATGACAACTGCCACTTTGCTGCCACTTGTCTTGCTTCAACAAATTTTTTGTAGATACCATCAACTTGAATAAGTTCTTCATGTGTACCTTGTTGCGTTATCTTTCCATTAGCCAAGACAAGAATTTGATTTGCATTTTTTATGGTTTTTAGTCTGTGTGCAATCATTATTACAGTTTTATCTCTTGTAAGTTCTTCCATAGCAATCTGTAGTTTATCCTCATTTTCAGGGTCTACATTTGCAGTAGCTTCGTCAAAAATAATAATCGGGGCATTTTTTATCATAGCCCTTGCTATAGATATTCTTTGTCTTTCTCCACCAGATAAACTTGCACCTCCCTCTCCTATAACTGTTTCATATTGTTCAGGAAGTTTCATAATAAATTCATGACAACACGCTTTCTTTGCAGCTTCTATAACTTCCTCATGAGTAGCATCTGGCTTGGCAAACTTTATATTGTTTTCAATAGTGTCTTGAAATAAATAAACATTTTGAAAAACCATACTAATTTGTCTCATTAATGACTCCAATGAATATTCTTTAATATTATGTTTACCTATGCTGATTTCTCCTTTCTCTACATCCCAAAATCTCGCTATCAAATTACAAAATGTAGTTTTTCCAGCTCCTGAAGCTCCAACTATAGCTGTCATTTGTTTTTGTGGTATCTTGACCGAAATATCATCAAGGATTTTTTTGCCTGAATATGAAAACTCTACATTATCAAAAGAAATATCGAAAGTAGTAGGCTTTATGTCTTTTCCATCAATATCCATCTGTGGAAATTCCTCTAACTTCTTTGTTTGTTCAATAGATCCACTAACAACTCTGAGAGAGGTTGTTGCACTTCCTGCCAATTTTATTTGAGAAAAAGCAAGAAAAGAAATTATAATCGTCATAACTGTATTTAAGAATGAAAGTTCTCCATTAATATAAAAGAAAATACCTGCACCTATTATCAAAATGCTAAACAAATCCAAAAGAATATTTTGCAAAATCGTATAAGGTGTAAACAGTTTTTCACAATCAAGATTTATTTTTCTACTATTTTCAATAGCATCTCTGACTTTTTCATCTCCTTTCCCTGTTAAATTGAAGGATTTTATAACAGCCATTCCACCTATTTGTTCTAAAATAGTGTCAACTAATTTTGCCGATGCCACTTGTCTTTTAGGAAGAACATTTCTTGACTTGTTTTCCATTTTTGAAAGAATTAATAAGTACAACAAGCATCCAATTGTAACAATAAGACCGATCCTCCATTCAAAAGCCAAAATCATTATTGTAAAAATTATTGTGTTAATAAAACCAGATAAGGTATTTACCATAACCATTGCCGCAGTATTTTCTACATCTTCCAAAACAGTTGTAGAAATTCCAACGATTTCACCAATATTATTTTCATTAAAGAATCCCATAGGTATTTTTTTGAGCATTTCACCTATTGCAACTCTTTTATTTGCCACCATAAAATAACTTGCATGGCATTGCTGTAACTGTGAATAATAATTTGCAACACTTCTGCCAACTATGCTTATAACAAGAAGTATCAAAGCAATCCATGCAGGTGTCATACTCATATCTTTTTCAACAATAGCTTTAACAATAATGTATATTGCACTGATTTGGAGCATGTGAAAAATTGCAAACAAGAAACTTACCCATATAGAATGGTATACATTTTTCTTCTCATCACCTGAGAAGTCTAAAATTTTCTTTAAGGCACTTATCATTTTATTTCACCATCCTTTACTCCAATATGGGCATTCCACATCTTTTGGTATAACTCAGAATCTTCCATAAGTTCTTCATGCTTACCATGTGAAACAAGCTCTCCATTCTCAATTAAGAATATTTGTTCTGCATCTGTTATAGTTGATAACCTATGAGCAATAATAATCACCGTTTTATCTTTTATAAGCTTTGATAAAGCTTGCTTTATAATCACTTCATTTTCAGGATCTATATATGAAGTAGCTTCATCAAGTATTACAATAGGTGCATTTTTGAGCATTGCTCTTGCAATTGATATTCTTTGTCTTTCTCCACCAGAAACATGGCTCCCACTACTTCCGACAACCGTATCGTAACCATGTTCCATTTTCATAATAAAATCATGACAACCCGATTTCTTAGCAATGTCTTCTACTTCTTTATCACTGGCACTTGGATTGCCCATTCTTATATTCTCCCTAATACTTTCGTTGAACAAAAAATTATCCTGAGAAACAAAGGCGGTCAAACTATATAATTGCTTTAATGGAATTTCCTTAAGATTGTGTCCACCAATATTTATATTTCCTTCCATGCTATCCCAATATCCAGCTATTAATTTTGCTAAAGTTGACTTGCCACTTCCACTTGGTCCAACAAAAGCCACTGTTGTACCTTCTTTTATGTTTAGGGATATTCCATGAAGAATTTCTTTTTCTTCTTCATATCCAAACTTTACATTTTGTAAATCAATATTATATTGCTGGATAGTCACTTCTCTATCAGAATGCTTTTGTTCTTTTCCTTCTAAAATTAAGTTAATAGAATTTGCAATAGTCCCTATCTTAGCAAGACCATCAACAAAATTGATTGTTTCAAGTAAAGGTCCTGCAATACCTAAAGATAGAATAATTACAGATATAAATACTTCTGCACTTAAACTGCCGCTAATGTAGAAATACCAACCAAATGGAAGCATTGTGATTATTGTAGTAGGAGATATGTTTTTAGATAAAGACACAGGTAACTGACAGCTCTTCATCCATTCATAAAAGTATCTTGCATTTGCAATGACTTTATCTTTGTACTTTGCGTACGATCTCTTGTCTTGATTAAATGTTTTTATCACTTCTATTCCATTAACATACTCAATAATTGCAGAATTCATTTCTCGATTTACCTTTACAGATCCTTCATATTGAACAGCATAATTTTTCATTACGAGTCCCATAAAAAGCATCCCCACAGGAATGGATACTAATGATAAAAGAGCCATTCTCCAATCAAGAAATAATAAGTAAATAAATATACTCAAAGAACCTAAGAGATTCGATGTCATTTCAGGCAACAGGTGAGCGAGCGGTTTCTCCATACTTTCAACCTGATCCACTATAATCTGCTTAAAGTTTCCGCTTGGAACAGAGATTATTTCTCCTAACTGCATCTTCGGAAGTTTATCAATCATTCTCAAGCGAATATCTTTCAATACACTAAAAGTCGCTTTATGAGATACAGATAACGCCGTAGAGTATAAAACAGATTTTAAAATATAAGATAACAGACCTATTCCCATCCATAAAAAATAGACCTTGAAATCTGCAATTCCATTTAATAAATAGACTAAAATACGGCTTGCAGCAATGTATGGAACAATTCCGGCAATAACACCGATACTTGCTATAAATACAGATGTTTTTAACTTTGAATGTTCCTTATATGCAAGCTCCCACAATATTACAGCAGGACTTTTTTCTTTCATAATTTAACACCTCCATAATTGTATCCATTTGCATTTTATTTTAGAAATTCATATATTGTACCATCACAGTGTTTTATAAATTCAAAATCGTGTGTAATAATTATAATGAGTTTTCCTTCTCTCTCCATATCGTGTAGGAAATTAATTAATGTATTCATCTGTGGTTTACATAATCCACTTGTAGGCTCATCTAAGATAATAATAGGTTTATTACTAAGCCTTGCTATAGCAATCAACAATCTTTGCTTCTCTCCTCCCGATAAACTTTGAGGATGTTTTTCAAGCTTTGATAATAATCCCATCTTTTCCAACATTTTTTCATTTAGGCTTTTATCTTCACTTACTGTTGATACTTCCGATAATACACTTTCTGTAAAAAGCTGGGAGCTAGGATCTTGCATTACCATAAAAATTTCTTTATTTTGTTTTGTAACTTTTTTTTGATTAACAAATACATCTCCGTGACCTTTTGTAATACCGGTCAATAATTTAATGAAAGTACTTTTCCCTATTCCATTTTTTCCAATGATAAAATTTACTCCCTTATTAAAGGAAATACTAAAGTCAAAAATTTTATTCTTTTCATATTTTTTCTTAAAATTATGACATGATAAATCTCCATTGCTAAAATTATTTTTATCATCCAATAAATTCACTTTATAATATTTATTAATTTCTAAATCACTTTTCTCTATTTTATTAAATGTTCTAAGTTCATATCCTTCTGCAATAGCTTTCAAATTATAATCATTTAAATCTTCTTTTTCGTATAAATTTAAAGACCCATTATCAATAATACATAGCTTATCCATTATATTTTTTAAATAAAATAATCTATGTTCCACAACAATTATTATCTTATTTAATTCTTTTAATTTCACTAAGGCTTCTTTTAACCTTTCTATAGATTCATTATCTAATGATGAAGATGGTTCATCTAATAAAATAATATCATTTTCAGAAATTGCACAAGCTGCAAGTGCTATCATTTGCTTTTCTCCACCAGATAAATCAAATATATTTTTGTCTAATAAGTATTCTATATTTAAGAGTTTTGAGTATTTCTTTATTCTATTGATTATCTCTGACTTGTCAGTATTTCTATTTTCTAGCTGAAAGGCTAACTCCTCAGTGGAATTCATACAGTAAAATTGAGATTTTGGATTTTGAAATACATTTGAAATAATACATGATCTTTCAAATATATTTTTACTAAGTAAATCTAGGCTGTTATATTTTATTTCTCCATTAATATTAGCATCAAGGTATTCAGGTATTACTCCATTAATTGCTTTTAATAGTGTGCTTTTTCCACATCCAGAATGTCCTGTAATAACTGTAATTTCACCAGCTTTACATTCAAAATTTAGATTTTTTAAGATATTTTCATCATCAAAAGATAAATCAAGCTTTCTTATTTTAAGCATATTTTCTACCTCTTATATAAAAAAATAAAACTAAAATAGAAACAAAAAAAATTAAATAGTCAGCAAATGTTAACTTTGCTTCTCTAATATTTGATCTATTTTGATTGACAGCAAGACCCTTAGTTAATGAAGCTACTGTCAATTCATCAGCAGAATTTGATAGGGTCATCAATAGTGGGATTATCCTATATTCAATTAATAAAATAGGATTCTTTAAAAATTTCCTAAAACTTATACCCCTCAAATAAATAGCTTGTTTTATTTGTCTATACTCAATTCTTGTTGCATAAAAATATCTAACCATAACCGCAACAGGAATGGCTATCTGATCAGGACACTTCACCTTTTTTAATGAACAAATTGCTTCTCCTACACTAGTCGTTAAAATTATATAATTTCCCATAACCATAGGTGCAAAAACTCTTTTTATTATAATTATAACTATGTGTATAAGTGATAATATTATAGAATCATTTAATTCCCTAATATTAATTTCTATAATATTCAATATTATAAAAAGTATGATTGATTTAATCCCGGATTTTATATGTCCAGATAAAAATAATAAAAAAGTAGGGAGCATACATATTAATACATAATATATAGGATTTAGGCTTTGAATATTTCCAATTGTCATAATAAAAGAAATAACCATCATTAAAAATAATTTTGCTCTAAAATCTATCCTTATCATATCTAATAACCCGCTCCCTAATTCTTACTTACCAATTTTTGAAAAATGTTTTTTCAAAAACACAATTCCTAAGCTACAACCTACAAAAGCACCAATAAATCCTAAAATAGCCATAACTATTAAAATCCAATCAGGCATAACTTTCATCATTGTGTCAATAAATTCTTGCTTATAACCTTGATTTAAAAGCCCTTGTGCATACTCATTTCTTGAGATGATAATCGGAACATAGTTTCCTAAAGTGCAAAGACTTGAAAAAGAAAATGCTAATCTAGATTTTCCTTTACTGTCATAAGAGCCTGATTTTAATATTATTTCTCCAATAAATCCTGCAATTGCTCCTGTTAAAAGTGCCCATGGACCATGACCCATGATGACATAAGCTAAAGATATTAGCATTGTTTGAATAAAAAGCATTCCTGGCTTCTTAATTTTTGTTGAAAAAAGCATGTTACTAGGTCCAACTAAAATTCCCTGTACTAAGGGAACAATTGGCATCAAAACAGGAACCATAGCTGTAAATGAGCCTATTAGCATAAAAATAAACCCAAGTACTGCAAACAAACCAACATTAATTAAATCTCTAACTTCTAATTTTTTATTCATTTCTGAAACCTCCTTAGTTATCTATTTTTTTCTAAATCTAAAATATAATTTAAAATTGTATCTTTTAGATATTTCCTATTCTCATCATATGAATCTCTTGCATTAAGAACTTGCGAGCTTAATATCATTCCATTTATATAATTTACTAAAAAACCATCTTCAAAAATCTTTGAATCAATTCCTAATTTATTAGATATTGAATCTAATTGATTTACTGTTTCTGTTTTCAAATCTTGAAACATCTTTTCTAAATCTTCATTATATTTTTTTGATTGTAATAAAAGAGAATAAACCTTAGTAATATCTGTATCTGGTAGACACTTATCCACTAAAATTTCACTCATCTGTTCATATTTATCTTGACCTATGTGAGCTTCTAAATAATTATCAATTAAATTATTTCTATACTGATTTCCATCAAGCATTAAATCTTTAAGCATTTCAGCTGTGCTTTTATAATGATGATAGACACCACCTGTGCTCATGCCAACTTCTTTAATCACATCTTCCATTGTTGTATTCTGAAATCCTTTATTCAAAAAACATCTCATTGCTGCATCTCGAATTTCTTTTTTTCTAATTTGACCAACTTTTGTTTCCTTATCTTTCAATAAAATACCTCCAATCATTCAATTATTTTCCGAGGATTCCCTCGGTTTTTATTATATCTTAATTGAAAAATATTTTCAATATCAATCAAATTATAAATTTTGCTCTACTCTACCGTATACTTCTTAATTAATTTATTTAAATGCGGTATAATTAATAAAACCTAATAAACGCTTAACGCTTACAACTTTAATAGCAAGCACAGTAAGTGTACGGACACTTACGAAAAAATTAATGGAGCAGCCCTTTACGGAATGCTCCATTTTTTTAATTTTTACCTTGTTAGGGAGAACCCTAAGACCCCGAAATATATTTTATAAAGGAGAATAAAATGGCAAATAGATTTAGAAATGAAAGAATAGAAATAAAAGTAACTAAAGAAGAAAAGGAAGTTTTTGAAAAGAAAATGAAACTTGCTAATTGCAAAACAATGTCCCACTTTCTTAGGAAATGTGTATTAGAAAAAGAAATTTATGTAGTAGATTTAGAACCATTTAGAAACCTGCAATGGTTACTCTCAAATGCTACGAATAATATAAACCAGATTGCAAAAGCAACTAATACAACTGGTGTTATTTACAAGAATGAAATTGAATCTATGAATAATCAGATAGAAAAATTATCAAAAGAAATATGGCAGATCCATTCCCTACTTCTTAACAAATCAAAAGAAAGTTCTGGTGATTAGTATGGCAATTACAAAAATACATCCTATAAAATCAACTCTAAATTTGGCAATAGATTACATTACTAAGAGCGAAAAAACTGATGAAAAAGTCTTGGTATCTTCATTTAATTGTCATCCATCTACTGCTCATATTCAATTTATGAAAACACGAGAAGACAATGATACTAAAGGTACAGTTTTGGCTAGACATTTGATCCAATCTTTTCTACCAGGAGAGGTTGATCCTATAAAAGCTCACGAAATTGGAATGGAATTATGTAAGAAAATTTTAAAAGAAGATTATGAATTTGTTCTTGCAACTCATATAGATAGAGGGCATATCCATAACCATATTATTTTTAATAATGTTAATTACAAGACTGGTAAATGCTACCAATCCAACAAAAAAACTTACCATAAAATCAGATATCAAAGTGATGAGTTATGTAAAGAAAATAAGCTTTCAGTCATTGATGAATATTATGAAGCTTACAAGAGAAAATATAAAACTGCTGGTAAATCTTGGTACGAGTATGACCAAAACAAGAAAGGAAATTCTTGGAAATCTAAACTGCAATTTGATATAGATAGAATGATTAATAGGTCTAACTCGTGGGAAGAGTTTTTAGAAAATATGAAAGCTCTTGATTATGAAATTAAGTTTGGTAAACACATTGCTTTTCGTCATAAAGATAAGCAAAGATTTACAAGGGCAAAGACTATCGGAGAAGATTATACCGAAGAAAAAATTAAAGAAAGAATAGATTTAGCTATTAAAAACAAAACTAATCCTATTAAAAAACGTGTAGGAAACGTCATTGATATATCTACTAATGAAAAAGCTCAATCCTCAAAAGGTTATGAAGTTTGGGCAAGAAAACATAATATCAAAACAATGGCTGATTCAATAATTAAATTAAGAGAACAAGGAATTAATTCAATTACACAACTCGATGATCTTATTAAAAAATCTGCAGATGATAGACAAGACTTGTTAGATGAAATAAAGAAAATTGAAGCTGAAATGAAGAGTCTATCTCAAGATATGGAAAATATAAATACTATAAACAAGTATCGTGAAATCTATAAATATCATAAGAAAAATCCTGAAGATAAACAATTTGCAGAAGAATATTATAGTGAACTTTCCGTCTATAAAATAGCTGCTAAAGAAATTTTAGAAAACTATAAAAAACTACCCAACACAAAAGAAATACTATCAAACCTTGATAAATTGCAAGAAAAAAAGAACACCCTTATGCAAGAGTATTCTTTAAATAAAGAACAATTTTCTGACCTTGTTCATTATAGGAAAAACTATGAAAATTATTATGGGAAGGAGGTGGAGAGGTAGCTGCTCTCCATCATCATTTATTACCAAGTTGATGGTTTATGTTCTATTCCATACTCAATTAAATCTTCAATATTATCTTTAATATCGCTATAAACATTTTTGCTTGATAAGTATACAGAATCAAAACATTTAACATACTTTGACAGTTTTTCACCTTCTAATGTTAAATAATCAAAAGGATTGTTGCCCTTATCATCTTGCTCTCCCAATGCATTCTCCAACTTGTGGATATAAATTCCAACAATACCTTTGTTTAACTCGTATGCTTTTTTTATTTCATAATTTATCCATTTTCTATTTGCTGTTTTTTCTCCAATCAAAACAACTAAACATGAACGCTTGTTTAGCTGTTCATCAATCCATTCTTTAATTTTACTTTCAGTTTTTTCTTTTACTTCCTCCCAGTCATTATCTGAAAAGGTAGAGCTACTGTCTACTTTCCCCATGTTGCGAACCTGTCCTGCCCTCCAATTATCATTGTCGTAATGAAAGCTAAAAAACACCTGTCTTTTTGCCATTTAAAACTCCTCCTTATTTAATATTTTAACTGCTTGTACTATGTTTTTAATAGACATATCTATATCGCCATTGCTTTGTTTATTTGCCTGTTCAATTGCACTTATTATATGTTTGTCTAAAATTTCTTGAGTTGTTTGTTTAAATATTTCTTTGGCTGCCCCGCCAGTATATTCAATAGGCAAACATACTAATCCATGTTTTTTACATAACTCAAATTCATCCATCACTCCATGTGCAATATCTTCTGTTTTTTTGTTTCCAAAAATGAATATAGCGATGCCACAATTTTCAATCATCTGCTCTCTATTTTCTTTATATAGCTTATCTAAATCAATACCTAATGAACTATTTTGAGGAAAAGGCATAAGCGTTAAAAAATCATTTATTTTGGACTTATGAGTCAAACAATAATCTGCAACTCCATTTAATACAAAATCACCGACACCTTTACCATATCCATTCACAATATGATAACCATTTTTTGATAGTTCAAAAGATAGTTTATGAATAAAATTTTCTCCAGTTTCCTGAGAATAAGTCGAATAGGAGTACGCACTACCCGATATAAATATTGTTTTCCTTCTAAATCTATCAACAAGAGTACTTAATATTTCAGTGATTTCATCATATTTATTTACTAAATATGTAAAAATACCATATCTATTTAGATCTTCAATTTGTAGCTCCTGTCTTGCTTTTTTGTATTCATAATCCTCATCGGTATCTTGGATCCTTTTCATAATACAGTAATGTTTTCTTGTATTCTTTTCATCGAGCAATACCCTCAATCTTCCAATTACATAGTTAAAGTTTGGATCTTCAAAACTAAATCCTAAAAATAGAAATGTCTTGGTAAGCAAATCTCCCTCTAAAACTTCTCTGAATAACTTTCTTTTGTTATATCCAAATTCTTCATAATCACTTCTTGTAAGTACTGCATCTTCAGGAGTTTCTACATCTCCGTGTAGTTTATAAACGATTGCATCAAAATCATGATTTGTGCCTCTTAATTGCTCATCTGTTGTTTTTACATAAGGCTTTTTCATATTATCTTCTAAAGCTTTTTCAATTAACTTATCATAATTAGTCGTCCAAAAAGTGGAAATCGGTAACTGTGATAATAGTTTATGATTATCAGTAGGTTTTAGTAATTGAGAAAATTGCACTTTGATCAAGTCATCTATTGATGTTCTCTTCTTTGAATTAGCATAATACTGAGCTAAGCTAACCAAATCATTTTCTTTTTCAACATTTAACCCAATTTCTTTTGCAGGCTCTCTTAGAAGTTCTTTCCAACTACAAAATCCAGCAGGAATTGATAGTCCCGCTCCAATGAATGCTCCCAATTCATCACTTTTAATGGCTTTTTCAATTTCTCTAATCAAATCTTTTTTAGATACTTCACCTTTAATAATAAACACCTCCCCTTATTTTCTCGGTCCTAAAAACTTATCTTCATTCATTTGAATTTTCCTTTATCCAATATAAATTAGCTTCCAGCAAATTTACAATATCTTCATCTGTTTCATAACATGTTAAATTTATCTTTTTTATAAGTTTACTATCAATAATTCTCTGAATTAGTGCCGCAGAAAGGATTCCAGAGCCAGCTCCTGGATCAAGAATAGATATTTCATCTCTTTTAATATTTAACTCAATTAAAGATGCCATAAATTTTGCTGTTTCTTTACTCGTAAAAAACTGTCCTATTCTTTTTCAAGTTTCTTTAGATGCGATCTTAATATATTCATTTGTCTTATCTAAAACATAATCAATCATTTTCATCTTTAACTAACTCCATAATTTCGCAAAGATTACAATTTAATCCTTCACATATTCTTAACAATACGTCAGTTGTAATATTCTCCCCATTTTTCATTTTATAAAATGTACTTCTACTAATATTTGTTTTTTCCATTAATTCTGTGTTATTTAAATCTAGGTCAATCATTTTTTTAAATAGCTTTTTATAGCTGATTTTTAACATGACTATCTCTCCATTCATGAATTCTGTATCAATTATATTATAGCATAAATCTTCACTTTTTTCATAATATTATTCACTTTTCTAAAACACAAATACAAAAAAATAAAGGCAGTCCGAAGACTGCCGATATTTATCTCTCTGTATCTTTGCTATGGTCTTTCTTAGTTGACTTAGTTTTGTCATCTGTCTTAAAGCTTTTTATTTGCCCTAATATGGACTTTTTATCTTTATCTTGACTC